>CACOJQ010000014.1 GCA_902627575.1 uncultured Bacteroidota bacterium
ATAAAATCCAATAAAAAATACAAGTAGTATTATATAAAAAAAATTTTCTCTCAGTAATGAGTCAGTCCCAATCAACTGAAAAATATTTTCTTTAAAAGAAAAATAAACTAAGGAAGTAAGTAAAAAACCCAATAAAGGAACTATTAAAGCGAAAAAATAAAGCTGTCCTTTCTGCTTAATTTCTGGAAAATATTTCAAAAAGGTTTTTGGGGTCCCCAAAGTAGTAAAAGTTGATAATACAAGCGAATATGCAAGTATAACTTGTAATAAACCAAGATGCTCAGGATTATCATTAAAAGTATTAGGATAAATTACAATAGTATTTAGCGCTCCAATTGCCATTCCAATATAGAAACTAATTGAGTTTTTTATACTTTGATTTCTTACAATCCCCATTTACAAATCATTTAAAACTATTGATAATCTTTGAGTTAATTTTTTTCTAGAAAATCTTTCATAGTCACTAACTCTAAATTTATCAGTATTATTATACAAATCAATTATTTTGTCTTTAATATCTTGTTCATCATAGCAACAATAAATACCAGAATTAGTTTGCTTAATTAATTCTTGTGTATCACTGTTATTTGGGCCAAATGCCAAAATTGGTTTATTAGAAGCAAAATATTCAAAAATTTTTCCAGGATAATTTCCTAATCCACTTTCTGAATTAAACAATAATAGTAATAATACAGAGGCATTGTTATATTGTTCAATTACGCTTGAATGAGTTAAATATCCTAAATATTTCACTTTGTCTTTTAAATTAGGAAAGGCGTTAATTTGCTCCATTACTTCTTGATCTACATTTCCAGAAAAATGAAGTTCTAATTTTGATTTAAAATCTGGATTTTCATAACACATGATATCAAGTGCTTTCCATAAATAAATTGGATTACGCAAATGATTTAATAAACCATAGTGACCTATAATAAATTTATTATTATTGTTATTATTATTGTTGAGATTAAAATCTTCTGCATCAAAACCATTAGTAATAAGCTCAACTTTATTAGCTCCTAGTTCTATAAACTCTTTCGACCATCTTTCGCTGACTGTTAAAACTAAATCTGAACTATTTAATACTCGTTTCTCTAATTTTTGATGTCTTCTAAGGGCATATTTAGTTAAGTGAAATTCTTGCAATAAATCTAATTTACTCCACGGATCTCTAAAATCAGAAATCCATTTAATATTTGGGATGTTTTTTTTAATTTCCAATCCTATTAAATGTATTGAGTGTGGTGGACCAGTAGTAATTACATACCCTATGTCTTCTTTTTTTATTTTACTTAATAAAAATTTCACAGAAGATTTTATCCAAAATATTTTAGGATCAGGAATAAAAATATTACCTCTTATCCAATTTAACAATGTATTTTTAAATGATTTTTTATTTGAAATAATTCCAGCATTTTGATCATTGTTACCTTTACCAAAAATTATATCTTTTAAAGCATAAGGCTCCCATATATTTTTTTTCCAAACAACTAATTCAGATGGCATATTATTCAGTAACTTATCATCTTTGATTTCAAAATATGGATTTTTTGGAGTATAGATAAATGGTTTCCAGTTAAATTTCGGCAAATATTTTGCAAACTTTAACCATCTCTGAACTCCAGAACCTGCAGAAGGTGGCCAATAATATGAAATAATTAAAACCTTTTTCATTCTGACTTAATTTCCTTAAAGGAAACAAAAGCCAAAAGTAATAAAAGAATGATAGATGACGCTAAAGCTATATTTTCACCACTTGAAAAAGAAGTTGGCTCAAATTTAAATTCAATTTTCTTTGTTCCAGCAGGAACTATCATTGCTCTTAAGATATAATTTGCGCGAAAATGAGGAACAATTTTCCCATCAATGTATGCATTCCATCCTTTTTCGTAATAAACTTCTGAAAAAACAGCTAGCTGATTAAAATCAGATGCTTTGTCAATGTTATATATTAAATGGTTAGGCTTATAATTTTCTATATCTAATTTTATTTTTGAATTCGGATCATAATTAAAGTCTGATTGATTTACATTAAATCTTTTATCGATAATAGCTGTTGTAAGTGGATTAAAATTTTCTACTGCCTTAAATTCTTCATCAGGATTTTCTACAACTGAAATAGAATCAATAAATATAGCATTACCCATGGGCTGATAAAAAATTCCATACTGAGACATAAAATCTGACGTAGTTAATGCTTTTGATGATTTAACCCACCCACAATTTAGCATTTGTAGAACATTAACTTGAGACTTAGTTGGCCAAGGTAGTTCTCTGGCATTCATTTCTCCTCGATTATTTGGAACATTTATAGTGGTATCTTTAAAATTAATATAGTTCTCATATATTTCTTGATATCTTTTAATTTTTGCTGCACTATAACCCCCAATGGAATAATGAAAATAAGAAGCTCGAGCATCAGAAAAAGTTGATCGAGATAAATCATACAATCTTGATCTATTCTTATTATTTTCAGTAATTACTAAATCAGCGTTGTCTTTAACAATATTAAATGCAAACTCATTAACAAATGAATTATTATTTAAATATCTCTTATTAACAATTGCCATATCAAGAAAAACTAAAATCCCAATAGCTATAACCAGAAATTTCTTGTTATTATTTTTTTTGAGGCTAATCCATAAACAAGTTACAGTAAGTAAAATAAAAACAAAAGATCTCCAAGCATCTGATTTTAAAACCTCTTCCCTAGAAAGAATAACAGAAGATAAATCTGAAAAATTAAGTCCTTGTATTAATTTAACTTTTTCAGCTGGAGATATAAAATCTAAAAAAATTGACGGAAATAAAGATAATATTAATGTTATACCACCAACAACGTAAAATGAAATTTTAAGTCTTTCTTCTTTTAATTTATTGTTTTTATCATTTAAAAATTGATTTAAAGTTAAGCATGCAAGTAATGCAATCGAGAACTGAGTAATTATCATTATCATAGTGACTGCCCTAAATTTATCATACATTGGAAAGTAGTCAATAAAAAACTTAGTTAGTGCTGGAAAGTTGTGTCCCCAACCTAACATTAAAGTCAAAATAGTAGATCCTAAAATCCAATATTTATATTGAGATTTAAGATAAATAATACCTAAAATAAATAGAAAAAAAATAACTGCTCCAACATAAGTAGGTGCCCCAGGACCATAAAATGGAATTTTTTGTTTTGCATTATTTGGATTGATATAGGCCATTTCTCCCCAATAATTTCCATCTTTCATAGCCCCACCCTTAAAATTTGGTATTAGTAAAGTCATAGATTCATCTACACCATAGCTATATTGAGTTATGTAATCAAAATCCATTCCTAGGTCCTTCTTTTGACCTTTTTTGGGTGTTAGTTCAGATGGTCCTCTTTGACTTACCTTGCTATACTCCATAGTAGTAGAAAAAACTGTGTAGTTAGTTCCTACAGCAAGAATACCCGCTAAAATTAAAAAAAATGATCTTTTTAAAAAATTTGGTATGCTTCTTGCTTTAATTTCTTTATAAAGCTGTGAAAAGCCTATCATAGCCAATAATATTGCTGTATAATAAGTTATTTGGTAATGATTTGAATATAGTTGTAATGCGACAAATAAAGAAGTAAAAACAGTACCTAAAAACCATTTATTATTTTCATATGTATATAAAACAGAAGCAACAATTAACGGTAGGTATCCAATAGCTAGAGCTTTTGATGTGTGTCCAGCCTCAATAATAATAAAAAAGTAGGATGAAAAGCCAAAACCAATGGCACCTAGTATAGCTATTTTGTAATCAATTTTAAGAGTTAATAATAGAATATAAAACCCAATTAAATACAGAAAAACCATGTTCATTGGTCGTGGCAATCCAAATTTAAAAATCTTGTCAATATACTTGACCAAATTAGTTTTAGATTGCATTCCTGTTTGATAAGTTGGCATACCTGAAAAGCTTGTACTGGTCCAAAGAGTTTGATTTCCATTATTTTCATCTTTAAAGTCTTTAGATTCTTTACTCATACCTTTATACTGAATAATATCAGGCATATTAAGAACTTTACCATCCAATACAGGACTAAAATATAATGCGGAAATCATTACAAATATTGTTATCGCTATTATATGAGGGACGATTTTTTTAAAGTTAAAGTTATATTCTTTTTGCATAAATTTTTATTTATCTTCAATTTCTTCAAAATCTATATACTCTCCTTCTATATCTTTAGATTTATTATTTTTCTTATGTTTTTGTTTTTCTATGGTAACTTCTCCTTCTTTCTTTGAATTATAACTTTGATTAGAAAAATTTTCTTTGAACTGTTGCTGAAATTTACTCTGCATTTTGTTTGCAAAATAGCGTAATAAGAAAGGAGCTAGTAATCTTCCCATAAACTTCAACAAAAAAAGAATCACAAAAAACCAAAGAATAAAATTTAAAATTCCAACCATGCTATTTACTCAAATATAAATTTCTTTCAGAATAAACTTTTGTAAAATAATTGTCTTTTAAATCATCTATAAAATATATGGACTCACCTGTAGATTTCATTTCAGGCCCAAGTTCCTTATTAACATTAGGAAATTTATTAAAAGAAAATACTGGAACTTTAATTGCATATCCTTTCTTGGTGGGTGAAAAATTAAAATCTGTTACTTTACTTTTTCCCAGCATTACTTTAGCGGCATAGTTAACATATGGCTCATCATAAGCTTTTGCAATAAAAGGAACTGTTCTAGAGGCTCTTGGATTAGCCTCAATAACATAAACTTTTTCATCTTTTATGGCAAATTGGATATTAATTAATCCAACTGTGTCTAAAGCAACTGCAATTTTATTTGTAATATCTATCATTTGCTGACGCACATTTGGACTTAAATCAAAAGTAGGTAAAACCGCATAAGAATCACCAGAATGAATACCACAAGGTTCGATGTGTTCCATCATACCGATAATATAAACATTTTCACCATCACATATAGCGTCAGCTTCAGCTTCAATTGCTTTGTCAAGATAATGATCTAAAAGAACATGATTTCCAGGCAGATCTTTTAATATATTTACAATATGATGTTCTAATTCTTCCTCATTAATAACAATTTTCATGCTCTGACCACCAAGCACATAAGATGGCCTGACTAATATAGGAAATTTCAAAGTTTTAGAAATCTCGACAGCCTCTTCTGCCGTTTCCGCAACAGCAAATTCTGGATATGGAATTTTATTTTCTTTTAAAAGTTCTGAAAATCTACCTCTATCTTCAGCAATATCTAAAGCCTGATATGATGTACCCATAATGTTTATTCCATAGCGGTCTAATTTCTCTGCTAACTTTAAAGCAGTCTGTCCTCCTAATTGAACAATAACACCAACAGGTTTTTCGTATAAGATTATGTCATAAATATGTTCCCAAAAAACCGGTTCAAAATATAATTTATCTGCAGTGTCAAAATCTGTTGAAACAGTTTCAGGATTACAATTAATCATAATAGTTTCATAACCACACTCTTTAGATGCTAAAACCCCATGAACACAAGAATAATCAAATTCAATACCCTGACCTATTCTATTTGGCCCAGAACCTAAAACAATTATCTTTTCTTTTTTTGTTAATTCACTTTCATTTTCAGCATATGTGGTTCCATCTAATTTCATTGGCATTTCAAATGTAGAATAATAGTATGGTGTTTCAGCTTTAAACTCTGCAGCACAAGTATCTACTAATTTATAGACTCTTTTTATATTCTCCTTATTCCTCTTGTCGTATACAGTACTTTCTAAACAATTTAATAAGTGAGCAATTTGTCTGTCAGCATAGCCTTTCATTTTGGCTTCTAATAGCATATCAGCAGGAATTGTATCAATTGTATATTTTTCAATTTCTTTTTCTAGTACTACTAACTCCTCAATTTGATGTAAAAACCAATAATCTATTTTAGTTATTTGATGTATTTTTTTTGTGGGAATTCCAATGCGCATTGCATCATAAACCCTAAATATTCTATCACTACTAGCATGTTCTAAATCATATAATATTTTATCTTGATCTGTTTCACCCTTACCATCCGCTCCAAGACCATTGCGACCAATTTCTAATGATTGACAAGCTTTTTGTAACGCTTCTTGGAAAGATCTTCCAATACTCATTACTTCGCCAACAGATTTCATTTGTAATCCTAGTTCAATATCAGAACCTTTAAACTTATCAAAATTCCATCTAGGTATCTTAACAACAACATAATCAAGAGTTGGTTCAAAACAAGCTGAAGTTGTTTTCGTAATTTGATTATTTAACTCATCTAAAGTATAACCAATTGCTAATTTACTAGCTACCTTAGCAATAGGATAACCAGTTGCTTTAGAGGCAAGTGCAGATGATCTAGAAACTCTTGGGTTAATCTCAATTGCAATGATATCTTCATTTTCGTCTGGACTTACAGCAAATTGCACATTACATCCTCCTGCAAAATCGCCAATTGAACGCATCATCTTAATTGCCATATCTCGCATTTTTTGGTAAGTGACATCAGAAAGTGTCATTGAAGGGGCAATTGTTATAGAATCACCTGTGTGTATTCCCATAGGATCAAGATTTTCTATATTACAAATAATAATGACATTATCATTTGCATCTCTTAAAAGTTCTAATTCATACTCTTTCCATCCAAGCACAGCTTTATCGATTAATACTTCATGTATAGGGGATGCGTGTAAACCTTTTGATAATAAATTCTCGAATTCATCTTTTGTATGTACAAAAGAAGCTCCACTACCCCCTAAGGTAAATGAAGGACGAATAACTAAAGGAAAGCCCAATTCTTGAGCAATTGCTTTTCCTTCTAAAAATGATGTTGCAATTTTGGCCGGAGCAACTGGAATATCAATTTCGTTCATTAACTTACGAAAACGTTCTCTGTCTTCAGTAATATGAATCGCATCAATATCTACTCCAATTATATCAACGTTATATTTTTTCCAAATTCCTTTTTCATCTACTTCAATGCATAAATTTAATGCAGTTTGACCTCCCATGGTGGGTAAAACAGCATCTATTTGACGCTCTTCTAAAATATCGATGATTGAATCGGGAGTTAATGGTTTTAAATAAATATGATCAGCAACTACATTATCTGTCATTATAGTTGCAGGATTAGAGTTTATAAGTGAAACCTCTATTCCCTCCTCTCGTAAAGATCTTGCTGCCTGCGAACCAGAATAATCAAATTCGCATGCTTGTCCTATAACAATAGGACCACTACCTATTATTAAAATAGATTTTAATGAATTATCTTTTGGCATATTAAAATATTTATTTTGTTCACACTACTGCGAATTTAAAAATTTTACTTTTCTTTTGTTTAAAACTTATCAATTTATATTAACAATAAATTTAAAAAAAACATAATAAAAAAGGTGTCACTTTGGTGACACCTTAATTTTATGATTTATAAAAATTATTCATATTATTTATGGCCTATTTCATCTGAAACAGTTAAACGAGTTCTTCCTTTTGACCTTCTTCTAGACAAAACTTTTTGCCCATCAGAAGATGACATACGTTCACGAAAACCGTGTTTATTTTTTCTTTTTCTATTTGATGGTTGAAAAGTTCTTTTAGGCATAACTTAAATATTTACTATTTTGGATTGCAAATATAATAGATTTCTTTATTTAAGCAAGTTATCTTCTCTCTAATAAAATATTTAGTTGACAATATATTTAGTATTTGTTATTCTAAATTCAGAAAACTCAAATTTAAAAAAATAACAACAAAAAAAACACTAAATATTTCATTAGAGCAAATACAAAAAAAGCTGACACTAATGTGTCAGCTTAAAAATTACAATTACACGTAAGCCGGATTCTGTTCTATAAATATTATAGTGCTATCATTTATCTAGAATAATAATTACTTATTATTTCAAGCTACCTACCCCTCAAGAAAAAGCGAGCAACTTTTAATTCCTGATATATTTGGTATTTCACCACATAGAGTTTACCTGATTTCACTACAGCCAAACTGTACTTGCTTTCTGTTGCACTAGTCCATACTTTTCAGTAGATGGGTGTTACCCATTATGCCGCTCTTTGGTGTCCGGACTTTCCTCTTTAACTAAAAGCGATAGCATCAGTAATTGCAAAACAAAAATATATAATTGATTTTATTAAAGCATGCAATAGATGATGTTTATTATGTTTGCAATTATGAAATTTACTATTTTAAAAAAAGATATTAATTCAAAAGCTAGGTTAGGAAAACTAAAAACAGACCATGGAGAAATTAATACACCAATATTTATGCCCGTTGGCACAGCAGGTTCAGTAAAGGGTATTCATCAGCATGAACTAATGAATGATACAGCAGCTAAAATAATTTTAGGAAACACATACCACCTTTATTTAAGACCAGGTTTAGATACAATACAAAAATCAGGTGGCTTGCATAAATTTATTAGCTGGAAAAAGCCACTATTAACTGATAGCGGAGGCTATCAAGTATATTCTTTATCTTGTAGAAGAAAGATCGAAGAAAAAGGAGTGAAATTTCAATCTCATATTGATGGAAGTTATCATTTTTTTACGCCTGAATATGCGATAGATATTCAAAGAACAATTGGAGCAGACATTATTATGGCTTTTGATGAATGCACACCATATCCTTGCGATTTTAAATATGCAAAAACATCAATGGAGTTAACACACAGGTGGTTAAAGAGATGCTGTAACAGATTTGATATGACAAATGAAAAATATAATTATAAACAAACTTTATTTCCTATAGTTCAAGGAAGTATATATAAAGATTTAAGAAAAAAATCTGCAGAACAAATAGCAAGCTTTAACAGAGACGGTAATGCAATAGGAGGCCTTTCAGTTGGAGAACCGCATGATCTAATGTATGAAATGACCGAAATAACATGTTCTATATTACCCACTGACAAACCTAGATATTTAATGGGAGTTGGAACTCCTGTCAATTTACTAGAAAATATTGCGCTAGGCATAGATATGTTTGACTGTGTAATGCCTACTAGAAATGCACGAAATGGCATGTTATTTACATCTGAAGGAACAATAAATTTAAAAAATAAAAAATGGAAGGAAGATTTTTCTGAACTAGATAAAAATGGAACTTCTTTTGTAGATTCTGCATATTCTAAAGCATATGTTCACCATTTATTTAAAAGTAATGAGATCTTAGCAAAACAAATTGCAAGTCTGCATAACATAAGATTTTATCTTTGGTTAATGGAAAAAACGAAACTACATTTACAGGCTGGAACATTTACAGATTGGAAAAATAAAATGGTGAAAAAACTAAACACGAGATTGTGAAAAAGCTAGACCTTTATATAATAAAGAAATTTATTTCTACATTCTTTTTCTGTATAAGTCTAATTTTAATTATTGTAATTATTTTTGATATTTCAGAAAAAATAGATGATTTTCTTGAACATGAAATTACTAAAAAAGAAATTGTAAATTATTATTTTGATTTTACACCATATTTTGCAAATTTATTCAGTCATCTATTTGTATTTATCTCAGTTATTTTTTTCACATCCAGAATGGCAAATAATTCAGAAATTATTGCAATTCAAAATAGTGGTATGAGTTTTATAAGATTCTTAAGACCCTTTATTTTAACTTCATTAATTATTTTCTTTCTATCATTTACGTTAGGCAACTTTATAATACCTGAATCAAATAATCGGCGTATCGATTTTGAAAATAAGTATCTTACTAAAAAAAAGTCTTCTAGAACAAAAGATATTCACATGCAAATTTCACAAGGTAAATATATATACATGCAAAGTTTTAATAAAAAAAGAAAAATTGGATATAAATTTACGTTAGAAAAATTTAATAATGGAAAACTAGTATCAAAATTAAAATCAGATTACATTCTGTATGATTCAATTAGTCAAAATTGGGAAATCAATAACTACAAAATAAGAGAATTTAAAAATGACCATGAAAAATTAAAAGAGGGTAAAAAATTAGAAATTTCATTAAATCTTCAGCCAGATGATCTCGATTATTCAACAAATCTTACAGAAACAATGAATTTTTTTGAGCTAAATAAATTTATAAAAAATGAAAAAATGAAAGGAAGTAAAAATATTACTTATTATGAACTTGAAAAATATAAAAGGATAGCATATCCTTTTGCTTCTATTATTTTAACTTTAATTGGAGTATGTATTTCAAGTAAAAAAACAAAAAAAATTGGATTTCATTTGGCGGTAGGAGTTATTTTAGCATTTGCTTACATCATGTTTATGCAAGTAAGCACAACATTCGCAATAAATAGTAATCTAAGCACCAAAATAGCTGTATGGATTCCAAATATAATTTTTAGTTTTTTAGCTAGTATTTTAGTATATAAGACATCAAAATAAAAAAATTATCTTATCAACTTCTTATACTTTATCCTTTTAGGTGAAATATTTCCGAGTCTTTTTATGCGATTTTCTTGATAATCTGAGTAACTTCCTTCAAAAAAAACAACTTTACTGTTTCCTTCAAAAGCTAAAATATGAGTACATATTCTATCTAAAAACCATCTGTCATGTGATATTACCACTGCACAACCGGCAAAATTTAATAAACCCTCTTCTAAAGCTCTCAATGTATTAACATCTAAATCATTGGTTGGCTCATCTAATAAAAGAACATTTGCTTGTTGTTGTAATGTCATTGCAAGATGCAATCTATTTCTTTCTCCTCCAGATAAAAATCCTATTTTTTTATTTTGATCAGAGCCATTAAAATTAAACTTGGCCACATACGCTCTAGAGTTCACGTATTTACCATTGATCTTAATTTGTTCCTCACCACCTGTTAGCTGTTCCCAAATTGTTTTTTCTAAATCAATTTCTTTATGTTGTTGATCAACGTAACCAATACGAACAGTTTCTCCAACTTGAAACTCTCCTTTATCTGGTGCCTCTTGTTCCATTATCATTCTAAATAATGTAGTTTTACCAGCACCATTAGCGCCAATAACTCCAACAATACCAGCAGGTGGCAATTTAAATTCTAAATTCTCAAACAATAATTTTTCGCCATATGACTTAGAAATACCTATTAAATCTATCACATTATTTCCAAGACGAGGGCCAGGGGGGATATATAACTCTATTTTCTCCTCAGATTTGTTACCTTCTTGTTTTAATAATTTTTCATAATTATTTAATCTTGATTTAGATTTTGTTCTTCTTCCCTTAGGAGACATTCTTACCCATTCAAGTTCTTTTTGAAGAGTTTTCTTTCTTTTACTTTCTGTTTTTTCTTCTTGTTCTAATCTTTTTGTTTTTTGTTCAAGCCAAGATGAATAATTTCCTTTCCAAGGAATACCTTCTCCTCTATCAAGCTCAAGAATCCATCCAGCAACATTGTCTAAAAAATACCTATCATGTGTGATGGCAATAACAGTGCCCTTATAATTTGCAAGATGTTGTTCTAACCATAATACTGATTCAGTATCTAAATGATTCGTAGGCTCATCCAATAATAATATTTTAGGTTCTTTTAAAAGTAATCTACACAAAGCAACTCTTCTTTTTTCTCCTCCAGACAAAACTGAGATCG
This sequence comes from uncultured Bacteroidota bacterium, assembly GCA_902627575.1. GTDB lineage: Bacteria > Bacteroidota > Bacteroidia > Flavobacteriales > BACL11. The sequence continues at coordinate 11,575 of CACOJQ010000014.1, forward strand.
GTGTATCAGCAGGAGGACAACGCAGAGCATCCATAGCTATGTTAAGCTTTGTATCCACATCCCAAGCACCAATTGCATCAATCTTATCTTGAAGTTGTGCCTGCTTTTTCATTAGTTGCTCCATTTTATTTGAATCTTCATAATTTTCAGGTAAACTAAATAAATCATTTATCTTATTATATTCTTCTAAAATAGTAATTGCCTCACACATCCCCTCTTTAACAATATCAATTACTGTTTTGTTATCATCTAGTTTAGGATCTTGTTCAAGATATCCAATGTCAAAGCCCTCTGAAAAAGTTACTTCACCAGAAAAAGACTTTTCAATGCCTGCAATTATTTTTAATAAAGTTGACTTTCCAGAACCATTTAAACCAATTATTCCAATTTTTGCACCATAAAAAAAAGATAAGTAAATATCTTTTAAAACTTGTTTATTGTTATTTTCATATGACTTGGAAACTCCAATCATTGAAAATATTATTTTTTTTTCGTCTGACATTTTTAAATAATTTTTATTGCGAATTAAATAATTCTCCTTGACTAATATTTCTATATTCTAATCTTTTTTCAACTAGAGCCTTAACTTCAAAATTTTTCAATCCATACTTAGGATAAATTAACTTATTGGGAGGTGATTCACTAAAAAATCTTTCTATAATAATATTTGGATGTAATAACGCAATAAAGTCTACTACTAAATCTATATAATTATCTAAGCTCATAAAACAAAACATGTCTGGAGTATGCTTAAATTGATAAGCCATCTTTGTATGCTTTACAATTTGTAAATGATGAATCTTAAGAGTATCAATAGGTAGTTTAGAAATATTTCGTGCATGTTGCAACATATCATCTCTGTTTTCACCAGGTAAACCAAGTATCAAATGACCTCCTAAATGTAAGCCTCTATTAGCAGCCCTTGAAAAAGCATCAATGGCATCTTCATGTGTTTGACATCTGTTTATATCTTTAAGTGTTTGATTATTTGTGGATTCTAAACCAAACTCTAACTTTATAAAGTAACCTTCTTCAACTAAATTTTGTAAAAAATCTAAAACATTATCATTTATACAGTCGGGACGTGTTGCTATCACTAGGCCGACAACATCTGGATGTGCTAACGCTTCTCTGTACATTTTTTTAAGTTTTTTTAAAGGAGCATATGTGTTGGTATACGCCTGGAAATAAGCTAAATACTTTTGTGAATTGTATTTTTTAGAAAAAAATAATATTCCCTCATTTATTTGTGTAATTATAGACTTAATTGGCTTACAATATTCAGGATTAAAAGTAGTATTATTACAATATGTACAACCTCCTCTTCCTTTGGTTCCGTCTTTATTTGGACAAGTAAATCCAGCATTTATAGAAACTTTCTGTACTCTGATACCAAATCTATCTCTTATAAATGAAGTGAAATCTCGATATCTCTTCTTTACTTTCATTTCTATAAAAATTATTTAACACAAAATTTAGAATAATTGCCACTAAGAGTCCTTTCTTTTTTGCAAAATATCATTAAGTTTTTTAATCTTATCACTGACTGTATGCTCAAAACACCAGGGGAAAATTCCATGAATAAATGCTTGAATTGACATAACAGTTAATTTGTATCCAAAACTAAAAGCCTTTGACAAATGTTGTAAATAAGTTTCTCCAACTGAACTAGGATGATTATTAAAAATGTTTTTCATGTTACAAAACTTCATTTAGATTAAACGTATCACTAAGGACTATCTTACCTTCAATATTTTTAACACGGCAACATTCATTATAATTATCGTGTTGTAAAAAAATAATGTGGTCATTCATAGCTGCCTCATTTAAAAAGGTTTCTTTTTCAGAAAGAGTAAGTAGTGGTTTTGTATCATAACCCATAACATATGGTAATGGAATATGACCTGTACTTGGAAGCAAATCAGCAGCAAAAACTATAGTGTTATTTTTATATTTTATATGAGGTATCATTTGATTATCAGTATGACCACTGACAAATAGAACATTAAAATTATTAAAAACATTTTTTTCACTTTCGACAAACTTTAGTTGACCTGATTGTTGAATTGGAATAATATTTTCTTTTAAAAATGATGCCTTTTCTCTTCTATTTGGTGTTATTGCCCAATTCCAGTGATTTTCATTGGACCAATAAATGGCATTTTTAAATGTCATTTCAAATTTAGTTCTTTCTTTATTCCATTTAACACTTCCACCACAGTGATCAAAATGCAGATGAGTCAAAAAAACATCTGTAATATCATCAGCATGAAAACCATGTTTTGCCAAAGAAGAATGCAGGTTAGTATCACCGTGTAAATAATAATGTTTTAAGAAATTTTGATCTTGTTTATCACCAATACCATTATCAATTAATATAAGTTTATTATCATCTTCAATTAATAATGACCGCATGGCCCAAGGACATAAATTATTTGAATCTGGAGGATTTGTTTTACTCCATAAAACTTTAGGAACAACACCAAACATTGCTCCTCCATCAAGTTTAAAATAGCCTGTGTCTATTGTATACAATTGCATGTTAGTAATTTTTCAAATACCAAAAATAACAATTGATATTAATCTTTACCTTTAAATGTGATAAAAAAAATTACATGAGAATACATTTAATCGCGATAGGTGGAAGCGCAATGCACAATCTTGCAATAGCACTACACAAAAAAGGTTTTAATATCACAGGTAGTGATGACGTTATTTTCAATCCAAGTAAGGATAGATTAGCTAAACATAATCTTCTACCAAAAAAAGGATGGTTTGCAGAAAATATAAGTTCTGATATTGATATCATTATATTAGGGATGCATGCAAAAGAAGATAATCCAGAACTTTTAGAAGCAAAAAAATTAGGTTTAAAGATATATTCGTATCCTGAATATCTTTATGAACAAAGTAAAAATAAAAAAAGAATTGTAATTGGAGGAAGCCATGGAAAAACCACAATAACTGCAATGATATTGCATGTATTAAAAAATTTAAACATTAAGTGTGATTTTATGATAGGAGCACAAATTAAAGGTATAAACACAATGGTTAATTTATCAAATGATTCTGATATAATATTACTTGAGGGAGATGAATATTTAAGTTCAGCTATTGACAAAAGACCAAAATTTCATTTGTATAAACCACATATTGCTGTTATCACTGGAATAGCATGGGATCATATAAATGTATTTCCAACATTTGAAATATATAAAGAACAGTTTAGAATATTTAGTAAAATGGTAAAAGAAAGCTTGATATTTTTTTCAGAGGATAAAGAACTTCAAAAAATTATAGATAAAACAAGAAAAAATAAAAAGTCAATTGCTTATTCAACTCCAAAATTTATAATTAAAAATAATCAAACTATTGTAGCTGGTAAAAGATTAAAAATTTTTGGCAAACATAATCTCCAAAATTTAGTAGCTGCTAAAATAGTTTGCAATGAAATTGGAATAAAAGATGATATTTTTTTTAATGAAATAGTATCATTTACAGGAGCACATAATAGATTAGAGCTTATTAGTAAAAACAAAACATGTTCGATATATAAAGACTTTGCACATTCACCATCAAAACTTAAAGCGACAATTGAAGCAATGAAATTACAGTTTGTAAACAAAAAACTAACAGCATGTATGGAGCTTCACACTTTTAGTAGCCTAAATATAAATTTTATAAATGAATACAAAGACTGCATGAATCAAGCAGATGAGGCAATCGTGTATATAAATCCAGAAACAATCAAAAATAAAAAATTAAAACAAATTAGTAATGAAATGATATATAAAGCATTCAATTCTAAAGAAATAATAGTTTTTAATAATTCAAAAGAGTTAAAAAAATATTTGTTATCAAAAGAATGGACTAATCATAATTTACTAATGATGAGCTCTGGTAATTTTAATAACTTGGAGTTAAAAGATATTTTTAAACTAATAAAATGAAAATATATAAATTAGTATTACTAATTATTTTAAATAAAGTATCATTTTGCCAAATTGATTATAATTTTAGTGGAGTTCTAATACTTGAAAATGATCAGGAAATTAGTTATTCATTAAATCTTATTGAAAAAGACGGTAAAATTAGTGGATTTTCTTTAACTAATATTGGTCTAGAGGACGAAACAAAAACAGAAATAAATGGGTTATATTTCAAATATGAAAACGAATTTCAGTTGAATGAAAAAAACAATATTTACACAAATTCAAACAAAGAACCTGAAAAATTTTGCTTTATAAGTATGAACTTAAAATTTAGCAGCTCTAAAAAAAGATACTTAGAAGGAACTTTTGAAGGATATTTTCGCAACGGTAAAAAATGTTCTAAAGGTAAAGTTTTGCTAATTGAAGAAAAAAAAATAAAAAAAATTTCAAAAAATATTTTAAAAAAAATTGAAAATAATACCAATAATAGACTTAAAGTAAAAAAAATAATTGCAACTAAAAATATACAAACTCAAGACACTATAAAAATTGAATGGGATAGTGACAGTGTTAAAATTAATATTTGGGATTCTAATCAGGAAGATGGAGATAAAATCAATTTAAAACTTAATGACAAAACAATACTTAATAATTTTGTTACAAATAAAAATAAGAAAACAATTAATTTAAAACTTAAAAAAGGTAAAAACTTTTTAAATCTTGTAGCTGTTAATGAAGGATTATCTCCACCAAATACTAGCAAAGTCGAGCTGATAGACAAAAAAGTTACTTATCCGATTATTACTAAACTTAAAAAAAACGAAAATTTGACATTTGAGTTGATAAAAAATATCTATTAACTTGATTAATATAGTCTTAAATTAGTATTAATTTTTTTTCGATCTTTTTTGAAAAAGTTTTATTTAAAATGATTCTAAATAATTATTTTTGTTACATAAATAAAAATTAAAAAGAAAATGAAAAAAAATTTAATTCTTTTATTGTGCTTAATTTTATTAGGATGTGCAAACAAAGAAAATAAGCAAAATAAGGAAAATAAAAAAAATACAGAAAATAACCAAATTACAATTTACACAAAAAGACACTATGATACTGACAAACACTTATTTGAAAAATTTGAGAAAGAAAATAACATAAATGTAAACGTTGTTCAAGCAAGTTCTGATGAGCTTATTGAAAGAATAAAAACTGAAGGTGATAATTGCCCTGCTGATGTATTAATAACTGTAGATGCAGGTAAACTATATAAAGCAGTTGATGAAAAATTATTAGAAAAAATCAATATTTCAGACATTAACAATAATATCAATAAAAATTTAATTGATAAAAATGGGTTTTGGATTCCTATTACTTACAGATCAAGAGTAATTGCATATAATCCAGAAAAAGTAGATGTTGAAGATTTATCAACCTACGAAGATTTAAAAGATAAAAAATGGAAAAATAGAATTTTAGTTAGAACTTCATCAAATGCGTATAATCAAGCTTTACTTTCATCTTTAATTGCACATCATGGAAAAAATATAGCATTAGATTGGGCCAACCAATTGTCGAAAAACTTTGCTAGAAGTCCAAAAGGAAATGATAGAGATCAAATACGTGCAATTTTTAGAAATGTGGGTGATATAGCTATCGTAAACTCGTACTATGTTGGCTTACTAAAATCATCAGATGATGAAAATGATCAAAAAATTGGAGATGCTGTGAAAATATTTTTCCCCAACCAAGGAAAAAATGAAAGAGGAGCACATGTTAATATTTCGGGTGTTGGTCTTCTTAAAAAATCACCAAATAAAGAAAATGCATTAAAGCTCATACGATTTTTAACATCTGAATATGCTCAAAATTATTATACAAATAACAGTTTTGAGTATCCTGTCAATTTGAATGTTAAACCATCAAGTATCGTTGCTGAATGGGGAGAATTTAAAATTGATAAATTAGATTTAAATGAGTTAGGAATAAATAGAAAACAAGCTATTGAAGTTTTTGAAAAATCTAAATGGGATTAGTAATTTAAGAATATTATCAATTCTTGCATCAATATTAGGAATAATTATTTTAATTCCGATTATATTTATCATTTACGAAAATTTTGCATCAAACACCGAAGTTAAGCAAAGCTTTCTAGATTATTTTTATGATACTTTTCATTTAATTTTACTTACCAGTTTTTTTTGTATCGTATTTGGAATAATTCCTGCGTGGATAATTACATTTTTTAAAATAAAATATAAATTTTTTTTTGATCTTTTACTAGTACTTCCTCTTGCTATTCCTGGATACATTATGGCTTTTATTTATAGTGATTTACTTGGATACGGTGGTATTATTGATTTTTTTTTAGAAAAAAATTTTAATCAAGTAATATCATTTGATGTCCTATCCATTAATTGGCTTTCTTTGTTCCTTTCATTTTCTCTTTTTCCGTATGTATATTCAACTGCTCGAGTTTCTTTTAGTTTAATTGGCAACACATACATAAATTTATCTGAAAGTTTAGGTGTAAATACAATGAATAAGATCTTTAAAGTAATAATTCCCTTATCATTATCAGCTATTGTTTCAGGACTTTTTTTGGTAATAATGGAAATTCTAAATGAATATGGTGCTGCAGAATATTTTGGAATAAAAACATTTTCCGTTGGTATTTTCAAGTATTGGTGGGCACTAAATGATAAAAATTCATCAATATTTTTGTCATTTATTTTATTATTTATAGTTCTTGTATTAATATTTTTAAATAATTTTTTTAAAAAAAATGAAAATAAAATTCAATATCACATTAGATCCTCTTCGGTCATTTTAAAAAAACTTAAAAATCCTTTATCCAAATTTTTTTCGTATGTGTTGATTGGTGTACCAATAATTTTTGGATTATTTATTCCGTTAATGTCTATGACTAATAATGTAATAAAAAATTTCTCAAAGTTTGACTTTACTGAATTGAGTAACCTAATCCAAAATTCTTTATCAATATCAATTACAGCATCATTTATTATTGTAGCAATAACATTATTTATATTGATTATTAAAAGATACAGTAACAGTAATCTTTTAAAATTTATAATAAGAATACTTTCCGCTGGCTATGCGATACCAGGAGCAATTATTGGACTATCGATTATGCTAATTTTACAACAAAATAGTTTTATTTCTGTGTTAATGGGAACAACATTTCTATTAATATATGCATACGTATTTAGATTTATTGCTATTGCTATATTTACAATTGATAATAATCTTAAAAAACAACCCTATGAATTTGATAGACTTGCAGATTCATTAAAACTAAATAATCTCAAAAAGTTTATAAAAATTAATTTACCACTGAGCTTAAATTCAATAATTGTTGCTTTTTTAATTGTATTTATAGACATCATGAAAGAACTTCCGTTAACATTAATTTTAAGAAAGTCAACTGGTAAATTTAATACTTTAGCAATAGAAGCATATAACAAAGCTAAAAATGAGGAACTTGCAAATTCTAGTCTTTATTCACTAACAATCGTCTTAATTTGTATTATTATGATAATAGTTGTAAATATTTTTTTAAAAAGGAAAAAACATGTTCATTAAGATTGATAAAATAACAAAAAAATTTGACGAAATTTTTTGCTTGAAAAATTTCAGTATGAGTATTAAAAAAGGTGAAATAATTTCAATTATTGGACCAAGCGGATCTGGAAAATCTACAATACTAAAATGTATTTCAGGAATTTGTAAAATAGACAAGGGGGAAATAAGTATTAACAATAAAAGAGTAGATAATCTACCAGTAAATGAAAGAAATATATCTTATGTTTTTCAAGAAAGCCCACTATTTCCTCATTTGAATGTCAAAAAAAATATTTTATTCAATCTAAAAAAATATGATAAAGAAAAACTATTTTTTTTGCTCAAAAAAACAAAAATAGAAAATATTCAAAACAAATACCCATATCAAATTTCAGGAGGTGAAAATCAAAGAGTTGCATTAGTAAGATCATTAATAAGAAACCCTGACCTATTCTTGTTAGATGAACCATTTAATAATCTTGATAATTCAAATAAAAATCAATTAAAAAAAATAATTATAGATATTATCAAAGAAACAAATACTACAACTATTTTTGTTAATCATGAAACTCAAGATTCGTTAGAAATATCAGACAAAATTTTAATTTTAGTTAACGGTGAGAAAAAGACTATAGATACACCGTTTAATATATATAATAAACCAAAATCATTAAAAATAGCCAAGATGTTTGGTGAAGTCAACGAGCTATTAATTGATAATAAAAAAGTTTATTTTAGAATACAAAATTTAATTATTACAAGAAAATCTTCTATTAAAGGTAAAGTTATGGAATCAAAATTCATGGGACATTTTTATAAAATAACAGTAAAAGTCGACACACAATTGGTTAATTTATTTAGTATAAAAGATATAAAGAAAAATGAAATTATATATTTAAAAGTCATTAAAGAAAACCAGCTTCATTTCTAAAAAATACAAGAATTTTAAATGCTACTTTACTTCGAATTTTCTATTTAACTTAGCTAACTTGATAAGCTCTTTTCTATATTCTTCACTTGAAAAGCAACTTTTATCTAACTGAACAAAATAAATTCCTTTTGAACAATTTACATAATACCCATCTATAGTCAAAAATAACATTTTTACATTTTCATCTTCTATATTATGCTGAGCTTTTAATGATGAAATAATAGAGTTTTTATGATCATCATTCATATGATTGACAATTTTTTTCTCATTAGAGTGCCACTCGGGTAATTGTGTTTTCCATCTATCAGTTTCAAGCCAACCTATTTTTCCAAATCCACCTATCCATCTAATATCATTTAATTCCATTTTGTAAAGATTAAAGCCATGAAAGTCGGCATACTTTATGCTTTCAGGAAAAATAATATGAAATTTTTCCTTATAACTTTTTGTTTCTTGTTTTGTAAGATTTGTAATATCTCCAAGAAGTGATAATCTTTGACTATTTTGTTTATCTCCCTTTGTGTTTTGATTTACAATAGTTAAACTAGCCTTTGAATTTTTCTTAAAATTTATAGTGTGTTGAGCAATATCACTTAGATAGAAATACAAAGATCTATCTCTACCAGACATAAAAGTTGTATAACTTCCAAATGGGTATCCTTTATTTCTTTGAGATATTGTTGATAATACACCTACCTGTGAATTTCTAAAAAGCTTGACTGCATTGTATTCATATTTCTTGTTCATAGCCATAAATTTATTAATTTAAAAATACTTTATAATTTTATTTCTTTTATCAACTTCTACGCTAGTATCAAATATATAAGAAAGATTTTGATTCGTCATAATGTCATTTGTTTTTCCAAAAAATTTTAATTTACCCTCTTTAAGTAAACCTATGTTGTCAGAGTAATTGTAAGCCAAATTTAAATCATGGATTATTAGTAAAATTCCAAAGCCATCACGCTTGACCGTATTTAGAATATTCATTAATTTTATTTTATGTGCTATGTCTAAATTTTCTGTTGGTTCATCTAAAAAAAAATATCTTTTTTTGCTTGTATCTTTTACAGATAGTTGAAACAGTGTTCTTGCAAAATTTACGTTTCGCTGTTCACCGCCACTCAAACTATTATATTTTCTTTCTAATAAATCAAAAATCTCACACTTTTTACAAACTTCATATAATAACTGCTCAAATTTTTCATGTTTATTACTAATCCATCCCAGTTCCACAATATCTTTGACAGTATAGTCATAAACAACAACTTGAGACTGTGACATAACACTTCTTGTTGATGCTTGTGTCAATAAACTCATAGATTTTATATCAATATCGTCAAATATAATATCTCCGCTATTAGCTTTGAAATCACCAGATATTATTTTAAGGAGCGAAGATTTTCCAGAACCATTTGGTCCAATAATTGAAGTTATTTCATTATTTTTTATTGACAAATTAATATCATTTAAAATAATCTTATTGTCTATTCTATAATTAATATTTTGTATTTCAACACTCATTTTAATTGTTGCTTTCTAATTGTAAATATTAACCATAAAAAAAATGGAGAACCAATAGCACTGGTTATTAAACCAACTGGCAACTCCGCAGGTGAAATTAAAGTTCTTGAAAGTAAATCTGCAATAATCATCAAACAAGCACCAAAAATAATAGAACTTTTTAAGACGAAATTATGTTGCACACCACCCATCATTCTTATCATATGAGGCACAATCAAGCCTACAAAACCAATCATTCCAGAAAGAGAAACCGATACACCAACAATAATAGCAGATGACATTATTATACTGAATCGTAGTTTTTTAATATTTACACCTAATCTTTGTGCTTCTATTTCTCCTAGTTGAATAACATCTAATTTTTTGGACAATCTAATTACCCAGATCAGCGATGGAATAATACAAAAAAAAGCTGGAATCAATAAATCCCATAATGCTCCACCAAAACTTCCCATTGTCCAAAAAGTTAAGCTTCTTAGCTCCTGATCGTCGCTTAAATAAGTTAAAAAACCTATTCCTACTCCAGCAAATGCATTAATTGCAATTCCTGCGAGTAAAAGATATGTCATTCCTGAATATCCAAATCCCTTTGTAATATAAAATAATAAAATAATAGTTAAGAATGAGCCGATAAAACCAGAAATAGGTAACACATACTGAGAAAATGAAGCAAAAAAACCAGATGTTAGTACTATTGTTGAAGCTACTCCAAGAGCAGCCCCAGAAGAGACTCCTATTAAACCGGGATCTGCTAATGGATTTCTAAAAAGACCTTGAAGACATGCTCCTGATACTGATAAGCTAGCACCTACTAATGCAGCAAGTATAACTCTTGGAAATCTAATTTCATATAATACTGAGGAATGTAATGGTTTTAACTTGTTATTTATAAAATCACTAAATGAAATACTAAAACTTCCAGAAAGTATGGATATTATAAAAATAAGAAATAATAAAATAATGAAAAATCGTAATTGAAACAGCTGCTTTTTGGACATACAAAATGTGTTTAATAAATATCAGCATTTATTTTTTTTGCAGCATATAAAGCACTTGTTATTGTTCTGGGTCCAAATCCAAGAATAGCCATACTATCATCAGTAATAAAATTATTATTTAAAGCAGCATTTGTTTTAGAAATTGAAGGATTATTTGTAAATAAACTAATATTAGAATTTTTATGAACATCTCTTTGCGGTAATATTATATAATCGGGATTAATTTCTAATATTGACTCAATCGAAACTTGTTTCCAGCCTTCTATTTGTGAATAAACATTTTCTGCTCCAATCATTTCTATAAAACTATTTCCACCAGTATTCGCACCAGCAATAACAGGTGATGTGCCTTCCATACTTAAAATTAGTACAGCCTTATTTTTTTCTGAAATTGAGTTTTCTTTTGAAATTTTCTTAAGTTCTTTTACACTTATAATTAAGTTATCATTTACTATTTTCTTTGCTTTTTTCTCAACATTTAGAATTTTAGCTACATTATATATTTTTTCTAAAATACCTTGTGGTGTTTGAATTTCATCTATGATTTTTAAATTAACATTTAACTTTTTAAGTTGAGAAATAACATTTGGGGGGCCCATATCATCTTCTCCAATTACTAAATCAGGGTTAAGAGAAAGTATACCTTCAACTGAAAGATTACGCACATATCCTATTTTGGGTTTTTTCAATGCTTCTTTTGGATATACTGAGGTCACATCTACTGCTTTAATTTTATCTTCTTGTTCTAGGAAATACAAAATTTCTGTTATTGAACCGCCTGCTGCAACAATAGAGTTGTATTCTATTACACTTTCATTTTTTTTACTAGAATCAGTATTTTCTTTATTTGAACATGAAATAAAAAAAATAAGTATAAATATTAAGTTAACTTTTCTCATTCTTTATTTTTAATTTACAAATTTAATAATATTATTTAGAATTGATCTAAATAAATATCAAACAACAAAAAGTCATATTTTCTTTGCAACCATCTTAGATTTTGAAATACAGTCACTAACAGAAACTCCATTTAAGTAATTTCCATTTATATGAATATTTTTATATGAACTTAAATGATCACTAAAACTTGAATTAAGGTACTCTATATTTCTAACATTATATCTGGGAATAGCATACTTCCATCTAAAATGTTTCTTAAAAACTATTTTCTTAATTTTTAGTAATTCTTTTATTTCACTTTCAACTTTACTGCAAATACGATTCTTCTCTAATTCACATAAGTTAGATTGATTTTCCCCACCTACTAGTACTGTTATAAGTTTTAACTCACTTGGTGCAACATTTGGAAAAATATCACTATTAAATAAAATACCTAAAAACGATGTTCTTTCGCTTTGCTTTGAAAGTAATCCAAATCCTTGAATTTTTCTATCATAGTCTTTTTTGTTAAACGCGAAATGAATGACATCGATTGGATTATATAATTTTTCATCAAAACTTTCAATTTTTAAATTCATAATTTCTATGATATTATTCGGATTAATTGTAAAAATAATATTATCACAGGTTATCTTTTGGTTATTAGAAAATTCAATTAAGTATTTTTTTTGATCTATTTTACTTACTTTCTTAACTTTAAAATTTGTATGTATTTCATCATTTAAACTATTTTTTATTTTATTGATAAGTGTACTGAAACCTTCTTTAAAATAAATTGGATTATTATTATTATTATTATTGTTGTTATTTTTTCTTAAAAAGTAGTCAATAAATCCATAATATAAAGAGTTAATTTTCCATAATTTTGGTAATGCATGCTTAAAACTCATTTTTTTCGTGTTACCTGCATAGATTCCATTTAAAAATGGTTCTATTATATTATTGTGGAAGTCTTCTCCAAAGTTATCAGACGTATAATTATATACGGTTGTATATTTTTTTTTACTAAAAAAAAATAGTCTTTGTAAAATTTTGAATTTAGATTTTATTGATATTAGTCTTGTATTAAGAAAAGATTTGATACTATTTGGAAATTCAACTATTTTTCCATTATGTAAAAAAAACTTTTTTTTTACATATTTTGTTGGTGAAATTATTTCACGTGATAAATCTAAATCATCCATTAACTCAATTATAGCATCATTATTAATTAAAATTGTATTCGGTCCATTTTCACAAATTAAACCCTTAATCTTTTGTGTATTAATTACACCTCCTACTGTATTATTTGATTCAAAAATAAAAAACTCTTTATTTCTTTTTTTTAAAAAATGACCTGTAGCAAGGCCTGATATTCCTGCCCCAATTATCACACTTTCGATATGTTTCTTCATTAGTTAGTAAAATAAATTACACTGTACGTTCTACGACCATTTTTTTGAGACATTTTACCCATGTGTCGCTATCATTGAGACTTTCAACTAGTTGAACATCTTCTCCACCATATTCCTCAAATATTTCCTGATACTCATCTCCAATTTCAATTATTGTTTCTAAACAATCTGCTACAAAAGATGGTGAAAAACATAAAATTTTTTTACTACCCTTTTTAGCTTGTTTTTTAATAACTTCATCTGAAAAAGGCTTAAGCCATTTGTTATCTAATCTAGACTGAAATGCAACTATATATTCAGATTTCTTAATTTTTAGTCTTTTTGCAATTTGTTTAGCTGTTTCATAGCAAGTAGCTTTATAACAAAATTTATTTAGTTCTGTAATTCCATTTTCACAATTATTGTCCCTACATAGACTATTTTCATAAACTTTATCAACGTGTCTTTCAGGGAGGCCATGAAAACTAAAAATAATTTCATCATAATCCTTAATATTATAATCTTTAGCTTTTTCAGCAAAAGCATCTAAAAACAATTTTTCATTATAAAACTGGGAAATAAAACTAATTTCTGGAATAACCCACCATTTTTGTATGTGTTTCATTACTTCCTCAATCACTGAACCATTAGTAGCTGATGCAAATTGGGGAAAAAGAGGTACAATAATTATTTGATTTATTTTTTTTTGTCGCAATTTTTCTAAAGTTTTTTTTATTGACGGATCTTTATATCTCATTGCATAATCAACGTAATAGTTTTCACCAAGAGTTTTTTGTAATTTTTGTGTCAAACTTTTAGTGTGGTAGATAATTGGAGAACCTTTGTCTGTCCAAACCTCTTTGTATATTTTGGCTGATTTAGGTGCCCTGAAAGGTACTATAATAAGATTAACAAGAATTTTTCTTAAAATCCATGGTAAATCAATAACTCTTTTATCATTAAGAAATTGAAATAGATAACTTCGTACATCTTTGGTTTTCGGACTTTTTGGAGTCCCAAGATTAACTAGCAATACCCCTGTTTTTTTCATAAGTATTAATATGATTTAAATTTATTAATAATTTAATTAAATTGTTTTTGAATAAGATTTTGTATTCTTTATCATTAATGGATCAAATCTCATTGCTATGTTTCTAATTACTATTCTTCCTTTAGTACTAACTTTAATTTTATTATTACTAATTTCTAATATTTCATCTTCAATAAAATCTTTAAATCTATCTTCTCTAAAAGATGTTAACTCAATAATTTCTTCTATCTTGGTATTAAATTCCTTAGCGACCTTAGCTAAATCAACATAATAATTACACATTATTTCATTTATTATCTTTCGTATTACCTTTTCATTCTTATTTAAGTTATAACCTCTGAATGTTGCGAATTTATTATTTTCAATAAATTTAATATACTTAGCCGCATTTTTTTCATTTTGACTATATGAAGAGTGTAATTGCGATATTGATGACGCTCCAAAACCATACACTTGACCAGTAGTTTTTAAAGTACAATAGCCCTGAAAGTTTCTATGTAATTCCTTATTTTTTAATGCAATTGATAGTTCGTCACTGGGTTTTGCAAAATGATCCATTCCAATTGGCTGGTAGCCAAAATCTTTGAAAATCTTATAAGCATTATTATACATTGAAGCTTTTTCTTCAGCAGATGGAAATGTAAATTTTTCTAAAATCTTTTGTCGTGGAATTACTGAAGGAACATGAGCGTAAGAAAAAACTGCTATCCGATCTACATCTAATTCAATAGCTTTTTTTAAAGTATTATTAAATCCTTCTACAGTTTGAAGCGGCAGACCATAAACTAGGTCAATATTTGTTCCAGAAAATCCTGTGTTTTTAATTTTAGTAATTATATTATTAACAGGTATTTTTGATGGCTTTCTATTAATAGCATTTAAAATTTTTTCATCAAAATCTTGTAGGCCAATAGAAATTCTATTAAAGCCATATTCTTTAAGTTGATCAATGTGTTTTAAAACGAAATAAGCGGGACTACATTCAATAGCCATTTCATAATTTTCATCTAGTTTGAAAGTTGATTTTATTTTATCAGTAACTTGCTTTATAAATTTATATGGGATAGCATTGGGTGTCCCTCCTCCCCAATGTATTTGAGTTACTTTTCTTTCTGTATCAATATAATTAACCATCATATCAATTTCGTTGAGTAATGCATTGATATATTTTTCAATAAATTTGAAAGAGAAACCGGTTTCTGTAGTACACCCACAAAAGTGACATATCTGAGGACAAAATGGGATATGAATATAAATCGATATATTTTCAGGCTTTTCATTATTCGATTTTAAAATTGATTTTATGAATTTTTTATTATTATAATCACTGACAAACAGATTAGCTGGAGGATAGGATGTATATCTTGGTCCCTGCTTGTTATATTTTTTCACTAAATAGTTATCAGTTTTCATAATCAATTTTTCCAATTTATTCTTTTAACCCAATCGACAATAAACTTTGCTTTTTTGTAATCAATATCTGGCAAAAAACCATGTCCTAAATTTAAGATGAAGTCTTTGTTCGAAGATGCAAACTGCTTGATTTTATGTAATTCTATTTGAATACTTTTAACATCAGAATATAAAAGCCTTGGGTCAAGATTACCTTGAATTCCTAGTTCTTTGTCTAATATTTGACGAGCATCATTAATATCAATTTGCCAATCGACACTAACATAATCGCAAATACTTCTATTTAAATATTTTAAACCAGTACCTAAATTCTTTGGAAAGAATATTGATGGAACTTTATCCTTAGTAGCATTAAGTATTCTTTGACTATATGGCAAAATCTCTTTTATGTACTTTTCAGAAGGGACCAAGCCGCAATATGTTTCAAATAATTGAAAACAATCAATACCATGTCTTATTTGTTGCTTTACATATAATTCGCTTGCTTCAGTTATTAAATCTAAAATTTTATGACTTTGTTTCGGATATTTATACAGAAATTTTATTGCTTGATGAAAACTTTTATCAGAGACATCACCTCTAAACATAAAGCAAAAAGTTGTTAATGGACCACCACAAAATCCAATTAGTGGTAAATCTTGTTTTTTCTTTTTTATCTCAGTGATATTTTTGTATATGTAATCAAGTCTTGTATTATCAAAAATTAACTGTTTATTTGGATTATCAATTTTTAAAGGGTTATGAAAGATAGGTCCTTTATTTGTAAATTCAAGATTTAAACCAAGCGCATCTGGTATTACCAAAATGTCAGAAAATAAAATTATAGCGTCAACTCCGAGATCTTTAACGGGTAATAGAGATACTGTAGAGGCTAAATCGGAGTTTTTCATTAGCTCATCAAATGTATATTTTAATTTTAATTTTTTGTAAGAAGGTAGAATCCTTCCTGCTTGTCTCATAAACCAAACAGGTGGTCTATCAGTCTTAATCTTATTTAATTTATCAATCAAAATATTATTCATTATTAATATGTTTTAAAGCCTTTTTATTGATTTCTAAAAAATATTCTATTTCTTCAAATGATATGGCGTCTGAAATAAATAAACTTTCAAACTGAGAGGGAGGCAAATAAATTCCGTTTTTAAGCATATACTTAAAATATTTTGCAAATAATTTTAAGTTACAAGTTATTGCATCGCTATAATTATTAATTTCTTTTTTATTAGTAAAAAACAAAGTTAGCATTGATCCAACTCGATTAATAATGGCATTAATTCCAGTTTCATTGATATTATTTATTAGTCCCTCGTAAATAATATTTGATTTTTTTTCTAATGAGTTGTATATTTTGTTGTCAAGCTTATTAAGTATACACAAACCTGCGCTCATTGCTAATGGATTTCCAGATAATGTTCCTGCTTGATAAACTGGACCATTTGGAGATAAAAAATTCATTATTTCTTTTTTACCACCATAAGCGCCTACAGGAAGGCCACCGCCAATAATTTTTCCAAAAGTTGTAATATCAGGTGCAACATTATATAATTGTTGTGCTCCTCCAGAAGACAATCTAAATCCTGTCATAACTTCATCAAAAATTAACAACGAATTATTTTCTTGAGTAACTAAACGAAGTTTTTTTAAAAAATTATCTTTTGGCAACACTACACCCATGTTTCCAGATACAGGCTCAACAATTACGGCAGCAATTTTATTTTTAAATCTACTGTACAATTTTTTTACAGAGTCTATATTATTAAATTCAGCTACAAGTGTATCCTTCGCAATATTTGAAGTTACCCCTGGACTATCAGGCTTACCAAGAGTCATCGCTCCAGAGCCAGCACTTATTAAGAAACTATCTCCATGACCGTGATAATTTCCTGAAAATTTAATTATTAAATCTTTTTGCGTAAAACCTCTAGCTAATCTGATAGCACTCATAGTTGCCTCTGTACCTGAATTTACCATTCTTACTTTTTCAACTGATGGAACCATTTCAATAATTTTCTTTGCCATCTTTGTTTCTAATGTTGTTGGAGCCCCATAAGAAGTTCCGTTTACTGAAACATTACTGATTATATTAATTAAATCATCGTCTGCGTGACCAAGAATCATGGGGCCCCATGAAGACACAAAATCAATGTAACAGTTCCCATCTATGTCGTAAATTTTTGATCCTTTTGCTTTAGAGATAAAAATTGGATTACATTCAACACTTTTAAATGCTCTTGCAGGAGAATTTACTCCTCCAGGTATTAATTTTTCAGCTTCTTTAAAGCTTTTGACACTATTACTGATTTTCATTTATAATCTGTTTTGCTACTTCTATCGCGTGATATGTGATAATAATATCAGCTCCAGCTCTTTTTATAGAAGTAATTATTTCCATTATTAGATTGATTTCGTCTCCCCAATTTAATTTTGACATTGCTTTGACCATTGAGTATTCTCCGCTAACATTAAAAGCTACGATAGGAAGATTAAAATTTTGTCTAAATTTTGTTATTATATCTAAGTAAGAAAGAGCTGGTTTTACCATGATCATATCAGCTCCTTCATAAACATCTTGTTTACCCTCTCGAATTGCTTCTCTGTAATTACAATAGTTCAACTGATAAGTTGATCTATCACCTTTTTTTGGTGCACTTTCAGAAGCTTCTCTAAAAGGACCGTAGAATGCAGATGAATACTTCGCAGAATATGAAAGGATTGGTATATTTACATATCCCTGAGAATCAAGTTTTTTTCTGATTTCTTTTATTCGGCCGTCCATCATATCAGACGGGGCTATTATATCAGCTCCAGACTCAACTAATGAAATAGCTTGATTACATAAATTTTTTACTGTCAAATCATTATCAACATCTCCATCTACTAAAGTACCGCAGTGTCCATGGTTAGTATATGCACAATTACATAAATCTGCTATTATTAAAATTTCATTAAATTCATTTTTAAGTTTTTTTATAGCTTTTTGTTGAATATTATTTTTAGATACTGCACAGATTCCTGTTTCGTCTTTAATGTCAGAAACAGGAAATATTAAAAATGACTTAATACCTAAAGCAAATGCTTCTTCACACTTAATTATTGCTTGGTCAATTGACATAGTATATTGATCTGGCATTGATTTAATTTCCTTTTTAACATTATTTCCTTCGCATACAAAAATTGGATAAATTAAATCCTTTATGTCAACTTTTTTTTCTGAAACAAGTTCTCTTAAAATTTTATTTTGTCTTAATCTTCTTAATCTAGTCTGTGGGAAGTTCATGCTTTAATTTAGTTTATTAATATATTTATTGATTTCTGAACATAAATTATTATAAGATGGTATTTTTGGCATAAAATCAACATTGTAATTATTTTTATGGATATGTTCCATTGTTGTTTTACCTATTGCACCGATTTTTTGATTTTTAATTTGATATTTAATTAAAAATGAATCAAAAGCTGATGGTGAAGTAAAAATTATGATACAATCTTTTTCGTTTAATATTTTTTCTAATTCATTGTTTTTAGCTAACACTGGTCTAGTAATATAAATATTTTTTCTATGAATATGACAATGACTTTTTAACTTCATTTCAATATAATTGTCAGATAAATTTCCTGTTAGATACATAACTTTTTTGTTTCTTATTAGGTTGTCTTTAGTTAATTCTTCAACAAGATTCTCTTTGTATGGATATTTACAGCTGTAAGAGATATTAAAACCTAATTTTTTCATTTTTTCAAGTAGTTTTTTACCAAGACAAATTGTTTTAATTTTTTTTAAATCATTTTTGTAATATTTTATAAATGATTCAACGCTATTTCTTGATGTGAAAATAAAATATTCATAGTCTGATGGTTTAAAATTATTTAATTTATTAGACTTAATATTTAACATCGGAAAATGATAAATCTTAGCTTTTTTGTTCAACAGTGAAAAATCCGAGGTTGATCCAAAGTGAGTTAAAATAACTTTGTTATTCATTATTATTTTTTAGTTCATTCATTATAATTTTTCCATCATTTACGAGAATTTGTTTTACTAATTTTTTAGACAAATTCTTATAGTCATTAGTATTGCCAGTAATTTTTTGTCTTATGATTTTATTATTTTTTATTGATCCTATCATTGCAGAAATTGTAATAATATTATCATGAATTTGTGCAAAACATCCAAATGGCATATTACATCCTCCTCCTATTTCGCGCATAAAAATTCTCTCAGCTTTTGTACAGATATATGACTTTTCATTATTTATATTAACTAAATATTTGTTTATTTTTTCATTGTCTTTCAAACTTTCGATGGCTATGGCACCCTGTGCAGGTGCTGGTAAGAATTTGTCATGATCTAAATACTCAACAATATATTCCTCTAAACCTAGTCTTTTTACTCCAGCCGCTGCTAAAACTAATGCAGTAAAGTCACCCTGAATCATTTTTTTTATTCTAGTATCTACGTTACCTCTAATATCTCTAATTTTTACTTTTTTGTTTATATTTCTTATTTGCACTTTTCTTCTAATAGAAGTAGTTCCAATTGAATTTATAGAGCTTAATTTTGCAATTTCAATTTTTTTTTTACTCACCAAAACATCTCTGCTATCTTCTCTTTTTAAGACAGCACAAATATTTGTACATTCAAGATTAGTAGGCATATCTTTTAAACTATGCACTGCTATATCTATTTTTTTATTAATTAAATGTTCTTGAATTTCTTTAACAAAGAAACCTTTATCATTAATCTTATTAAGACTGACATTTAATATTTTATCTCCTAAAGTTTTAATAACTTTTACTTCGCATTCACAATTTGGATATTTTTTTTGTATCTCATGAATTACAATTTTAGTTTGACAAATAGCAAGCTTACTCCCTCTAGTTCCAATTACTAATTTTTTCATTTTTTTAATAAAACATTACTGATGATTGATATTGGATCTTGGTCTTTAGAAAATTCAATACTTTTAATATTATCTATAATACATTGTTTGTATTTTTCTAAAACTTTTTGGCTTTTACTATTGTGTATTTTGGAAATATTTTGATCAAATTCTTTATTAAACTGAGTAATGACATTTCTAATTTCTTTGCTTTTGACCCAAATTGCAAAGTCTTCAACTAATTGAAATATCAGTTTTTTAGCATATGCAATTTCTTGTTTCCTTTTAAGATAATTTTTATTGACCTCATCTTTTAGCCCATCAATATTTACTAAATTAATTTGATCAAATTTTTTAACATTAGTTGGCACATTAGTTGGCACACTCAAATCAATTATTAAAAGTGAATTTTTTCTTGACCCTAAAACTTTGCTAGTATCTTTAATTGTTATTAATTTTTTTCTTGATGAAGTAGAAAATATCATTACATCGCAGCTCTTCATTAAATCATAAATATGCTCTATAGACCTATACTTGAGATTAAATTTTTCTGCAATTTTTTTTGATTTATTTAATGTTCGATTTAAAATTTCAATATTGTTATACTTTTTTTTAATTAAAGACTCTAAAGTCAATTGTCCTGTGTTTCCAGTACCAATATTTACAATTGAAATGGATTTCTTTTTAAATGCTTTGTTTATCTTTTCAACAGCAGCATAACTTACTGAAACAGCACCTTTATCTATTTTTGTTTTTGTTCTTATTAATTTACTTGCATTTAAAGATTTTTGGATCATTCTGTCAAGAGAAGAGGATAACATATTATTGTTTTTACATATTTTGTATGAGCTTTTTATTTGCTCGACAATTTGATTTTCACCAATCATCATAGATTCCAAACCACTTGCAAGAGAAAATATATGTGTAAACACTTGCTTATCAAACTTTTTTTCAATGTATGGAGATATTCCTTCAGATACTTTTTTAAATTTTATCATGGAGGATATTAATTTGTGAAATATAATATTTTGTGTAAGGTCTTGTAGATTATGATCAAAATAAAGCTCAGTTCTATTACACGTAGATATTATAAATAAGCCATCTATTATTATGTTTTTTCTAATATACTTATTGAGTTCATTAATCTCCTCTGAAGAAACATGTATTTGCTCTCTTATTTCTATCGGTGCATTCTTATAATTTATACTTATTAGTCCAATCATCTTGACAATTTAAATAGTCGAATTTAGTTATTAAAAAATATCTTTTCAATCTTTAGTTTAAACTTTTCCTCTACTTTGTTTCCAAATAAAATTGATATTTGTTCGATTTGACTATGATTATAATTCTCTTTGTTAATTTTTCTTCCTCTAAAAGATGGATAAAATTCACTTAGTTGTATTGTGATTAACTCATTTTTGCCATTAGTTTTAAAATTGTGAACATATGAGAAATAATCATTTTTATTTTTTTTAATTCTAATTTGGTATTCTTTACCATCACCATCAACAAGCAAATTAATTGTATGATTTGGGGAAACTTTTACTTTTTTGATGTTACATCTTACAGATGCGAAACCGCCATTGTTTTTAAGTGATATTTCACCTTCAAAAACTGCTTTATTATCATCGTAATAGAACTTAGATGTAGAAACCCCACCCATAACATCATCGTTAACTATTGACCAATTTTTTGTTTGTCTTGCTGAACTAAAATTAATAACTTCTTGACTGAACATATTTTGTATTGAAAAAATCATTATTAATATTATTATTCTCATGAAACAAATAGTTGTATAATAAATTACCACAAAAGTTATGCAAAAATAATAAATGTAATTGTATTAATAAAAATTTAATGACAATAGAATACCTTCAAAGGTTCTTTTTTATAGCTTAAAGTTCATAATGAAGACTAATCCCAAAAATTGAGTAAAAATTTTTATGAAAATTTTAAAAAAAAACTGAAAATTATTGAATGTTAAATAAGTTACTTATAATAATTTAATTAAACTGAAATTATTACATTATTTTTTAAATAAGAGAGTAATTTTAAAAAGATGAAACACTTTAATAATAAAAAAAAATTATTTATAATTTTTTTCTAAAAATTCAATGATATTTTTAGTCCATATTTCAATTCTACTCTCTGTTTCTTCATACTGGTTATCTTCATCTAATGCTAATCCAAAGAAGGTATCTTTATCTTTTAAAGCTTTTGATTTTTCAAATTCATATCCTTGTGTAGGCCATTCACCAATAAGTTTCCCATTATTTTTTATAACTTCATTGGCAATCATTCCAATTCCATCAACAAAATAATCTTCATATCCCCATTGGTCTCCCAAACCGTATATTGCCACTAATTTATCACTGAAATCTATTTTTTTAAAATCATCAAAATAAGCTTCCCAATCACTTTGAAGGTCACCATCATACCATGTAGATAAACCAAAAATGAGAAAATCAAAAGAAAGTATAATATCTTCATTGATATTAGCAATGTTGTGTCTTTCGATGTTATAATTTTTAAATTTTTCTTTAATTTTTAAAGATATTTCTTCAGTAACACCAGTATCTGATCCGTATATTAATCCAATTTTCATTATGCAAAAATACCTATTTAGATTCAATTTAAATAATAGTTTATTAATTATCTTTGCATAATGAAAACAGACTACCTAGACTTGTATTCAAATCTTAATAATTTTCAAATTGAAATTATTAAATCAACTGCTGAATGGGTAAATAAACACGTTCGTCCTTTTATTGAAGATTCATTTGTATCAGGAAAATCATTATCATTAAAAAATGAACTAGCGAATTTAGGAGCTTTTGGTCCAATTTTTCCTGAAAAATATGGAGGTTTAGATTTTGATTTTATATCATATGGCTTAATGATGAAAGAACTTGAAAAAGGAGATAGTTCTATTAGAGTCGCTAGTTCTATACAAACATCTCTTGTAATGTTTGCAATTTACACTTATGGGACTGAAGAACAAAAACTTAAATATTTGCCACCTCTATCTAAAGGAGAAATTATCGGAAGTTTTGCGATGTCGGAACCAAGTCACGGATCAGACATTTCAAACCTTAAAACATCCTTTACATTGGAAAATAATAAATTAATAATTAAAGGTTCTAAACTATGGATTGGTAATGCTGATAACTCCGATATTGTTATAGTTTGGGCAAAAAATCACTTACAGAAAGTACAAGCTATTGTCGTTGAAACTAAAGATATTTCTAATTTTCAGTCAACAACATTAAAAAATAAGTTGTCATTTAGAGCTTCTCATACTGGAGAGCTTTTTTTTGACAATTCTATTGTACATCATGACCAAATATTACCAAAAACATCTTCAATAAAAGATGCGTATAAATGCCTTAATATTGGAAGATATGCTGTTGCATGGGGTGCATTAGGCATAGCTGAAGAATGCTATGAAACATCCTTAAAATATTCTCTTGAAAGAACTCAATTTGGAAAACCAATTGCTGGAAAGCAATTAATACAAAAAAAGCTTGTTGATATGATAACTGAAATTACTAAGGCTCAGTTATTAGTACTAAAAATCGGAGAATTGATGAACAAAGGACTAATTTCGTATGAACAAATCTCCATGGCTAAAAGAAATAATGTTAAAATTGCACATACAGTTGCAAAAGAAGCTAGACAAATTTTAGGTGGCATGGGCATTACTCATGACTATTCAATAATGAGACATATGGTTAATTTAGAAACTTTAATAACATACCAAGGAACAAATGAAATGCACATACTTATAACTGGTAGAGATATCACAGGAATTAGTGCATTTTAATTTAAATTTCATGAACAAAAAAATAAAATTAGTTTGGAAATTCTCAGGCTATGACGCAAGCGAAATAGCTAAACATCATCTTTGTCATCTAAGACAATATATTAAAGAGAATAAATTACAGGTCTTCAAAACAAATTACGAAAGATTTGATGAAAATACAGTCATTTCTTATATGGTAATTACAGACGATCTTTTAGAAAAAATTAAAAATGATTTAAAACCTCACAATGGTTTTCTAATTTAGTAGGTCAAAAGTTAACTAAGCATTTAATTTCCAGTAAAATATTACTAAAACATTTAAAATTAAAGTAATTAGTGTCATAATTATAGATAATAAGTGAAGCACAGTCCATAATTTATTTTTAGAATTGTCCTTTGCTCTGTTTATTAAAGGTGTAATAAAGTAACATATTAACATTAAAATTATACAGACTATAATAAAAGAATTTACAGTATTTTCTTGTCCAATGTAATAGTTTATTAATAGTGAGAAAAAAGAAAGTACAGATATTGAAATAAAAAACTTCGGCCAGATATATCTTAACAGCTTAGCAGCTTCTTTTGAATCAATAATTTTATTAATTGATGGTGCAATAAAAAATGACTGAAATAATATAATACCAACAATTATACAAGAGATAATAAATGAAAAATGTTCTATCATTTTTTTTTAAAGCATAATATAAACAGTAATAAAAAGTTTGTTTATTGTAGTGAACTTGGAGGGATTCGAACCCCCAACCTCTAGAGCCGTAATCTAGTGCACTATCCAGTTATGCTACAAGTCCTATCTTTTAAATATACATTAGAGAATTAAAAAATCTCTACGTGAAGACCATATAACAATAAGTCTTCTTTTAAATCAATTAAATCGTCTTTTTGTCCAGTAGCAATATCACAAGCCCCGTTGTAATGAGTTATTAATGCACATTGTTCAGCTTGTAAATCATTATGATCGCAAATTGACACAAGACAATTTATAACATGATCAAAAGAGTTATGCTTATCATTTATTAGGT
>CACOJQ010000015.1 GCA_902627575.1 uncultured Bacteroidota bacterium
GAAATATTGTTAGGCCTCTATTAAATTTTTCAAGACAAAATATAGAATCATATTTAAAAGAAATAAATGCTGTTTATTGTAAAGACAGTAGTAATCAAGATGTTAAATATTTAAGAAATAAAATACGTCATAGTTTAATGCCAGTATTAAAAGATGTAAATCCAGATTTTAATAAAATTATGACAAAAAATATTTCAAATCTTGATTCAATAGAGAAAATAATTAATGAAAATATTTTACAGATAAAACAAAAATTAATTTTTAAAGAAAGAGAAACGTATAAAGTTAATATTAAAAATCTACTTAAATTAAATAACTCTGAGGCTATTATACATGAAATTTTTTCAGAATATGGTTTTACACAGATTGATAAAATAATAAAAGCATGTAAATCACAAAGTGGAAAGATATTTCATTCCAAAAATTATCTGTTAGTTATAGATAGAGAATATATTATTATTGAAAAGATAGAAGAACTAGAGGCTGAAAGAGATATATTAATTTCAGAAAATCTAATTGATTATCCAATTTCAATGTCATTAAGGATTTTAAATAAACCTGTAGATTATAATACTAATTGTGCAAATTTAGATTTTGACAAATTATCATTTCCTCTTAAATTAAGAAAATGGAAAAAAGGAGATAGGTTTCAGCCATTAGGAATGAATAATTTTAAAAAATTAAGCGATTTTTTTATTGATCAAAAATATTCTATTTTAGAAAAAAAAAGACAATGGATATTATGTTCTGGAAAAGATATCATTTGGATTTTGGGAAATAGAATTGATGATAGATATAAAGTTACAAGTTCTACAAAAAATATTTATGTTGTAAAATTATTAAAGTCTTTATGATATGAGACCCTTATTTAATTTTTAAAAAGGCTTTTATAAATGATAAAATCAATAATAAAAGAAAATAAAGTTGAACATTTCTGTTCTATTGTTATTTCTATTCTATTTTTGTAAAAATAGAACAGTAAGTAGTTTTTTGAAAAAACAAATTTAAAGTCATGAAAAAATATATAATTATATTATTTTTTGTTTTGCCCCATTTGAGTGCTATAGGTCAGATATTAGACCCTGTAAAGTGGACGTTTACTCAAAATAAAATTTCTGAAAACCTAGTAGAATTAGAGTTTAATGCTAAAATTGACTCAGGTTGGCATCTTTATTCTCAGTATACAGGTCAGTATTATGGCGATGATGGTCCGGTTCCTACATCATTTACTTTTTTTAATTCTGATTTATTTGTACGACTTGATAGTGTTTTAGAAGAGTCACCAATAAAAGATTATGATATTATTTGGGATGACACTTTAAAATATTATAAAAAAAATACTGTTTTTAGGCAACAGATTAACATTTTATCACCTGAACCATTTAATATTAGTGGTGAAATAAATTATATGCTATGTGATGCTGAACAATGTGTTTTTCCAATGCCTTATCAATTTAATTTTTTAATAAATTATAATGAAAATATTTCATTAGGTAAGCAAGAAGAGTCGGTAATAACAAATGAGGATATTATTAATACTAAAAAATATAAGGACCCGCTGGTTGAACTTAAAAATCCTTCTGCTAATTGTGGCGAAATAAGCTCTACTGACAAAACTTTATGGAAAATTTTTGTTTTAGGTTTGTTAGGAGGATTAATTGCTTTAATTACACCGTGTGTCTTTCCAATGATTCCACTCACCGTCAGCTTTTTCACAAAAGCTAATAAACGAAAAGGAACATTTAATGCAGTTATGTATGGTGTCTTCATCTTGCTGATATATTTTTTATTAAGTATCCCATTCCATTTGATGCCAAATATTGATCCTGAAATACTTAATCAAATTTCTACTAATACGTGGTTAAACCTATTATTTTTTGGAATTTTTATGTTTTTTGCTTTTTCTTTTTTTGGTTATTATGATCTTGCATTGCCAAGTAAGTGGGGAGATAAAGCAGACTCAGGTTCAAATGTAGGGGGGGTAATAGGCATATTTTTTATGGCTTTAACTTTGGCAATCGTTTCTTTTTCGTGTACAGGTCCTATTCTAGGATCATTACTTGCAGGGACATTGGGAGGAGATGTGACTACAGTAAGTCTATTGGGATTTGAATTTAAGATGGTAGCGGCTAAATTAACAGTTGGAATGACTGGTTTTGGTTTAGCTTTAGGCCTTCCATTTGCATTGTTTGCTTTATTTCCAAAACTCTTGAACGCTCTTCCTCAATCTGGAGGTTGGTTAAATTCAGTAAAGGTTGTTCTTGGATTTTTGGAAGTCGCATTAGCTATTAAATTTCTTTCTAACGCTGATATGGTTGAACAATGGGGATTAATAAAAAGAGAAACTTTCTTTCTCTTATGGTTTGTTGTAGGAGTATTAACTATTTTATATTTGTTCGGAAAAATTAGATTTCCTCATGACTCAAAAATTGTTAAAATTTCAAAAATTCGTTATGGATTTATTTTACTTTTCATAATATTTACAATCTATTTAATTCCTGGATTATTTGGATCAAAAATTAATTGGTGGGAGCATAATGCTTTAAGCGGTTTCCCGCCACCACTAACTTACAGCTATACACATACTGAGGCAGAACACCAAGTATTTTATGATTATTGGGAGGCAATTGATTACGCAAAGTCTCAAGACAAACCTGTTTTTATTGATTTTACTGGCTGGGCATGTGTAAATTGTCGTAAAATGGAAGAGAATGTTTTTCCTGAGATTGAAAAGTTATTAGAGAATTTTGTTTTTTGTCAGTTATATGTAGATGAGAAAACATTACTTTCTAATCCAGAAGAAGTTTTAGTGCCAACATCTGATGGAGGAACTAAAAAGAAAAAATTAACTACAGTTGGAAATAAATGGAGTACATTACAAGCTGTTACATACATGAGTTCTTCTCAACCATATTATGTTTTATATTGTCCTGATAGGGGTCTTTTAACCAATCCATTAGGATATACCCCTGATGTTAAAACATTCAAAGAATGGATTGAATGTGGTATTAATGAATTTAATAATAAATAGTACACATGAAAAAAAATAGAATTATAACTAAAGAATCGGAATCATTTTTACGTAAATATATTAATAATCCATCTCCAACAGGATTTGAAAGTACTGGTCAAAAAATGTGGTTAAATTATATCAAGCCATATATACACCAACATTTTGTAGATACTTACGGCACTGTAGTTGGAATAATCAATCCGGATGCAAAATATAAGGTTGTTATTGAGGCACATGCTGATGAAATATCATGGTTTGTACATTATATAACTAAAGATGGATTTATTTATTTAAGAAGAAATGGTGGTTCAGATCATCAAATAGCACCATCAAAAAGAGTAAATATACATACTGATAAAGGTACAGTAAAAGCAGTTTTTGGTTGGCCAGCTATACATACAAGAACAATAAGTAATGAGAAGTCTCCAAAGTTAGACAATATCTTTTTAGACTGTGGTGCTAAAAATAAAGAAGAGGTTGAAAAGTTAGGTGTTCACGTTGGATGCGTGGTTACTTATGAAGATGATTTTATCATTTTAAATAAAAAACATTACGTTGGTAGAGCATTAGATAATAGAATTGGTGGATTTATGATTGCAGAGGTTGCACGATTACTTCATATTAATAAAGTTAAGCTTCCATTTGGTTTGTATATAACAAACTCAGTTCAAGAGGAAGTTGGTTTAAGAGGAGCACAAATGATAGTTGAATCAATAAAACCTAATATTGCTATAGTTACAGATGTATGTCATGACACTGGAACTCCTATGATAGACAAAATAAAACAAGGTGACACAAAATGTGGTAATGGTCCGGTGTTAACATATGGCCCCGCAGTTCAAAATAATTTATTAAATCTTATCATTGAGACAGCAAAAAGGAATAAGATTCCATTTCAAAGAATAGCTGCATCTAGAGCAACTGGTACAGATACTGATGCATTTGCATATGCCAATGGAGGTGTTGCATCAGCTTTAATCTCTCTTGCGTTAAGGTACATGCACACTACTGTTGAAAGTGTTGCAAAAAATGATGTTGAAAATGTAATTAGATTGATTTATAATTCTTTACAAAACATAAAAAACAATCAAGATTTTAGATATTTTAAATAATAATTATGGAAAACGAATTTCAAATTCAGAATATATTATATCTCATAGCTATTTTTTTTCTCATAAGAGGAACTTTTTACATGGTTAAACAGCAAAATGCTGTTATAATTGAACGACTAGGTAAATTTAATAAGGTTTCTAAGGCAGGATTACATGTGAAAATTCCATTTATTGACAGAATTGCTGGTAATGTAAATTTAAGAGTAAGAGAGCTTCCTGTTGAAGTAGAAACAAAAACTAAAGATGATGTTTTTGTAAAAATTGTTGTGTCAGTTCAGTTTTTCATTATTGATGCAAAAGAAGGCGTGAAAGACTCTTTTTACGAGTTAAATAATCCCGAACAGCAAATACAATCTTATGTTTTTGATTCTATTAGGTCTGAAGTACCTCTAATGGAGTTGGATGACGTGTTTGCTGAAAAGGAAAAAATAGCTTTAGCCATAAAAGATGAGCTTTCTGATACTATGAGACAGTTTGGTTTTGATTTTATCAAAGCTTTAGTTACAGATATTGATCCTGATGCTAAAGTAAAACATTCTATGAATGAAATAAACGCAGCTAAAAGAATGAAAGAAGCTGCAAAAGAAGAAGCGGAAGCTACGAAAATAAGAGTTGTAGCTGCTGCAGAAGCTGATGCTGAAAGTAAGAGGTTAGCTGGTGAAGGTATAGCACAACAAAGAATAGCAATTGCAAATGGATTAAAGCAGTCTGTTGAGGAGGTTAAGCTTGCTATGGAAGATCATGTAACTAGTCAGGACGTAATGAATATGTTATTTATGACTCAACATTATGAAACTATTTCAAAATTAGGAGATAATAATAATAGTACAATTTTTATGCCATATTCACCAGATAATGTTGGTGATTTACAAATGCAAATTCAAAGTAGTTTAATTGCAGTGGAAGAACTTAAAAAGAAAAAGAAGCAGCAAAAAAAATCATAAACTATTTTTTTTATACTTAAAGCAATTAACAGTATGATCATTTACTAATCCAATTGCTTGCATATATGCGTAAATTATTGTTGGCCCAATAAATTTAAAATTATATTTTTTTAAATCATCACTTATTCTAGATGAAAGTGCTGTTTTTGATGGGATTTCAGCTACATCTTTATATTTGTTTATAATTGGCTTATTATTTGTATAATTCCAAATAAATTTGGAGAAACTCTTATATTTTTTTTGTATTCTTAGGAAAGAAATAGCATTGTTTTTAGTTGCATGTATTTTTAATTTATTTCTAATAATCAATTTATTTTTTACCAATTCATTCAGCTTTTTATTTGAGTATTTTGAAATTTTTAGTACGTCAAAATTATCAAATGCTATTTTGAAATTTTCTCTTTTCTTTAAAACGGTTATCCAGCTAAGACCTGCTTGAAAAGTTTCAAGAACTAATGCTTCAAATAATTTTTTATCATTAAATACTGGCACTCCCCATTCTTCATCATGGTATTTAATATAAACAGGGTCACTATTGCACCATTTACATCTGTTATATATATCCATTTTGTTTTAAACGATACTTTAAATTATTTCTAATATTTAGCCAAAATAAATTATAATCAGCTATATGATAATTATTCATTTTGTAAAAATTAGCAAATGGGATTTTGATGGGTTTAACCCAAACAACATTGTTTTTTTTGTAAGCAACTACTGACTTTGGATATAATATTTTATGATTTTTAAATAGTATCCCCAGGTGATCTTCTTTATTTGATATTGTATAATCTGAAATCCATGTTATAGGGTTAATACATGAAATACTATCTGAATTTGACCAGTCTTCTGGAAAATAATTTTCTGCTAATGTTCTCCATGAAAGAAAACAGTTTGTTTCTGAAGGTGAACTACATGGTTTTATTAAGAGATTAAATTTAGAAATCGGCATTCCTGGAAGATAGCTTATAATAAGCTTATTTTTTATACTATCATTTCGCAGAATGATTTCTTTTAATAATCTTTCAGCATGATTTGTCCCTTGACTATGTCCTGCTAGAATAAATTTTTTGGATTTATTATTATGTTTCCAATAATATAGAAATGCATCTTTTACGTCATTATAAGCCAAATCATATGCTTTATAGCCATTTTTCAAATCTGAGTATGAATGTATATGCATTTGTCTATAATGTGGAGCATAAATATTTGCAATTCCAGCAAATACACTTGCTTGGTGTTTAATTGCAGTATTTTTTATTTTTTCATTTAATTTTTTATTGTTTAAATCTGCATTCCATCTGTTACCAGATGTATAAAGTGTTGGGTGTATATAAAAAACATCTATGTCAGGTGTTTGATTATATTGTGTATCTATATAGTTTTTTGGTAAAAGAGCAAAAGACGAGCTTTTTTCTGGATGTTCAGCCCAATATTTTTTTTGAGAATATATTGGAGCTATACCAGCTAGATCTTTATCAAAATCATTATTTGGAAAATTTGTTTGAAGATTATCTTGAATATTGCATGAAATAAAATTTATACTAAGTGCTATTAAAAATAGATTTTTATAAAATATAAATCTTGTAAAAAAATAAAACATTATATTATATCCTTGTCCACTCACCACTTTCTATAAGAGGCTTAGCTTTTTTCCATTTTACTTCTCTTGTTTCAGAACCATTTGTTATGGCTACTTTTTCATTTCTACCAGTTTCTTTTTTTACACTCACAGGTTGGGCTTTTTTAGGAGCTTGTTGAGGTCTGTTTGCATTTGTTATTGCTTCAGGTCTACTTGTTTGAAGATTTGTATTTCTTGTATCTTTTGCTTCTTCTGCATTTGCTTGAATAGGTAATGTCGCTTTAAGTAAGAAAGAAACAATATCTTTATTTATTTTTTCAACTAAGTTTTTAAAAAGATTAAAAGATTCAAATTTATAAATTAAAAGAGGGTCTTTTTGCTCATATACAGCATTTTGCACAGATTGTTTTAAGTCATCCATTTCTCTTAAATGATCTTTCCAGATATTATCTATAATTGCTAAAGTTACACTTTTTTCAATTGCTTCTGCGATATTTTCCCCTTCGGAATTGTGTGCTTCTTCTAGTTTTGTTACTACTTGTAATGTTTTTATGCCATCGGTAAATGGAATAACAATATTTTCAAATGTAGCAGATTGATTTTTAAAAATTTCTTTTATAACAGGAAAAGTTTGTTTTGCTATATTATTTGACTTAACTTGATATGACTCATAACATTTACTAAATACCTTCTCTACAATTTTTTCTTGAGAAAGACTTTTAAACTCATTTTCAGAAATAGGACTTTCAATTGCCAATAATCTTCCAATTTCTATTTTAAAGTTTTCAAAATCTTTGATTTCAAAATTTTCTTCTACAATATTTTCACATGTGTCAAAAATCATATTCAAAACATCAATTGAAATCCTTTCTCCATTTAACGCGTTTCTTCTTTTTTGGTAGATTACCTCTCTTTGTTGATTCATAACATCATCATATTCAAGTAATCTTTTCCTTGTTCCAAAGTTATTTTCTTCAACTTTTTTTTGAGCTCTTTCAATTGATTTACTTACCATTGAGTGTTGTATGACTTCCCCTTCTTGTAAGCCCATTCTATCCATAAGTTTAGCAATTCTTTCTGATCCAAATAAACGCATTAATTTATCTTCTAAAGAAACATAAAACTGTGAGGAGCCAGTGTCTCCTTGTCTCCCTGATCGTCCTCTTAGCTGTCTATCTACTCTTCTTGAATCATGTCTTTCTGTCCCAATTATAGCTAATCCACCAGCTTTTTTCACTTCGTCCGAAAGTTTGATATCAGTTCCTCTTCCAGCCATATTTGTTGCAATTGTTACTGAACTTGCATCTCCTGCTTCAGCCACAATGTCAGCCTCTTTTTTATGCATTTTTGCATTTAGCACATTATGTTTTATTTTTCTTCTTCTTAAAATAGTACTTAATAGTTCAGAAATCTCTACAGATGTTGTTCCAACAAGCACAGGTCTTCCAGCACTTGTTAGATTGGCTATATCTTCAATAACTGCATTATATTTTTCTCGATTTGTTTTATAAACTAAATCATTTCTGTCTTTTCGTACTATTGGTTTGTTAGTTGGTATTGCAACGACATCTAGTTTGTATATTTCCCAAAACTCACCTGCTTCTGTTTCTGCTGTACCAGTCATTCCAGAAAGTTTATCATACATTCTGAAATAATTTTGTAGTGTTACTGTAGCATACGTTTGCGTAGCAGCTTCAATTTTTACGTTTTCTTTTGCTTCTATTGCTTGATGTAATCCGTCAGAATATCTTCTTCCATCCATTATTCTACCAGTTTGTTCATCAACAATTTTCACTTTATTATCCATTACTACATATTCAACATCTTTTTCAAATAATGTGTAAGCTTTAAGTAATTGATTTATTGTGTGAACTCTTTCACTTTTCACTGCAAAATCTCTTGATGTCTCCTCTTTAATTTTTATTTTTTCTTCAACAGATTTGTTAGTTTTGTCAATGTCAGCAATAATTGAGCCAACATCTGGAAGTATGAAAAAGTTCTTATCCTCTATGTTTTGTGACATAAGCTCAAGTCCCTTTTCAGTTAACTCAATTGAATTTGATTTTTCATCAATAACAAAATAAAGTTCAGCATCTATTTTATGCATCTCTTTACTTTGATCTTGCATATAAAAATTCTCGGTTTTTTGAAGTAGTGCTCTAATACCATCTTCTGATAAAAATTTAATGAGAGCTTTATTCTTTGGTAGTCCTCTAAATGCTCGTAAAAGATTTACCCCCCCCTTTTCATTATCGCCGTTTGAGATAAGTTTTTTTGCTTCTGCAATAATTGATGTAACAAATTTTCTTTGAACATTTACGAGTTGTTCAATTTTATATTTATATTCATTATACTCATGTTTGTCTCCTTGCGGTGTCGGTCCTGAAATAATTAGAGGTGTTCTTGCATCATCAATTAGTACTGAATCAACTTCATCAACTATGGCATAATGAAGTTTTCTTTGAACTAAGTCTTCTACTCTTTTAGCCATGTTATCTCTAAGATAATCAAATCCAAATTCATTATTTGTTCCGTATGTTATATCGGCTAAATAAGCCTGCTTTCTTTCATTTGAGTTTGGTTGATGATTGTCTATACAATCTACACTCATACCGTGAAACTGAAACAAAGGGCCCATCCATTCTGCATCTCTTTTTGCTAAATAATCATTTACAGTCACTAAATGTACTCCCAATTCAGTTAGAGCATTTAGATAAATAGGAAGAGTAGCAGAAAGAGTTTTCCCTTCACCTGTTTGCATTTCTGCAATTTTTCCTTGATGTAAAACTATTCCTCCAATTAATTGTACATCATAGTGTACCATATCCCATTTGATATTTGTTCCAGCTGCTTTCCATTTTGTTTGATAAATAGCTTGTGTGTTGTTGATAGATATAAAGTCTTTTGATTCAGCTAATTTTCTGTCGTTTTCCGACGCTATAACTTCAATGGTTTCATTGTTAGCAAAACGTCTAGAAGTTTCTTTTATAACTGCAAAAGCTGTAGGTAATATTTTATTGAGAATTTCTTCCGTTTTTTCAAGAACTGTTTTTTGCAGAGCATCAATTTTTTTATAAATTTCTTCCTTGTCTTGAGTTGATGTTGATTTTAATAGAGATTTTTGCTTTAATCGCTGTATTTCCTCTTTTTCAAAAGCAATAAATTCTTGAATTTGTTTTTTTAAATCTACTGTTTTATTACGCAATTCATTATTGTCTAAATCTTTGAGTTTTTCAAATTCTGAATTTATTTGTTCAACAACAGGTTTAATTTCCTTAATGTCTTTCTCATACTTGTTTCCAAATAATTTTCCTAAAATATTTAAAAAACTGTTCATTTAAAATCAATATAATTATAATAACAAATATCTGAATTTTCTAAAAACAAAAAGAGAAAATATTAACTATTAATATTCTTCTTCATTAAAGAAAAAGTCATCCTTAGTAGGATAGTCAGGCCAAACATCCTCAATAGAATCCCATTGGATTCCAGGCTCTTCTTCAACTAGCTCTTGTAAATTTTCTACTACTTCCATAGGAGCTCCAGATCTTATAGCAAAGTCAATTAATTCTTCTTTAGTAGCAGGCCATGGGGCATCCTCTAATTTTGAAGCTAATTCTAAAGTCCAATACATATTTTTGGTTTTTAACTTTTTGCAAAAATATATTTTTTATTTGTTTATCTTAATGTTTGTGATTTTTTTTCCATTCAACAGGTTGACTATCTTCTTCTAATAAAATCAATCTAGATAAAACAAATAAATAATCAGATAGTCTATTCAAAAATTTTAAGTGTAAAAAATTTATTTCTTCATGTTCTGATAACGATACTAATGTTCTTTCCGCTCTTCTGCAAACTGTTCTTGCAATATGGCACTTTGAAGCGTTTGGATGACCTGAGGGTAAGATAAAATTTGAGAGAGGAGGTAATCTTTTTTCCATGTTATCAATATTAGATTCCAAAAGATGTATATCATCATCAGCAATATTTGGTAAGTCAATCTTATTTTTTTTATTATCATTTGCTATGCAGCTTCCTATATTAAATAAAAAATTCTGAATTGTTAGCAGCGTGTTTTTTTGTTCTTTATTGATGTTCTGGTCATATAAATTACCAATAAATGCATTAAGTTCATCTATTGTTCCGTAACATTCTATTTTTTTATTATTTTTTATTACAGTGGTGCCACCCAATAGCTGGGTATAACCTTTATCCCCCTTTTTCGTGTAGATTTTCATTTTAAAATTTTATTTTATAATTTTCTTTACTTAATTCTTTTTTTATAAAAACAATCCCTAAGTGAAATAAATCAATAGTTAATGTTGTTTTTTTATGTGTGATAATATACTTCCATGCTTTCTCCATTCCCGATGACCAATAAATATCATCAAAAATAAAAACTGTATCATTGTGTGAAAATTGCAAGAATGTTTCAAAATATGAAATTGTTGGTTGTTTCTGATGATTACCATCAATAAAAATTAAATCTACATTTTTGACTTTTTGAAGACATGGTTTTAATGTGTTTTTAAAATCTCCTTCTATTGTAACAATATTTTTAACATCTTTTGTCTTAAAATTTCTTTCTGCAATCTTTAAAGTTTCTGGACATCCTTCTAAAGTATAAACTCTGCTTTGACTATTGGCTAGTGCTAAATATAAAGTGCTAATACCAAGTGAAGTTCCTAATTCAATAATAATGTTTGCATTAAAATATTGACTTATTCTGTATATGAGCTCTCCAAATTTCTTATTTTTTGCAGAATATTTTGCAATATCGCTAATTTTTCTTCTTTTAGCATTGTTTACACTGCTACCGGCCCCATAATCTGTAATATTAATAAACTCATCTGAAAGCCTTAAGTCTTTTCTTACCTTTTCAATACTTTTAAAATGTTTTTTTTTATTTTTTTGATTTATAACTTGTGTTATAAAATTATATAAGAAAGGGCTATGTGCACTATGTTGATTTTTTCCCTTAATCCGGTGTTGTAAATATTTTATAAGTGTTCTAATTTTTTTCATAAGATCAATATGAAAAGCTTATTTCATAAATATTATTTTTAATAATGATTTAAAGCTGTTCTCGAAGCTGGACTAAAAATGATCTTATGTCTTTTAGATGGCTCACTATTTCAACATTATTAATAGTATCGTTTTTATTTTCTTTTAACTTTTTTTTAGCTCCTTCAACAGTAAATCCTCTTTCTTTAAGAAGATGATGAATAATTTTTAGATTTTGCATGTCTCTTTGAGTAAATAGTCTAT
Source organism: uncultured Bacteroidota bacterium (assembly GCA_902627575.1). Classification (GTDB taxonomy): domain Bacteria; phylum Bacteroidota; class Bacteroidia; order Flavobacteriales; family BACL11. The sequence continues at coordinate 11,920 of CACOJQ010000015.1, forward strand.
TCCCTTTTTTATTTTTTTTTGGTTTTAAAATATCAAATTCCTTTTCCCAAAAACGTATAGCGGAAATGTTAACACTAAAAATTTTCGCAACTTCACCAATTTTAAAAAATAATTTTTCTGATGTGTTGTTTGTATCTTTCATTAGTCAAAAGATTGATTTTTTTGTGAAGCTAAATTTAATATTTCTTCATATTGCTTTGGAGATAGATCATTAAAAAAATAATTAACTGGATTTATTTTCACGCCATTTTTTATTACTTCATAATGTAAATGTGGTCCACTTGAGATGCCAGTGTTTCCTACATGACCAATTACGTCTCCTCTATTTACCTTATCACCTTTTTGAATTTTTGTGATAATTTTTTCTCCATTATCATTAACTTTAGAAATCTTAAGATTTCTCAAATGTGCATATAATGTTTTATATCCATATCCATGATTTATCACAACGTGATATCCATAACCTCGCTCATAGGACACTTTATCTACCACTCCATTACCAGTAGCATATATTGGAGTTCCAGTTTTGGCAGTAAAATCTATACCATAGTGCATTTTTCTAATTTTATAAATTGGATGTATTCTATATCCATAGCCACTAGCTATTCTTTTTAAATCTTTGTTTTCAATAGGTTGTATTGCTGGTATTGCGGCGAGCATTTTAGATTTATTTTTAGCCAACTCTATGATATTGTCAAATGATTTTGATTGTATGTATATTTGTTTACTTATTTGATCAATTTTTTTTGCAGTATTAGTGACTAGCTCTGATGTATTATAACCACGATATTTTTCATAACGATTTATTCCTCCAAAGCCGGCTTTACGAATAGAATTTGGGATTGGGTCTGCTTCAAAGATTACTCTGTATATATTATCATCTCTAATCTGCATATCCTCCATAACATCCTCTATTTTAGATATTTTTTGTTGTAAATCGTTGTAATTATTAGACAAAAACTGATTCTCTTGCTTTAATCTTTTTTCTTTAGGACTATCAAAAAAATAGAGGTAGCTGATAATAATCACAACGGCAAATATTGTGCTACTCAAAGTGAAAAAAAATCCCTTTTTTACTTTTTGGATTGTATTTAGTTCAATTCGTTTGTAACTGAGCGTGTTAGTATCGTAATAATATTTTACCTTAGCCATACTTATAAAATTATACAAATTTAGTTATTTTGCATGAGATAATACATATAAAAAAATTAAGAAATTGATTTTCAAACAATTAGTGTAAATTTTAATTATAAATAATATGAAGGTAAACGATATTCGAACACTTTTTTTCAACTTTTTTTCTTCAAAGGGACATAAGATTTTAAGTTCCTCACCGATGGTTATACAAAATGACTCAAGTTTGATGTTTACTAATGCAGGAATGAATCAATTTAAAGATATTATACTCGGTGAAGTTCAGCCTGATAACATCAATATCGCTAATACACAAAAATGTTTACGAGTATCTGGTAAGCACAACGATTTAGAAGAGGTGGGGCATGATACATACCACCATACCATGTTTGAAATGTTAGGTTCATGGAGTTTTGGGGATTATTTTAAAGAAAGAGCTATAGATTTAGCGTGGGAGTTTTTAGTTGAAAACTGTAAACTTGATATTGATAGAATTTATGTTACAATTTTTGAAGGAACGGATGATAAATTTCAGAAAGATAATGATGCATTTAATTTTTGGAAAAAATACTTGCCTGAAAGTCATATTCTAAATGGTAGTTATAAAGATAACTTTTGGACTATGGGAGAAAAAGGGCCGTGTGGACCATGCTCTGAAGTTCATTATGACAATAGAGACGATGTAGAAAGAGATAAGGAATGTGGATCTCAACTAGTCAATAAAGATCATCCTCAAGTTATTGAGATTTGGAACTTAGTATTCATGCAATACAATCAGTCTGCCGATGGAACCTTTAGTCAACTATCTACTTGTCATGTTGATACTGGTATGGGACTGGAGCGTCTTGCCATGATAATGCAAGGTGTTAAGTCAAATTATGATACAGATCTTTTTCAGCCAATAATCAAAGAAATATCAAATTACATTGGAGTTCATTATGGTTTTGATGCCAAGAAAGATATAGCTATGAGAGTTATTTCTGATCATATTCGTGCTATATCATTTTCTATTGCTGAGGGACAATTACCTTCAAATACAAAAGCAGGATATGTCATAAGAAGAATACTAAGAAGAGCAGTCAGATATGCCTATACTTTTTTAGATATAAAGGAGCCGTATTTATTTAAGTTAGTTAATGTTCTAGCTAAAAATATGGGAAAGTATTTCTCCGAGCTTAATTCACAAAGTCAATTAATAACTGATGTTGTAAAAGAAGAGGAGGAGTCTTTTTTAAAAACTTTAGATTCAGGACTTAAAAAGATTGAAAACATAAAATTATCTAACACTAAATTAGTTAGTGGAAAGCAGGTATTTGAATTATATGATACGTTTGGATTTCCAAAGGATTTAACTTCTTTGATTTTATCGGAATCTAATATGCGATTTAATGAAGAAGAATTTAATTCTTACATGAGAAAGCAAAAAGAAAGGTCAAAAAATTTAAGCCAATTTGAAACAAGTGAATGGGAGGTATTAGTTAAGGATGATGTTGAAGAATTTGTAGGCTATAATACAACAGAAGTTGAAGTCATAATAACCAAATATAGAAGTGTTGTATCGCAAAAAAAAATACTTTATCAGCTAGTTTTTAATGTAACTCCTTTTTATGCAGAAGGAGGGGGGCAAGTTGGTGATATTGGTACTATAAAAAGTAGAGGCGAGATTATTCAAATTATTGACACCAAAAAAGAAAACGGTTTGATTGTTCATTATACCAATGAATTGCCAAAAAATTTATTGGTTAAGTTTACTGCAGTTGTAGATGCTGACTTTAGAATTTCATGCTCAAGAAATCATTCTGCTACTCATTTGTTGCATCAAAGTTTAAGAAATATTTTAGGAGAACATATTGTTCAAAAAGGTTCTTTAGTTAACTCAAAGAGTTTAAGATTTGATTTTTCTCATTTTGCTAAGATTGATACTTCAATTCTAAGGAAAATAGAAAAAGATGTAAATAAGAAAATTTTACAAAATATTAAGTTGGAAGTATTTAATAATTTACCATTAAGTCAAGCTAAAGAAATGGGATCTCTGATGCTTTTTAGTGAAAAATATGATGATGTGGTCAGAATGATACAGTTTGAAAATTCAAAAGAATTATGTGGGGGGACTCATGTTAAAGCAACAGGAGAAATTGGGGTTTTTAAAATTCTTTCTGAAGGGTCAATTGCTTCAGGAGTTAGAAGAATTGAAGCTATTACAGCAGAAGATACTTTAAACTATCTTAACCAAACAGAAGATATTTTAAAAGAAATATCTGATTTAGTTAAAAATAATGATCCCAAGTCTGCGGTTTTACAATTGATGAATTCTAATAAAAAATTAGAAAAAAAGATAGCAGTCTTAAAAAGCAAAAATTCAGAAGGTATAGCGAAAAACATTCTACAATCATCTGCAAATATTAATGGAATTAATTTAGTTGCTAAAGTTGTTGATATGGATACTGATGATATGAAAAGTTTATCATTTAAATTTAGAAAGGAAAAAAGTCTAATAATGGTATTAGCATCTTCAGAGCCAAAAAAAGCAATTTTAACCGTTTTAATTACAGATGATTTGATAGAAAAAGGCTTAGACGCGTCTTCTTTTGTTAAAGAAATAGCTAAAGAAATAGATGGAGGAGGAGGAGGTCAAAAGTTTTTTGCAACTGCAGGAGGAGCTAAAATAAGTGGAATCGACAAAGCATTAGAACATGCTAAAGGAATAGTTAAAAACATAAAAAGCCAGTAAAAACTGGCTTTTTATGTTTAAGAAAATAGATTCTTTTCTAGAATCTGTAAGAAAGACCAAAATTGAAAGATCCTTCTCTGTCTCCATTGTCATCCTCACTTACAGGCATCATATAGTTTGGCTCGACATACAAACCATTCCATACATTTAGTGCAAATCCAAGACCAATCTGCATGTTGTCAGACCCATCTTCCATTGGCATTTGTAATGCTGCATAAGCACCTTCCATCATTGAAAGATTGTAACGTGCAAATAAATCATAAGCATCGTCATCATGGTCTTCTCCCTCAGCGTGGTCATGATTTCCTTTCATTAGACCAACTGTGAAGTCACCCATCATGTATCCAATCCCCATATTAGCGGTGATCTTATCCATGTTTTCTTCTTGGTCGCCATCATAAGTAGTAACAACCATGAATTGTGCAGATGCTGCAAATGTAAATAGCGCAACAAATGCTGATAAAAATAATTTTTTCATTTTTTTAAATATTTAAAAAGTTAATAATGGCCGCAAGATACTAAACCTTATTTAAATTGTATTTAATTAATATATGAGATTTCTTAACAATTTTTTGTTAGTTGCTAGAAGTTAAAAAAAAAAGAGCTGCTATATTTGTAGCAGCTCTTCTTTATTTAGGTGGTTGTACTTATTATAAACCTACATTTAAAGTCATCCACATGTATTGTACATCGTCTTCGTTAGCCATAGAAACGCTTAATCCAGCATTTTCATTTAATGAGTACCCTAAAGAAATCTCAGTAATTGATCTGTCAACGTTCTCGTCTAAAGTATTTGTAATATTATGCATAGTAGCCCCTAAAGTAAGGTCACCCATGTTGTAGTCTAAACCATAAGATAAATTTTCAGATCCAGCTGATAAATATCCTAAGTTCCCTGTTACACCATAAGAACCGTCCATGCTAGTTCCTTCCATACGGAAATCACCATCTTCTCCGTAAAAAGTTTGTGCAACATTAATTGTCATGTTGTCCATAGCTGCGTAAGAAAGACCTATCATTCTCATAGTATTTTCGTTGAAATCAGTGTTCATAGATAGCATAACTCCTGCTCCCATAACCTCTCCGCTAACATCTATACCAGTAGCAGAGTTGTCTATACCTTCTTCAGTCATGTATAAGAAGTTCCAGTTCCATCCACTCATTTCACCACCAGCATTTAACCACATGTTACCTGCATCGTCTGCACCAGAACCATCATTTTGTCTGTGGTAACCTACCCAGATATCAGCAGTCCCTTCCATGTTATAGTTAAACCCTAGTCCTTCCCATGTAGTTCTTTTAGCAGCCCATTCATTAGATGACATTAAAGCTCCTGAACCCATGTTAAGTGCTACACGACCAGCTCCGAAAGTTGCTCCCATGAAGTCCGCAGTTGCGTAAGCTTCATAGATACTCATTGAAACGTCAGAGTTTGCACCTAATGTATAGTTTACATCAGAAGAAACGTGAATGTTGTATCCTTCACCTTCCCAGTCTGCACTTAGAGTAACTCTTTGGTCTGTGCTTTTTACTTGATTACCATCGCCATTTGCATCAGACATGTCCATTCTTGTTCTAGAATCAACATCCCATGTTTGCGCGAAAGCAACAGTTGTTATTAGCCCTAAACCTACAGCTAACAAGTTTCGTAAATTCTTTTTCATTTTATTTTAATTTGGTTAATACGGGTGCAAAGATAAACCTCTTTCACAAATGAACCCTACAAAAAAGCACTCTTTTTAACATTTAAATGTTGAGACAATACTTAAAATACTGAAAATCAATGTCATATACAAATATAAATTATTTAAAATTTTATTAAAAAATACTTAATTTTTGAGCAAAATAGAAAAAAAATGATGAAAAATGGGGTTTTTTTAGTGAAGTTAGTACTTAAGCCATTTCAATAGTTCTCTGAAACTTGCTTTTTTACCATACATTAATATTCCTGTTCTATATATTTTACTAGCTAACCAAGTAGTCATGATAAACGTACTTACTAGAATTGTCATAGATAGAATTATCTGCCAACTATCCACCCCAAAAGGAAGTCGAACCATCATTATGATTGGAGAAGTAAATGGGATTATGCTCATCCAGAAAGCTAGAGGACCTTCAGGATTATCAATTATTGGTTGTATAAGTATAAATGATAAAATTAACGGTAAAGTAACAGGTAAAATGAATTGCTGTGTATCTGCTTCTGCATCAACAGCAGAACCAACAGCAGCAAATAGTGAACTATACATTAAGTAACCTGCAAGAAAGTAAAATAAAAATGAAATAAATATCTGTATTAAATTAATACCAGATGTAAGGTTTTTTATCTGAGTAATAATTACAGATTGATTTTCTATATTATTTGCATTAAGAAAGACATCGTTTAATAATACCATTTCAGCTAAAGCAGATATAGCAACTGTAAAAATCACCCAAAGTAAGAATTGACTTAGTCCTACTAATGCTACACCAATAATTTTTCCCATCATTAGCTGAAAAGGTCTCAAAGATGAAATCATAACTTCTACTATTCTACTTGTTTTTTCTTCAATTACTCCCCGCATAACCATAGTCCCGTACATAAAAATAAACATGTAGATTAATATACCACCTAAAAAACCTATACCAGTGCTTACTTCTGAGTGTGTTTTTGTGCTTTCTCCTTCCTTATTTATAATTTTTGTTACTAAATCAATACTTTGTTCTGCATTTTTAAGTGTCTGATTATCAATACCAATCTTTTTTAAGTTATTAAATTTTAAAGTGTATTCAATTTGTCTTTTAATTTCATTTACAACGTTTAAGGTTACTTGTTGATTTGAGTACAAGCAATACGTGTCTTCTTGAATTATTAATAAAGCGTAGTATGGGCTATCTTCAAAATTTGTTTTGATATTATCAACTTCATTTTGAGGAATAGTTACAAAATTTAATAACTCGTTATCGTCAAGTGTGAAGTCTTTTTGATTAGCTACAGCTATATTTCTTTTCTCTTGGTTGTTTTTGGCTAAGTATATGGGTAAGATTAAAACAGATGCTAAAAGTAAGGGACCTAAAAAAGTCATTACAATGAATGATTTTTTTCTTATTCTTATAAGGTACTCTCTTTTAATAACAAGCCATATTTTATGCATTTTTTATAGCTTTTATAAAAACTTCTTCCATTTTAGGTATTTCCTTTTTAAATGAAAGAATATTATGTTTTTTATTAATAAAATCTAATGCATCTTTTGAAGATATACCTTCTTTTAGTGATAATTGAAAGCAATTAGTATTTTTAACTACAAACTCAAATAGTTTATTTTTTTCTAAATTCGAATTGTCTAATTCAACTAAATAAGTATTATTTGTATATTGATTTTTTATTTCTTCTATAGGTCCTTCAAGAATTGTTTTTGACTTATTTATTAGCGCAACGTAATCGCAAATTTGTTCTACAGACTCCATCCTGTGAGTAGAAAAAATTATTGTTTTCCCTTTTTTGCTTAGACTTATTATTTCTTTTCTAATTATTGCTGCATTTATTGGATCAAATCCAGAGAAAGGTTCGTCGAAAATTAATAATTCAGGATCATGAACAACCGTAACTATAAATTGAATTTTTTGAGCCATCCCTTTACTAAGTTCCTCTACTTTTTTGTGCCACCAGTTACTGATATTTAGCTTATTAAACCAAAACTTTAAATTTTTAATTGCATCACTATGCTTCATGCCTTTTAATTGTGCTAAATATAAAGCCTGTTCACCTACTTTCATTTTTTTATACAAACCTCTTTCTTCAGGCATATATCCAATACCAAATATGTGATTTTTGTTTAATTTTTCATTATTAAACAATACTTCGCCAAAGTCTGGACCTGTTATCTGGTTAATAATTCTCATTAATGTTGTTTTGCCAGCTCCGTTGGGACCTAAAAGTGCATAAATCGATCCCTTTGGCACGGATATATTAGCATTTTCAAGAGCAACATAGTCTCCGTAGTTTTTAACTACATTTTTAACTTTTAGAAGGTATTTCGTCATTTTAAATTACCCAAACATTTCTTTCACTTTATCAAAGAAGGACTTATCTTTTTTGCTTGGGTTTGGAGTAAAAGATTCAGATTTTTTGTTTTTTACGAAAAATTCTTTTTCTTCTTTGTTTAATGTTTGAGGGGTCCATACATTTATGTGAATTAGTAGGTCACCATTTCCATAATTATTAACAGAAGGAAGGCCTTTGCCTTTTAAACGTAATACTTTTCCGCTTTGGATTCCTGGCTCTATCTTTATTTTTACTCTACCACTAATTGTAGGTATTTGAGCATCACCACCAAGTACAGCTTCGGAAAAACTGATGTAGTGATCATGATGTAAATTTTGTCCATCTCTAACTAATTTATCATGTTCCTCTATTCCAATGAGAACAATTAAATCTCCATTTATACCATCGAATGGAGCAGCATTTCCTTTCCCGCTAACTTTAAGCTGCATACCATCCTCAACTCCTGCAGGAATATTTATTTCAACTGTTTCAGTTTTTTTTATTTGACCATTTGCATCCGCTTCTCTTGGCTTATTTTCAATATTTTTTGCAGTGCCGTTACAGCTTGGACATGTAGAAGAAGTTTGCATTTGACCAAGAATAGTATTAGTTACTTTGGTTATTTGACCTGTTCCATTGCAATGGGGACAATTTTTGAAAGTAACTCCATCCGCATTAACTAATGTGTTGACTTTTATTTTTTTCTTAACTCCTTCACTAATTTCTTTTAAAGATAGGTTAATCTTTATACGAAGATTTGATCCTTTTAAAACTCTCCTTCCTCCTCTCCCTCCTCCTCCAAATCCGCTAAAACCTCCCCCAAAAATATCTCCAAATTGACTAAAGATATCATCCATATTCATTCCTCCTCCAAATCCTTGGCCAGCTCCTCCCAAACCAGCATGACCAAATTGATCATATCTTTGTTTTTTACTTGTATCGCTCAATACATCATATGCTTCAGCAGCCTCTTTAAATTTCTCTTCAGCAGCCTTATCGTTTGGATTTTTATCAGGATGATATTTAATAGCTAGTTTTCTGTAAGCTTTCTTAATTTCTTTTGCATTAGCGCTTTTACTGACGCCTAATATATCGTAATAATCTCTTTTTGCCATTTTTTTAATTTCCCATTACAACTTTCACGTACCTTAAAATTTTGTCACCTAGCATATATCCTTTTTCAATTACATCAATTACTTTGCCTTTTTCTTTTTTTGTTGGTGCAGGAATATTTGTGATTGCTTCATGAAAATCTGTATCTAGTTCTTTTCCAATTGGATTTTCAATCTCTTTTAATCCTTTTTTTTCAAGTTCAGATTTTAATTGTTTAAAAATTAGAACAGGGCCATCTTCATCAGAATAGTTATTAGCCTTGATTGATCTTTCAAAATTATCAAGCACAGGAAGAAGATTAGTAATAAGCTCTTGATTTGCAGTACTAAATAAGTCTAATCTTTCTTTTGCAGTTCTTTTTCTAAAATTATCAAATTCAGCAAATAACCTAATATTTTTGTCTTTTTCAATATTTAATAGTTCTTCAAAAGAAGGCTTTTTGGATTCACTATTACCCTTTTTTTTATTTTTTTTAGAACTATCCTTTTTTGTATTTTTTTTCTTGTTACTCATATATTAATATTTACATTTAATTATTGCAAATACTTTGCCATAGAAAATAGCAAGACATTTTGGCAGTTTATTTAAGTAATTTTTCTAAAAAACTTGGCAAGTCCTTGCCTCTTAAATTACGTGCAATAATTTTACCTTCTCCATCTATAAGATAATTACTTGGTATTGATCTAATATTATAAATATTTGCTGCATTAGAATTCCAGCCTTTTAGGTCAGAAACATGATATTTCCACAAAAGATTATCTTTTTTTATAGCTTGAGACCAAGACCCTTTTTTGGTGTCTAATGAAACAGAATAAACTTCAAATCCATCACCTTTAATAAACTTCTTAGATTTAAATTTATTATATGTTTTTACAATATTAGGATTTTCTTTTCTGCATGGTCCACACCAGCTAGCCCAAAACTCTATTAATACTATTTTGCCTTTTAAGCTAGACAACTTCATTGTCTTATCATTAATGTTTTTATACATCAGCTCTGGAGCAAAATCTCCAAAGTTTAGGCCTGTTTGTTTAATTTTACTTTTGTTTTGTGAAAGACATTGTAAACAACTAAAAAGGTATATTATTATCGTTATTGAAATTATTTTTTTCATATTTAGTTAATCTATTCTTTGAATTTGTGCTCCAATAGCATTTAGTCTCCTATCAATATTTTGGTATCCTCTGTCAATTTGTTCTACATTATGAATTATACTTTCTCCGTCAGCTGCAAGTGCTGCTAAAAGTAATGAGACTCCAGCTCTTATATCTGGAGATGACATTGTAGTTGGTTTAAACTTAAATTCTTGATTCAATCCAATGACTGTTGCTCTGTGTGGATCGCATAAAATAATTTGTGCTCCCATGTCAATTAGTTTATCAACAAAAAATAATCTAGATTCAAACATTTTTTGATGAATAAGTACGCTTCCTTTTGCTTGAGAAGCAACTACTAAAATAATACTTAGTAAGTCTGGAGTTAATCCTGGCCATGGGGCATCGGAAATAGTTAGTATTGACCCATCGATAAATGAGTTTATCTCGTAATTTTCCTGAGAAGGGATATATAAATCATCATCATTAACGTGTATTTCGATACCAAGTTTTTTAAAGACACTTGGGATTATTCCAAGTTGTTTATATGATACATTTTTAATAGTAATTTCTGATTTTGTTAATGCGGCTAAACCTATAAAAGATCCAATTTCAATCATATCTGGCAGTATTTTATGTGTACAGCCAGATAAACTTTTAACTCCTACTATTTTTACTAAATTTGAGCCTACACCTGATATTTTTGCCCCCATTGAATTTAGCATTTTGCATAGTTGCTGAATATATGGTTCGCATGCTGCATTATAAATAATTGTTTCTCCATCAGCCATTACCGCAGTCATAATTATATTAGCTGTGCCAGTTACAGACGCTTCATCTAACAACATATACGTCCCTTTTAGCTGCTTTGCATTCACTTCATAATATTCATTTTTATTATCGTAAACAAATTTTGCACCTAGCTTTTCAAAGCCATTAAAGTGAGTATCTACTCTTCTTCTTCCAATTTTATCCCCCCCAGGTCTTGGAATAAAACCTTTTCCGTACCTTGCGAGTAGTGGTCCTATAAGCATTATGGATCCTCTTATGCGACTGCTCTTTTTTTTATATTCTTCAGAAGATAAGTAATCTATGTTAACATTTTTAGCTTTGAAAGTATATGTTGAGCTATCTATTTTTTTTACTTCAACATTTAAGTCCTTTAATAAATTTATTAAAATGTTTACATCAATGATATCAGGAACATTTTTCATTATTATTTTATCTGAAGTAAGTAAAACAGCACATAAGACTTGTAAAGCTTCATTTTTTGCACCTTGAGGATGAAGTTCTCCTTTTAGTTTGCGACCCCCTATGACTTTAAATGTGGTCATTCTTAATTACTTTTTCTTTTTTTAAAATTTTTCTTTTTAGTATTATATTTTTTGCTGCTTGTTTGTCTAACAGATGCAGATCTAATAAATACAAAATCTTCAGATAATTTTAGTTCTCCATTTGATAATTGATGTAAATGTTGTTTGATAACATTATTGTCTACAGAACTTTTATTAAATAATATATAGGATTTTTTCATTTGATTTGCAATCATTCCTGTTAGAATTTCCTTTTGATCATCTTTCATTTTAATTGCCTTTTTGATCATAGATGTAATTGTGTTTCCATAGTATGAGAAACGAATATCGTTAGAAGGATAATTCATTTTAGGAGGCTTTTCATAAAGTTTTTTTTCCTCAGGTTTTGGATAAGGTGATTCTACATTCAATTGAAAGTTAGACATAATATGCAAATGGTCCCATAGTTTATGCGTGTATGCTTTGACATCACGCAAATGAGGATTCATATGACCCATAAATGATATAATTGATTCAACGCACTTTTGTTGTGTTTTTTTGTCCTTGAGTGAAACAGCGTGACTTATCATATTGTGCACGTGTCTACCATATTCAGGCATAACAAGCGCGGTTTTTTTTGTATTATATTGCATGATTGACAAATTTCTACAAAAATAATAAAAGCCTTAACATTTGGCTTTTTTTTGCTAGAAATAAATTTACAATCCTAATGTAATACCTAGCAAATAGTTTCTTGTTGCTTGTGGAAAATAACCTGCCATGTTGTAACCTCTTTCACTGTCAGTATTAACGTATGGATCATCTGCTCTAGGATCATATCCATCAGAAATAAATCTATATACCCAAGCATTATTAACATATTCATTGTCTAACAGATTATTAATTTGCAAAGTAATTTTTGCTTGTTTGAAATATTTACTGTCCCATTCATATTTAAAGCGTAAATGATTAACAAGATAGTCATTTAATATTCTATCTTTCGAAGATGTGTTGTCTATAAACTGTTCTCCCACATACTTACTAATAAATTCAAGATTTATATTTTTATTTAATTTATAGCTTATTAATGAACTCCATACTATGTTTGGAGAAAAGGCAAGGTCTGTATTTTTGTAATTTATTTCCTCTTGACTCCAATTATCCCAATTATCCACATATTCAGTATATTCATTTATTTTATTTTCACTTAATGTCAAATTTGCTGACCAGTTTAATGATTCATTTAGTTTTAAAGAACCCATTAGCTCTAAACCTCTTCTATATGAATCCTTAATATTTGTTCTGGTGTAAGCTCCAACATCATTTATTTTTCCAGTTAATACTAGCTGATTTTCATACATCATCTGATAAAAATTTATAATGAAATTTATGTTATCTCTCACTTTTTTATAACCAATTTCAGTATCATATAGTGTTTCGTGTTTAGGTCTTGAGTTTGGAGTGCTTTCAACATAATCATTTCGATTAGGCTCTTTATTTGCAACGGCAAACGAAACATAAACAGATTCCTCGTTGTTTAAATTGTGAAAAAGACCAAATTTTGGATTAAAAAAAGATAAGTTTACCTCTTGATCCAGCATACTGTTATATTCATCAGGACCTGTAAAAGTATATTCTATATTTCTTCTTTGTAAATCAAAGTATAGATTGGTTTTATCAGTAAATTTATAGTCAGCTTTTGCATAAATGTTGTGATCAATTTTATTGGCTTTGTTCCAGTAATACTGATGATCAAATTGAGAATTTGATGCATATTTCATCCAAATTATATTACCATAATGTTGACCTGAGTAATGATTAGTGGCACCTCCTAAAATTAAATCAACTTTATCCATTTTGTGTTTTAACGAATACGTCAATCCCCCAAAGTCATTATTTAGCCATTTTCTTCTTATTAGGTCCGATGATGATATGGTGTCAAATGAAAAAATTATATCATTTAACCCATAGTCAGATAAACTTTCATTTAATTTTTCTTGTTCGTAGTACCCTTCACCATGTGTATAATGAGCTGCAACGTTGTAGCTAGTTTTTTCATCAAGCTGTTTGTTAAAGTGTAATTGATAGTGTGTTTGTTGATAGTTATCTATTTCGTTTTCATAAGTATATGAATTATAAGTTCTGTTAGTATCTAAAAAGTTTAGAGGTACACCGTTCCATGCTTGATATGTTTTTTCATGTCCATGAAACATTATTGCATTAATAGATGTACTGGCTCCAAAGTATGCTCCTTGCAAATATAAAGATCTTAAGTCTGAACTTGCTCTATCAATATATCCTTCAGAAGTAATTTTTGAAAGTCTTCCTTCGAAAGAAAAATTATTGTTTATGAGCCCTGTTCCAAATTTTATATTATTTTTAAGAGTTTCAAAGCTCCCTAGAGTATTTTCTGTCAAAAAATATGGTTTTTGAGAAATTTTATTTGTAGTTAAATTTATCGATCCTCCAAAAGCTCCAGCCCCATTGGTCGATGTACCTACTCCTCTTTGAATTTGAATGCTTTCTAAGGAAGAACTAAAATCGGGCATATTAACCCACCAAACCCCCTGACTTTCTGAATCGTTTAAGGGAATTCCGTTAATAGTTACATTAATTCTAGTTGGATCAGTTCCTCTAATTCGAAAATTAGTATATCCTATACCTGCTCCAGCATCTGAGCTAGTTACAACTGATGGTGTTAATGAAATTAGATAAGGGAGATCTTGTCCTAGGTTTGCTTTTTCTATTTCGTTCTTAGAAATGTCGGTAAAAGCAACCGGAGTTTTTTTACTAGCTTTAGTTGCATTTATCATAACTTCTGATAATTCTTTTTGCATACTTATTGAATCATTAGATTTTTGTGCAAAGCAAATTGAGTTAATAACCAATATGCATGTTATTGATATCGTACATCTTTTTAAAAACATTTTTATAAAATTTAAACAAGCAAGACGAGGTTATTACTTGTGTTACACATTTGTTGACTCACTTCCCTATTCTGAATTACCAGATCAGGTTCAATGGGTATAATCTCAGCCTTCTAGGCACCCCGACAAAAGATTAAACAAAATTAATAAAATATTTTTATAAGTTCAAAATGTCAGAAATAATATTTTTGATTTCTATTTTTCTTTTTTTCTTGTTACCCAAAGATATGTAGTACTTATGTCCTAATTTTTCTAACTCTGATTGGTATATTTTAAAAATATCATCTCTGCTGTTTGGATGTTCTCTTAATGGATCTGGCTGCCAAACAAAATCTGGTTTACACAAAATATATGTTCTATTATCTTTCTTTTGTCGTTTGATTTGTTCAATTATCCAATTATCACATATTCCATATTTGTATTCACTCCAAATTTTTATTGTTATTAAGTCTGTATCTAATATTATTTTTTTTTGTTCATTTTGTAATTGTTTTTTAGCAATAAATAGTAAATCATTTTGATTGTAGGGTCTATTTATCTCTAATAAGTATTCTCGTGCATATTCTTTTGCAATAGGAAGAAAATATTTTTGGCTAACATAACTAGACAGAGTTGTTTTCCCACTACTTTCTGGTCCTGAGAAAATAATTTTACTCATGTAATAGTTTCTTTTTCCAGTTAATGTATCCAACCATTGCAACGCATGTATAAATCAAAAATAGTATGCATGTTAAATGAAGATCTCTGCTAAAATATATATATGCTGAGACAATATCAATAATAATCCAGTATAGCCAATTTTCCAATATTTTTTTTATTACTAAGAATGTTGCAATTATCGAGAAACATGTTGTAAAAGAATCTATAATTGGCATTTTCGCTTCTGTATAAATTGTTAGATAAAATCCTATCAAAAATGTTATCAAAGCTCCAGAAAAAATTACCATTAAGTGATTTGAAATAGATAACTGTTTGACATTAAATTTTGTGTTTGAATTGTTCCATGAAAAATAGCCTATAAAAGCCATTAAAAGATAAAAAAATTGCAAAATTGTTTCGGCAAACAACTTTGCTTCATAGCATAAGTAAATGTAAATACTGACACTTATAGCAGCAAAAAACCAACACCAAATATTTCCTTTGGCTGCTAAAATAACATAAATAACGGAAAATACAACTGCTAGTGTCTCAATCCAACTCCAATTGAAGTTTATAGTATTAAAAAAAAAACTAAAATCCTCCACACAGAATTTTTGTTGTCAAATTATTCTTCAGTATCATCATTATTTTCAGCCGCCATTTCATCTTCTGATTCAATTAACTCATAAACCTCAGTATAAACCTCAGGACTATCGTTAGCTTCTGGATTGACTTTGATTGATACTGTATCTATCGCAGTAGCTCCATATGCATCAGTTACTGTTACACTAAATTCGTATTCACCTACGCCTGCATCAAAATTAATAGAATTGGTGCTATCTCCATTATAACTAATATTTTCGCCACTTATTTGAGCCCACGTGTATGAAAAAGTATCTTCATCGCTGCCATTAGCCTCTATTAGTATTCCTTTTGTATTAGTTTTGGGATCTCCGTCATGATCTATTTCAACGTTGAAAAACTTTGCAGCTCTTTCTTCTTCCATTTCAGCTTTTTTGCTTTTTTCATCGTTAGCTTTTTTAGTAGATATAATTGAAGTTGAAGTAAATATTAAAAATGCTGGAAGTAAAATCCATGTTAAAGTTGTTTCTAATGATTTCATAGTAGTATAGTTATAATTATTTTCGGCTAATGT
Organism: uncultured Bacteroidota bacterium; assembly: GCA_902627575.1. GTDB lineage: Bacteria > Bacteroidota > Bacteroidia > Flavobacteriales > BACL11. The sequence continues at coordinate 28,030 of CACOJQ010000015.1, forward strand.
AATAAAAATATACAATGATTACAAAATAGGAGTTTGTAGAACTTAATACTTAATTGTTAATTTCCATTAAAACTGTTGTACTGCTTGAGCAATTTCTTTAATGAGATCATTGTTTTTTTCGATCGCGTTACCAACAACAATAATATCAGCACCAGCGTTACAGTTACTAATAGCTTTTTCAGCGGAGTCAATTCCCCCTCCAATTATTATGGGCAGTTCAACATTATTTCTGCATGATTCAATCATTTTTTCTGAAATTGGATTTACAGCTCCACTTCCTCCGTCCATAAAAATTAATTTTAGACCTAACATTTCTCCAGCCATAGCTGTGCAACTTGCAACTTCATCTTTATCGTGAGGTATAGGTATTGTATTGCTCATGTATGATGCAGTAGTTGGTTTACCACTATCAATAAGCATATATCCTGTGGGTAAAATTTCTAGCTTTGATTTTTTTAATATTGGAGCTGTGATGACTTGTTTGCCAATTAGCATCTCTGCGTTTCTGCCGGAAATTAATGACAGAAAAAGAATTGCATCTGCTTTATTGCTTACTTGCATAACATTACCCGGAAATAAAATAGTTGGTATATTAGAGTTTTCTTTTATGGTGCTTATACAAAGCTCTAAATTATTGTTTGTTAGTAGGCTTCCGCCAACAAAAAAATAATCTACTTTCGCTTTATTCGCCTTATCAATAAGGGATATTAATTGCTTTTTATCTTGACGATCAGGATCTATTAAAAGAGCAAATGTTTTTTTATTATTGCTTTTATCCTTTGTAATTTTATTGTAAATATTCATATTTTATTCATTTGCAAACATACACTAAAAAATGATTTTTTAATTTTCTGTAGAACAAAGTAAACTCTTGATTTTTAAAATTTGCTGTGATTTCACCTTTCTCTTTAATTTTAAAAGAATGTACTTTAATATCATTTAAAAAATTAATTGATCCTTTTTGGTACCACTTGTAAATACATTCTTTACATGACCAGATTAATGTTGCTTCATTTTTGCTTATAAGTTTGGTAGTACCTAAGTCAATAAATTTTGTTGCAGTATCTAAGGCTTTATTATTTGCTTCCTGTATATCGATTCCGACTCTAACATGGCTTAAAATTATAGTTACAAATTTTTTTGAATGAGAGATTGATATAAATTTATTGTTTTCAACTGTTGGGGCGCCATATTTATTATATGTAATTTTTAAATCAGGATACATATTTTTTAATAATAATCTGCTAGCTAATATTTCTTTTTTTCTCTTTTTGCTTGTAATATTATTTGGTTCTGAAAAATTATATTTTTTAATAAGATAATCTAATGTTTCAGAGAGTTCCCAAATACTTATTTCACAGTTATTTTCTTTAATTTTTTTGAAAAGAGGCATAACTCAATTAATAAATAGCAAAAATAATAAATATGCGTATATTTGCACTCTTTATAAAATAACATGGAAATAGAAACAATGAATTACAAAGTTAAAGATATATCACTTGCAGAATGGGGTAGAAAAGAAATTAGATTAGCTGAGGCTGAAATGCCTGGTCTTATGTCAATTCGTAAAGAATTTGGCGATGCCAAGCCTCTCGAAGGCGCAAGAATAGCAGGTTGTTTACATATGACTATTCAAACTGCAGTTTTAATTGAGACATTAATACACCTTGGCGCTGAAGTTACATGGTCTTCATGTAATATATTTTCTACACAGGATCAAGCGGCTGCTGCAATGGCTGCTTCTGGTGTACCTGTATTTGCATGGAAGGGAATGAATGAAGAAGAGTTTGATTGGTGTATATTGCAAACACTAACAGCATTTAAGGATAATAAACCACTAAATATGATACTAGATGATGGTGGGGATCTAACTAACATGGTTCTAGATCGCTTTCCCGAGATGGTTGACAATATCAAAGGACTTTCTGAAGAAACAACAACTGGTGTTCATCGTTTGTATGAAAGAATGGAAAAGGGGACTTTGCCAATACCTGCTATAAACATTAACGATTCAGTTACTAAATCAAAATTTGATAACAAGTATGGATGTAAAGAGTCATTAGTTGATGCTATTAGACGAGCTACAGACATAATGATGGCAGGAAAGGTAGCTGTTGTTGCTGGATATGGAGATGTTGGAAAAGGTTCTGCTGCCTCATTAAGAGGAGCTGGAGCAAGAGTTATAGTCACTGAAATTGATCCAATTTGTGCACTACAGGCTGCAATGGATGGTTTTGCTGTTAAAAGAATGGATGATGTATGTAAAAATGCAGATATTATCGTAACCACAACTGGAAATAAAGATATTATTCAAGCTCGTCATTTTGAAAAGATGAAAGACAAAACAATAGTTTGTAATATTGGTCATTTTGATAATGAAATCGATGTTGCTTGGTTAAATAAAAATTGGGGACATACTAAAAATACTATTAAGCCTGAAGTAGACATGTACACTATTAACAGTAATGATATTATTCTACTTGCAGAAGGTAGATTAGTAAACTTAGGGTGTGCTACTGGTCACCCATCTTTTGTTATGTCTAACTCATTTACAAACCAAGTTCTAGCTCAAATTGAAATATGGAAGAACTTCAAAAATTATGATAATAAAGTTTACATGCTACCAAAGCATTTAGATGAAAAAGTAGCTAGACTTCATTTAGAAAAAATAGGTGTAGAGCTAGAAACATTACGACCTGATCAGGCAAAATATATAGGCGTGAAGGTTGAAGGTCCATACAAGCCAGAATATTATAGATACTAATACATCCAAATAGTCAAACAAAACTAACGCTCAAATTTTGTCACATTTAAACAAAATAATGTATTATTGTGGCAAAAGACTATAGCTATGAACAGATTACTAATGATTTTAGTTTGTGTTTTTTCATTTACAATTGGAAAAGCTCAGTGTGTAATAGATTATAATTATTATCCTGTAGGCGCAAATTATGGGCTTGACCCTGATACACTTCCAGATGCTTACATTGGCCAATTTTATGACCAAGACATGACTTTTTTTCTGCCACTTGACACCAACATTTCTGGCGTTAACGTAACTTTTGAAGATTATCATATAACCTCAATATCTCTTCCCTTGGGATTAACTTGGGAATGTAATAATGCTGCATTAAGTTGTCATTATGACCCTAATGTTTCTCAGTATGGGTGTGTTAAAATATCAGGGAATGCATTAATGTCTGGTTATTATGATGTTGAAGTTAATTTGGTTGCTACTCATAATTTGTCAGCGTTAACTGGAACTGAAAATATATCTTTCACATTACCTTTTAATGTTATGCCAGATACATCTTCATCAAATAATGCAGGATTTGCTATGACAAATGCAAATGGCTGTTACCCTGTAACAGTTAGTTTTACAAATAATAATACTGGAATGTTATCTTACTACTGGAATTTTGGAAATGGAAGCTCGAGCACAATGGCTCAGCCAGCAGCACAAATTTATAATCAGCCTGGAGACTATATTGTTGAATATTTTGCAGTTCAAACAAATGCAACTTATTTCTTAGAAAGTATTGAGGTTGTTTCGGGAAGCTGTGCTGATGGTGGACTATACGGTGACCCAGACTTCTTCTACACAGTTTCATCTCCTGCTGGCATACTAGAAGAGGTTACAAATAATAACTATATAACTCAAAATTTCCCATTATTAATTAACAGTTTTAGTCCACTTGAACTTACAGGTCAATCAGTTAGCATTTCTTTATATGATAACGATGATATCCCTTTTTTCCCAAGTACTGAAGACTGTGGTTCGTTTACTTTCACTCCCATACAACAGCCAGGTACATTTTCAGTAAATGGAGGGGGACTTTCACTAAATTATACCGTTATGGAAGTACCTGCAAATATTATTTCATCTAGCGATACAATACATGTTTATGACTATCCTTTCCCCGCCACTTTAACATATGATACTTCAAATAATATTATTTATACTTCTGGCGAAAATACAGCAATGCAGTGGTACTATTACAATAGTCCAATTCCAGGTGCAACAGACACGTTTATAAATCCAAATTATTCTGGATTATACTCTTTACTTTTAGTAAATGATTATGGTTGTGGCTCTAGTTCATCTCAGGTTTCAGTTGTTATTTGTGATTCTAGCTACCAACCACTAATTGATGATAATGGCTCTACTGCCTGGATGATAGACTCTGCTTTATATAGTAATTTACAATGGTACAGTGTTTCAAATGGAATAGTAAGTGGTGCTAATCAATCCTTTTTTCCTGCTGTGGTTAGTGGTGAATATTATATAGTTGCTACTGACACATTTGGATGTGATTATTCTTCTGAATCAGTCTTACTAAGCCCTTTTGTTTCTGTGAATGATTTAGCATATGAAAATTTAATTTCTGTTAGTCCAAACCCCTTTAATAGCAACTTATCATTAAATATTTATTTAAAGAATATTGAGCTTTCAGATGTAACTTTCGTATTAATGGATATGTATGGAAGAGAGCTGGTAAATAAAAAAGTAAAAGATAAATTTAGTTTTTATCAGTTTAAATTTGAGGAAGTATCATATTTATCTAATGGTATTTATTTTTTAGATATAATATTTAATAATTCAAAAATACGTAAAAAGTTAATCAGACTGAATTAATTATATATATGTAGAATATTATTGCTTAAACTCCAGCTATATTTTTTTAATGGAAGTATTGCTGGGGCATTAATTGCTTCACCTGAGCTGCTAATTAAAAAAGCAGAGGAGCAACATCCGCAAATAGCAATGCCCGACGAAATTGAGTCAATTTTAGCGCATGTTGAGGATGGTTCATAACTGCAGTTTCTATCAAATATTTTAAAATTATCTCCAACATCTTTAAAAATAATTATCCCTTCAACACCACCTTCTATAAAAACAGCATTGCCTGTGATACTAATCTCACTGTATTGTGGTAAGCTTAGATCGATAAATTCACTGACGTAGACGTCCTGAATAAAATCCTCTTGATTATTACATGAGATTGTAATGCAAGAAATAATAAAAATTAGTAGTATTTTTTTTTTCATTTGATTATGCAATTGTAATTAAAATAAATGAGATTATAAACTTTGCTAATGATAAAAGATTTATATCTTTACAAACTTTAATAATAAAACTATGTTGAGAAGATTTAATTTATTAGCTGCATTTGTATTATTATATACATTTGCTTACTCCCAAACAGGAACACTTCAGGGTACAATTGTAGATATAATGACGGGAGAGCCAATTCCATTTGCTAACGTTGTTGCAGAAAAAAATGGTAATCAGATAGGAGGGGCCACAACAGATTTCGATGGTAATTACACTATTAAGCCTCTTGAGCCCGGAAATTATACGGTCAAGGCTACATATGTTGGTTATGGAACAGTTGAAATTACAGGTGTTATTGTTTCTGCAAATAAAATTACACCTCAAAATATTAAATTACAGGAAGGAATCGCTATTGGAGAAGTTAAAGTTATTGAATATAAAAAGCCGCTTCTAGACAAAGATAATTTATCTGGAGAAACTAAAACTGCAGAGGAAATAGTTGCTTTACCCACAAGAAATGTTGCATCTATTGCATCTACCACAGCTGGAATTTATCAGAGGGATGAGGGCGATGCAGTTAATATGAGAGGGTCACGTTCAGACGCTACTGAGTACTATATTGATGGTATTAAGGTTCGAGGAGCAATTGGAGTCCCTTCTTCAGGCATTGAGCAAATAACAGTTGTAACAGGAGGCGTTCCAGCCAAGTATGGTGACGCTACGGGGGGGATCATATCTGTAACAACCAAAGGTCCATCAAATAAGGTTTCTGGAGGGCTTGAATACGAAACATCTTCGCTATTTGATGATTATAATTATAATTTACTTGGAATATCCTTATCTGGCCCTATCTTGAAGAAAACTAAAACAGATGGAACCAAAGGTAGTTCGATATTAGGTTATTTTTTCTCAGGAGAGTACAGAGATATTGATGATACAGATCCTTCTGCAATAGGAATGTGGAAGGTAAAGGACAACGTTCTAGCAGATTTGAGAGAGAATCCATTTGTTATTGCTCCTAATGCAGCTGCCGGATTTTTAAGCACATCAGAGTTTTTGAGAGAAAGTGATTTTGAATTAGTTGATGCTAAGATGAACACTAATCAAAAAAGAATTAATCTCTCTGGAAAATTAGATTTTAAACCTGCCCTAAACACTTATTTATCTTTAGGAGGTTCTTTTTATGCCAGAAAGAGTAATGATTTTTCATCATGGAGATCTATGTTTTCTTGGGAAGACAATAGAACCTCATCTCAAACAACCTATCGTTTATTTGGAAAGCTAACTCAAAAATTCGGCTCTGAAGAAACAAATGCAGATGAAAGTGCATCTACAATAAAAAATGCTTTCTTCACTATTCAGGCAGATTATACTAACAATAGGTATACTTTTGCCGATGCTAATCATGGAGATAATCTGTTTCATTATGGATATGTAGGTAAATTTAAAACATCAAAAGCCCCAATATTTCAAGATGGTATAGCCGTTGATTCAACAACAGGACAAATATTTACAGGTCAAGTATTAAGTAGTTGGGCAGACACATTATTTGAGTTTACACCAGGCACAATAAATCCATCTTTAGTAAACTATACATCTGCTTACTATGATGTTTTTTCTCAGTATGGAATTAATTCTTTTCAATCGGGAACTATGGCAAATTTTGGAGTAGATGCTTCAAATGATGGGATTATAAGAACAGCTGCTGATTTGCAAGGCCAAGGGTTACTTAATGGTCAAGATCCAGCAAGTGTATATTCGTTGTTTGGAAATCACGGTTCATGGTATGGGTATTCTGTCAAACAGGAAAACACACAACTAAGTTTCAAAGCATCTGGGTCGGCTGACATAAAATCTCATGAATTATCATTTGGTTTTGAATTTGAACAAAGAGAAGATTATTATTGGCAATTTAATGCTTGGAGATCTATCTGGCAACTTATGAGGCAACAAGCTAATAAGCATATTTTAGAAAGAGATTTAGCTAATCCAAATCCAGTTTTTGAAAATGGTATTTACCAAGACACAGTTTTATATGATAGACTTTACGTAGCTGAAGAACAATCAAATTTTGATAAAAATTTACGAAATTTACTAGATCTTCCTGAAAATTCTGTTGAGTACATTGATATTGATTCTTATGATCCTGACTTATATTCACTAGATTTATTTAGCGCTGATGAACTATTAAACAATGGCTCATCTTATGTTTATTATTACGGATATGATATCTATGGAAATAAACCTAATCAAACACCTACCTTATCTAAATTTTTTGAGGAGGGAAGTGACAGATTAATTGCCCCTTTTAATCCAATATACACTGCTGGATATGTCCAAGATAAATTTGCTATAGAAGATTTAATATTCAATATTGGTTTAAGAGTAGATCGTTATGATGCTAATCAACAAGTTTTAAAAGATCAACACTTATTATACACGGCATATACAGCTAATGCAAATACATCACTTATGAGTACTACTAACATTCCTTCCACTATAGATGGAGATTATGTGGTGTATGTTGATGATATTGAAAATCCATCAGCTGTTGTTGGTTACAGAAATAATAGCGGAGATATATGGTATAATTCTGATGGTCTTCAGATTTCAGACCCAACTTTACTGGCTGAAGCTGCTGGAGGTAAAATTGCCCCATATTTGATAAATCCAACTAATGCAAAGTCAGGCATAGTAACGATGGATGCTTTTGAGGATTATACACCTGAAGTTGTTTTCATGCCTAGAATAGCTTTTTCATTTCCTATTTCTGATGAAGCACAGTTTTTTGCTCATTACGATGTTTTAACACAAAGACCTCCTGAAGGTAATAGATTAGAGCCTGTAGATTATTTGTTCATGGCTGATAATGTTGGAGCTACATTAAATAACCCTAATCTAAAGCCAGAAAAGACAGTCGATTACGAA
>CACOJQ010000016.1 GCA_902627575.1 uncultured Bacteroidota bacterium
AAAAAATTAATATGCAGTTTCCAACTGAATTAAAATATACAAAAGATCATGAATGGCTAAGAATTGAAAATGACTTTGCATTTATTGGTATTACCGAATTTGCTCAGTCAGAACTTGGGGATATTGTATTTGTAGATTTGGATAGTGAAGGGGAGACATTAGACAAAGAAGAAGTTTTTGGTTCTATTGAAGCAGTCAAAACAGTCTCAGATTTATTTATGCCTGTTAGTGGAGAGGTAATAGAATATAATCAATCACTAAATGATAACCCTGAACTAATTAATTCAGACCCCTACGGAGAGGGATGGATTATTAAGATTAAGGTATCTGATACGCATGAGTTAAGCTCCTTATTAGATTCAGAGGCCTACAAAGATTTAGTAGAATAATTATGAAACTAAAAAAGAATCCAGAAGTTAGCTTAGAGAATAAAAGAGGTCTTTTCTTGCAGATAGGATTAGTTATTAGCTTACTAATAGTCTTAGGGGCCTTTAAATGGGAGAGCAAAGAAGAAGGTCAAGCAAATGATGATCAAATAGCACAAATCGAACTTGAGGATAGTGAAATAGATATTACTCAACAATTAGAAGAACCTCCTCCACCACCTCCACCACCTCCGCCTCCTCCACCACCTCCCGAAGTTATTGAGGTTGTTGATGATGAAGAAATAGTTGAAGAAGATTTAGGTATAGAAGATGCCGATGATGATGCTGATATAGAAATTGAGGAAGAGTCAAATCCAGATCCTTTTTTTGTTGTTGAACAAATGCCTGTTTTTCCATGTATAAAAGTTAGTAGAAAAGAATACTGTGGTGAAGAGGGCCTAATGAGATATATTCAGTCATCTATCAAGTATCCGCCAATTGCAAAAGAATATAACATCACTGGCAAGGTATATGTTAAGTTTATTGTAGATAAAAATGGGAAGGTAACTAACGTTGAGCTAGCGAGAGGAGTCGATAAAAGTTTAGATGCTGAAGCTTTACGAGTTATTAGATCGCTACCAAAGTATAAGCCTGGAATGCAACGAGGACAGCCAGCTAAGGTGATTTACACAATACCAATTAACTTCCAATTGAATTAAAGCAACTTGATAATATAAACTAAATTATCATTCCTGCTCCAACTGTTTCGTTACTAGCTTCATCTACAATAATGATACTGCCAGTATTTCTGTTTCTTCTGTAACTGTCAACGAAAAGAGGTTTTGTTGTTCGTATAGAAATTCTTCCTATGTCATTTAGACCAATGGATTTATCGTCTTCTTTTCTATGTAATGTGTTTATATCAATTTTATACTTCACATCTTTAATTATGCATCTTGCAGTTTGTGTTGTATGTCTGATTGTATATTTTCCTTTAATTATCATTTTTTTTGTATTCATCCAGCAAACCATTAAATCTATATCTTGCTTAGAATCGGGTTGATTGTTTTCTCTTACAAACATATCTCCTCTGCTGATATCAAAATCATCTTCTATTGTCATACATACAGACATAGGAGAAAAAGCCTCGCTAATAGGTCCGTTGAAAGTGTCAATAGATTTAATTTTAGAAGAAAAGCCAGAAGGAAGAATAGTAATTTCATCACCTTTTTTAAAAACCCCTCCTTCAATTCTTCCAGAATATCCTCTGTAGTCAGGATATTTTTTACTTTGCGGGCGAACAACATATTGTATAGGAAATCTACAGTCTACATGATTGTGATCAGAACCAATATGAATATTTTCTAACAGATGCATCAAAGTTGGCCCCTCATACCATGACATATTTTTTGATCTTTCTACTACATTATCTCCATTAAGAGCAGATATAGGAATAAAATTCACATCTTTTATTTCTAATCTTGATGAGAATTTTTTAAAATCAGACCTAATCTCTTCAAATTTTTCTTTTTTGAAGTCAATAAGATCCATTTTGTTAATACAAACTGCAATATGAGGAATTTGAAGAAGTGAAGCAATAAATGCATGTCTTTTAGTCTGTTCTATAACACCATGTCGAGCGTCAATCAATAAAATTGCTAGGTTTGCTGTTGATGCTCCTGTTACCATATTTCTTGTATATTGAATATGACCAGGAGTATCAGCAATAATAAATTTTCTTTTAGGTGTTGCAAAGTACCTGTATGCTACATCAATAGTTATTCCTTGCTCTCTTTCTGATCTTAATCCATCTGTTAAAAGAGCTAAATTAATTCCTTCTTCACCTCTTTGTTCAGAGGTCTTTTGAAGTTGGTCCATTTGATCTTCAAAAATAGCTTTACTGTCATAAAGTAATCTTCCAATTAATGTGCTTTTACCATCATCGACGCTTCCTGCCGTGGTAAATCGCAATAGCTCCATATCTAAATATCCTTTGGTTTTCTGCATAATATTTTGTTTAAAAGTAACCCTCCTTTTTTCTATCTTCCATAGCAGCCTCTGATCTTTTATCATCAGCTCTTCCCCCACGTTCTGTAATTCTTGTAGATGCAACTTCTTCAATTATTTTTTCTAGTGAATTTGCTTCTGACATGCATACCCCAGTGCATGTCATATCTCCAATTGTCCTACATCTAATATCCATCTCTTCCCATTTTTCATTTTTGTTAAGTGTAATATATTCACATTTGGCTAATAATACGCCATCTCGATTAACCACTTTTCTTTTATGAGAAAAGTAGAGAGATGGAAGAGATATGTTTTCATGTAAAATATATTGCCATACATCCATTTCTGTCCAATTAGATATGGGGAAAACTCTGAAATGTTCTCCTATTTTTTTTCTACCATTAAATAAATTCCATAATTCAGGCCTTTGATTTTTTGGATCCCATTGACCAAATTCATCTCTATGTGAAAAAAACCTTTCTTTTGCTCTTGCTTTTTCTTCATCTCTTCTTGCACCTCCCATTGCACAATCATATTTTCCTTCTTCTAATCCCTCCAATAAAGTTATTGTTTGTAACCCATTTCTTGATGGGTTTGGCCCTGTTTCTTCTATAGCTGTTCCTCTATCTATGGATTCTTGAACATATTTTACAATTAAGGTTTCACCAGTCTCTTTAATCAAATCATCTCTGAATTTAATGGTTTCAGGAAAGTTATGGCCAGTGTCAACATGCATTAGCGGAAATGGAATTTTACCAGGATGAAATGCCTTTCTTGCAAGATGAAACATTACTATTGAATCTTTTCCTCCTGAAAAAAGCATTACCGGTTTTTCAAATTGAGCTGCTACTTCTCTGAGTATAAATATAGCTTCAGATTCAAGTTCTTTTAGATGGGTTAAATTATATGAACTCATTTGTTATTTAATTTTAATAATTGGTAAAATAAAGTTGAATACTTGTTCAATTGAATTTTCTATATTGTTGTTATTTGTATCAATTTCTAATTGAGGATTTTTTGGCGGTTCAAATGGTGAATTAATTCCTGTAAGGTTAGTTATTTCTCCATTTCTTGCTTTTTTATAAAGTCCTTTTGTGTCTCTGTTTTCACATGTTTCTATAGATGCATTGATATACACATCAATTAAGTTCTCTTTTCCAATAATTTTTTCAGCAATTTTTCTGATTTTGTGAGTTGGACTGACGAAGCAGTTCAAAGTGATTATCCCGCAATTTAAAAATAGTTTGGATATTTCAGCAATTCGTCTAATATTTTCTTTTCTATCTCTTAAAGAAAATGAAAGATTGTTGCTTATGCCTGATCGTATATTGTCACCATCAAGAAGCTTTGTTAGGTAACCGGATGAATGTAATTTACTCTCTACTCCTTTTGCAATTGTAGTTTTGCCTGAACCTGAAAGACCAGTAAACCAAAATACTTTAGATGTTTGTTTAAGTAAATTTTGCTTGTCACTTCTTTGAAGTAGCTCATCAAAAACTGGATAAATATTAGGTTTTTTATACATAAATAATATATACACAAATCTAAAAAAAATTATCAAATTAAAATTCTTTAAGATTTTGATAATTTTTTAAGTAGATTTGGCTTTAAAAGATAACAAATGGATAAAAAAATTGAACAATATTTGGATTCAACATATCTAAAGACATCTGCAGAAGCGGGTATTTCTGAAGAGGAAAATAAAAAAATTCTTTTTTCATTAGTTGATGAAGCAATTAAATACAATTTTGCATGTATAATGATTCGTCCAAAATACGTAGCTGAAATTTTTAAAAAAATTCAACAAAAAAATTCATCAATAAAGCTTGGTACAGTAGTTGATTTTCCTTTAGGTGATAGTTCAACTAAAGAAAAAGTTAATGAAGCCCTAACTTGTATTAATAATGGAGCTCATGACATCGATTTTGTTTGCGATTATAATGCTTTTAAAAGAGGTAATTTTCAAAAATTTGCAGCAGATATTATTGAAGGAACAAAAATATGTGTTCAACGTAAAAGAATAACTAAATGGATTATAGAAACTGGTGCGCTTTCTAGAGAGGAAATTATGAAAATTACAAAGAAAATAGTTAGTTTAACACAAGATAATTTTTCTGAAAGTGTAAAAAATATATTTATAAAAACATCAACTGGTTACTATAACGGTGCTGGAGCAAATATTTCAGATGTAAAACTTATTAAATCTTTTTCTAACAATTTAAAAATAAAAGCATCTGGGGGAATTTATTCATACCAATTTGCAAAAAAACTGATTATTGCGGGAGCAGATCGAATAGGCACATCTAAGGCTAAACTTATTTATAATAAACAATAAAATATGGATTTTAAAAATTTACTCAAAATTGCTATTAATGCTGCAATTAGTGGAGGAGAATCAATAATGAAGGTATATAGTTCTGATTTTCAAGTTGAGAAGAAATCAGATGATTCACCATTAACAATAGCAGATAAAAATTGTCATGATATTATCGAGCATTTTCTTAAAAAAACTGAACTACCTATATTGAGTGAGGAAGGAGCATCTATCAAATTTAGTGAAAGAAAAAATTGGGATTATTTTTGGTTAGTAGACCCATTAGATGGAACTAAAGAATTTATAAAACGAAATGGAGAGTTTACAGTTAATATTGCACTGATTTTTGAGGGGAAACCTATTATGGGTGTAATTTTTGTTCCAGTAAAACAACATTTATATTTTGCCATGCAAGACTTAGGCTCATATAAGATCGTTTACAAATCATTAGTCAAAAATTTAGATAATTTAGTTTTAATTTCTGAAAAGTTGCCAATAAAAAATAATAGAAATGGATATGTTATAGTTGGATCTAGATCTCATATGTCTAAAGAAACAGAATTGTTTTTTGAGGAAAAGAAAAAAAAATATGGAAATGTTGAGGTACTTTCAGTTGGATCTTCATTGAAATTATGTATGGTTGCTGAAGGTAGAGCAGATGCTTATCCAAGATATGCACCGACAATGGAGTGGGATACAGCAGCAGGACACGCTATCGCAAAGTATGCAGGTTACTCAGTTTCGGAGTATCTTTCTACTAATGAACTGAATTACAATAAGAAAGAGTTATTAAATCCATGGTTCTTAGTTAGTAAACAATGATTAAACTTATTTCCAAGTTACGTAAGGATAAAGATTTTTTTGAGATTTTTCAGAAAGGAGGAATATCTTTTTTGATAAGAATTGGTGGGCAGATTATGGGTTTTTTATTGTCTTTAATAATAGCATATTATTATGGAGCTTCAGGCTTAGGTAGTTTTGTTTTAGCAATAACTGTACTGAGAATTTTTACTTTACTAGCTAAATTAGGTTTGGACACAACTTCTGTTAGATTTATTGCATCATTTGCTAAGCAAAATAAATGGAAAAATATAATTTTATTTAGGCGCAAGACACTAGTTCTTCTTTCTATTACTTCAATTATTTCTTCGCTAATTATGTACATTTTGTCTTCAAATATTTCTTTAATTTTAAATATTGAAAAACAGTATTTGCAAATGGCATCTTATTTTGTTTTACCGATGACCTTTTTTGTATTACACTACCAAAGTTTAAAAGGATTAAAAAAAATTGCTGAATTTTCATTCTTTTACAGAATGTCTCAAGCTACTTTCACAATTATTTCAATTTATATTATATCCATATTTATTAATGATGAGAAAGTTCCAATTTATGCTTATTTATCTGCGTTACTTATAGTTTCAGTATTATCTTTCATATGCTATAAATATTGGTTTATTAAAAGTAAAAAAGTAAATCCAGAAGAAATTATAGAAAATCTTAAGATAAAAGACATATTAAAAATCTCTATTCCCTTAATGTTTGCTCAATCTGTTCAATTTATAATGGCATGGACTGATAAATTAATGATTGGAAATATGTTGGACCCTGAGAGTGTTGCGGTTTATGGTGTTGCATTTAGATTCTCAATGATAGTAAGTATTACATTAATGGCGGTTAATAGCATTGCAGCTCCAAAATTTGCTGAGAAGTTTGCAATGAATGATACTAATTCAATGGCAAAGATTGCTATTCAGTCTTCAAAATTAATATTTTGGACCACATTACCTTTTGCAGCTATTTTATTAATTTTTCCAAAGTTTTTTATGGGTTTATATGGAATAGAATTTCTTGTGGGATTTGAAGTCTTAAGATTATTAATAATAGGAAGATTAATAAATGCTTTTTCTGGCTCAGTAGGTAATTTAATGCAAATGTCAGATCAGCAGAATAGTTATATGTCTATTCTAATTATTGGAGCGATAATTAATATTGGATTAAATTTATTATTAATTCCAAAGTACGGTATAGATGGCGCTGCTTATGCTAGTATAGTAAGTATGTCTTTTTGGAACTTGTCTATGGTATATATGGTTAAAAAGAAACTTGGATTTTTTACAATGTATATACCATTTATTAATAAAAAATTATGAAAGGAAGATTACCAAACTTTTTAATAGTAGGTGCTGCTAAATGTGGTACTTCATCCTTACATCATTATTTAAATCAACATCCTGATATTTTTATGCCCACTTATACAGATGAAGGCCTAAAGGTTAAAGAACCCAGATTTTTGATTAAAGAAAAAGTACAAAAAAGATTGCCTAAAGGAGTATGGGATTTAAAAACTTATAAATCATTGTTTGAAAAAGCACTTCATCATAAAGCCATTGGAGAATCTACAGTTCTTTATTTGTTTTTTTATCAAACAGCTATTAAAAATATAAAGTACTATTTAGGAAAAGATGTTAAAATAATTATAATGCTTAGAAACCCAGTTGAGCGAGCATATTCAGCATATTTATTCGCATCTCGAACAACACAAGAAAATTTACCATTTAAAGAAGCCTTGAAATATAATAAAAACAGATATGATAAAGACCCAAATTTGAGTCCTATGATTTTGTATAAGGAATTAGGTTTATACTATAAAATGGTAAGAGCTTACATTGAAAACTTTAAAAATGTACATTGTGTTATTTATGATGATTTTGTAGCTAATACTAACTTAGAAATAACAAAGGTTTTAAACTTCTTAGAAATAGATGATAAATATAAGATCGATTCAACAAAGATTATTAATATGGGTGGCATGTCGTGGAATAGTGCTATTGCGAAAGAATTTTTGATGGGAAACGGGACTCTGAAAAAAATAATTAAAACATTTATCTCTAAAAAAACTCGAGTTAAAGCAAAGCAAAAGCTAGTAAAGCAGTTTACAGTAAGAGCTGCAGATATGGATAAGGATTTAAGAAAAGAATTATTTTTGTTTTATAAAAGCGACATTAAAAAATTAGAAAAATTAATTAAAAGAGATTTGAGTTTATGGCGTCAAAATTAGAATTACCAAATCTTTTAATTGTTGGTGCTGCTAAATCTGGCACTACTTCATTGCACAATTATTTAAAACAACATCCTCAAATTTTCATGAGTGCTCATAAAGAGCCACATTTTTTAATTAACTCTGAAATAGGTGAAAATAGAATTCATAAAGCAGTACTAAAATTTGATGATTACAAACAAATGTTTAAGACTCAGAAAAATTACTTATTTAAGGGGGAATCCAGTGTTATGTATTTAGCATATCCTCAATATTCAATCAAAAATATTAAAAAGTATCTATCACCAACAGTTAAGATAATTATAATGCTAAGAAATCCTATTGAAAGAGCATATGCAGGCTATTTGCACAATGTTAGATACAATCCTCTGGAAAATTTATCATTTGAAGAAGCGATAGCAAATTCAGAAGAAAGGTATGAAAAAAATAAAAACATAACCCCTGACACTAGATATCTTCATGTTGGAAGTTATTTTACTCAAGTGGCTTCTTTTTTAACTGAGTTTAAAGATAATGTTCATATCATTCTTTATGATGATTATGTTAAAGACATTAATTATTGTTTTGAAAAAGTTTTTTCTTTTTTGGGATTAGAAAGTATATATATAGATACTTCAATCAGACATATGGAAGGGGGATGGAAGTTTAAAAACAATTTTTTAAGAAATTTATTAGTACCAGAAAATAAAGTTAAGTCTTTTTTCAAGTTTGTAATTTCTAATAAAAAAATTAGAGCTATTTTGAGAAAAAATTTAATACATTACGGTACTGTTAAAACAAATAGTTTAAATAGTAAAATGAGAGAAAAACTTATTTTATATTACAAAGAAGATATTTTTAAATTACAAGACCTATTAAAAAGAGATTTAAGCAGTTGGATGAAATGATTCGATTAATGAAAAGAAAAATATTAAATAATTTAATTTTATTTATGCTTATTTCAAGCACTGGTGGACTATTATTTGTATTTAACAGAAATCAGTCTTTTTTATTTTTTTCTTTAATTATAATCTGTAGTTTTTTTTTACTTGCAAAAAGGATAAAATCAAAAAACTTTTATTCATCATTGTTAGCATTTTGTACTGTAACAGCTTTATTAATAATTAATTTTTTTGTTGCTGAGGTTCAACCTCAGTCTGTAACTAAGTACTCTTTTTTTGTAGTTGTATTTTTTGTATCTACACTATCTTTATTTTATTTTCATAATCAAGAAAATAAAAATGCTCTACTTGATAGTTTATATTTTATACTTAAAATTATTCTTTTTCACTCTTTAATTAGTTTTCTATTATATCCTTTTATAGAAGGTAATTTAGAAACAATCAAGGCGTACATGAGTAATGGTCAGGAAAAACATTCAGCAAAAACATTTAAATATTTGTTTTACTACATAGATATTATTGAAAAGCCTGAAGCTCAAGTAAGTTTATTTGGAATAAATTTAGTAAGGAATTCAAGTATATTTTGGGAACCAGGTATTTTACAATTTTATCTAAATATTTTATTTTTTTTAGAAATTAGTTTTTATGGCAGAAGAAATCTTATGCTATTTTTAATTTTGTTGGCTATTTTATCTACATATTCCACAACAGGTCTATTATTAATTTTTTTGCAAATTATATATTTTTTAAATAAAAAGTTCCAAAAAAAATATTCTACTTTTATTGTATTTATCATTGCAATTCCAATTTATATTGTTTTAAGTAGTAACATAAATGCAAAGGTATATGGCGAAGGAGAATCTTCATTTCAAAAGAGATTATTAGATTTTACACAACCTTTATTCATCGCTATTGAGCATCCTATTAATGGTGTAGGAGTTGACTTAGACAAGTTCTCTGATTTTCGATCTAAATTTTATCCTAACTCTAAGATGTTGCAGACTTTTTATAAATCAATTTCTATCAGTCAATATAATCAAACAACAAATAAAGGGAGTACAAATTCTTTTACATATTTTCTAGCGGGTTTTGGGTTTCCAATAATGTTGCTTTTTATTTATGCATTTTTAAAGCAACAAATTATTAGACATAATAAAATGATTTTCATAATTCTTATATTTGTTTCTGCAATGTCTGAACCCTTATTACACAAGCCATTCTTTTTTATGTTTATAATATCAGGATTTATAAATTTTTATGATAAAGTGATACAAAATAAATCTAGTTTACTATGAAAAATGTTTTAATTTCTGGAGGAGCAGGATTTATTGGTAGTAGATTATGTGAAAAGTTATTTGAAAGAGGATATAAAGTAACTATATTAGATAATCTTTCAACACAAATTCATGGCGATAATGATTCTTCTTTATTAGAAAAGATAAAAGACAAATGTATATTTATAAAAGGTGATGTTAGAAATAAATCAGATTGGATTAAAGCTATTAAAAATCAGGATTTTATAATCCATTTAGCAGCTGAAACAGGTACTGGACAATCAATGTATGATATCTCTAATTATACTGAAGTCAATGTGCTAGGAACTGCAAAAATGCTAGAGGCTCTTTCTGAAACAAGAAGTAAAGTGAAAAAAATAATTCTTGCTTCATCCAGAGCTGTTTATGGTGAGGGCAAGTACATGTGTTTAAAAAAAGAAAGGTTTTTGTTTCCTTTACAAAGATCCGAAAAGGATTTGAAAAATGCTCAATTTGAAATTAAAGATAATAATAGTCTATTGAAATATGTTGCAACTGACGAAAATTCCGAATTACAGCCACTGTCAATTTATGCAATTAATAAACTTCAACAAGAGCAAATGGTATTATTTATGGGAAGAACTTTGGGTATTCAGGTTGTATGCTTAAGATATCAAAACGTTTATGGTCCGGGCCAATCATTGTCAAATCCATATACAGGAATTTTATCTGTGTTTTCTACAAGAATTCTTAATAACAATAATATAGATATTTATGAAGACGGATTACAAACAAGGGATTTTGTATACATTGACGATGTTGTAGAGGCTACAACTCTAGCTATTAAAAAAAATATAATATGTAACGAAATTATCAACATTGGCTCGGGCACTTCAACCACAGTAAAAGATGTTGCAAATATTCTTAAAAAATATTTTCAATCTAATATTAAGATTTCTATCAGTGGAAAATATAGAGTTGGAGATATTCGTCATAATTTTGCAGATATCACAAAAGCTAAAGAAATCTTAAATTTTAGTCCAAAGTTTAATTTTCAAGAAGGAGTTATTAATTTTGTACAGTGGGTAAAAAATCAAAATATTATGCGTGATAATTATGATAATTCAGTAAATGAGTTAAAAGAAAAGGGCTTATTAAAATGAATAAGAAAAAATATTTTTTTTTGATTTTTATTCTTTTTTTTATTTCGTGTCAATCACAGGAAAAAACTCAGCAATTAAAACCAAATGTTTTTGGCTTTGCAACTTCAAATACTTTTACATTTTGTGATATTCAGGATACCTCATTTACTAACAAAATAATTAATCTCAATCCTCAAACACTCAGATTTCCAGGCGGAGCTGTTGGTAATTTTTATCATTTTGGAGGAAAAGGATATGGTTTTGATTATCTGGAAATTAAAAAATATCATGGCGGAAAATTTCCAAAAAGGTCTTTGGGCCTAGAGAAATATAGAAAGAAAAAACAACATGATCACGATTACATAGATGATTTTATTTTTCTCGCTAATAAAACAAAATCATCAGCTGTATTAGTTGCAAATCCTTTTACTCAATCAGATGATGATATCATAAATATGATTAAAAAATTACATGAAAATAATATTAATGTTGTAGGAGTAGAATTAGGTAGTGAACTTTCTAATAGAAGCTATTACTTAAAAGGATACACTATAAATGACTATATTAATTTTGCGCAAAGGTGTAGTAAAAATATCAAAAACAAATTCCCAAAAATTAAAATCGCAATTGTGGCTGCTCCTTTAGGAAAGCCTCGAGGACATAGACATAATATTTGGAATGAAAAATTATCAAAAAAAGATTTTTATGACGCCATAATAATTCATTCATATGCTAATGTAATAAAGGGAAAGTCATTAGATGGGCAGATGATTACTGAAAACTTAGATAGCAAGGATCCTGATACCCTCTTTAATAAATTTAAGCAACGAGCACTACAATATTTATTTAAAGATTATCCTAAAGAAGTTCAAAAATATTATAGTATTTTTAAAAAGCCCATTTGGGTAACTGAATGGAATTTGCAAATCTCTAAAACAACAGGAAATACACTTTTTCAAGCTTTGTTCGTTGCTCAATATTTATTAGAGTGTATGAGTTCGAAGGCTTTAAATGTTATTGAATTATCAACATATCATAATTTGGGAGGTAGAGATATAGCTGGTTCAATTTTTAGAAATAATAATGAAATTATTGAAACACATAGTACATACAATTCTATGCTCATGATCGGTAAAATATTTTCTGATGAAATCACATACATTGTAAAAAATGTGACAGAAAATATTTATACATATAGATGTTATGATAGTGATGGTCTAGAAAAATTAGTTTTTACAATTGATTGGGATAATTTTCAATTTAAGTGTATTGATATGTCATCTAATATACATGAAACAACTATTTTAAAAAGTAAAAATTTATATGATGTTGCTGATAAAAACGGTATTTTAGATTATAATGTTGAATTTAAAAATGACTAAATCACGTCAAATATTTATTGTCGGTAGTAGTAGAAGCGGGACTACTATGATGGGAAGAATTTTAGCAAACCATAAAGATATTTTTACTTTTAAAGAATTACATTTTTTTGGCACTATATGGACCTTAAGTGATAATCAGGAACTAACTAAAAAAAAACAAATAGATCTAATGTCTCTCTTATTATGTATACAGCATAGAGGTATTTTTGATAAAAAAAAATTCGCAGATTTTTCTTTTCAGGCAAAGCAAATTCTAAAAAATAAGCACTACACCAATCCTATGCATATATATAAACTTTTTTTAGATACAATTACTAAAGAAAATGCAGCAACTATTTCGTGTGAACAAACACCAAAAAACTTATATTATATAGAAGAAATTCTAAAATTTTTTCCTGAAGCCCTAATAGTCAATTTAGTAAGGGATCAAAGAGACGTGCTTCTTTCACAAAAGAATAAATGGAAACGAAAATTTTTAGGGGCAAATAAAATTCCTTTTTTTGAAGCTTTACGATCATACATAAATTATCATCCAATAACAATAGCAAGAATTTGGCGATCAAGTTTATCTTATACATCTAAGTTTAAAAATCATAAGCGAGTAAAAGTTGTTAAATTTGAGGAATTGTTACATTCCCCCAATCATGTTGTTGAGGGGGTATGTAAATTCCTAAAAATTAAATTTTCTAAAGATATGTTAACCGTTCCTCTTATTGGTTCTTCTACTAAATATGATTCTAAAATAAATTTTATTGATAAATCTAAAATAAACAATTGGAAGAATGGAGGGCTTTCTAATGCAGAAATTTATTTGTCACAAAAATTTTCAAATGATATGATGCAAGAATTTGGTTACGTAGAAAAAGAATTTAGATTTTTCCCTCCTTCAGTTTTATATTATCAAATTACCTTTCCAATTAAATTATGTATTTCTTTTATACTTAATATGCATAGAATGGGTAACGTCTTAGAAGTTATAAAAAAAAGATTTTTTTATAAATGAAAGTTAATTTTTTTATAGCAGGAGCTCCAAAATCTGGAACTACATCATTGTATCAGTACTTATGCCAACATAAAGAGATTGAAATGTGCTCAATCAAAGAACCTGATTTTTTTTCATCTACAGCTTTAAAAAAGGAACAAACTTATTATGGAAATGATCCGATAAAAAGCATAGAAAAATACAATAAACTTTTTTCTAATAAAAAAGATCTCTTAAGAGGTGAGGCAAGTGTTTCATATTTGTTCTATGATGATGTTGCCAAAAAAATCAAGAAATACAATGAAAAAGCAAAAATTATAATCATATTAAGGAATCCTGTAGATAGAGCATTTTCACATTATCTGATGGATTATAGATTAGGTTTAGTATCAGAAAATTTTGAGGATATTGTAAAAAAAAGAATAGATCATAAAAACGCATTACTTTATTATCAACAATATGTTTCTGTGGGGGAGTATTATCATCAAGTTGAAAGATATATAAAGGTTTTTGGACCAGAAAAGTTATTGATTGTAAACTATGATGATTTCAAAAATAATTTAGCTGATACATTTGAAAAAATATGTCTTTTTTTAAATATTAGCCATACGTTTAAAGTAGACTTTACAAAATCTTACAATATTTACAAAAGACCAAGAAATAAAATTGTTAGATGGGTTTACTCTTTTACAAGACTAAGAAAAATATTATCCCAAATTATTCCAAAAATAGCTGTAAATTACATAATAAAAATGTTGTTTACAGAATCAAAAAAACCAAAATTATCTTCTGGTGCAAGAAAATTTTTAATTTCACATTATAAAGATGATATTATAAATTTATCAAAGTTATTAAACCAAGATTTAAGTTCATGGATAAAATAGGGCTTGTTACTATAACATATAATTCAGAGAATGTTATTTCTGCATTTTTAAATTGTGTTTGGCAACAGACATATAATAATTTTATATTATATGTTATTGACAATGGTTCATCAGATAATACCTTGAAATATCTAGAAAAAGCTAATCAAAAAAGACTAAAATTAATTAAAAATATTAATAATTATGGTGTTGCCAAAGCAAATAATCAAGGAATCAATCAAGCAATTGAGGATAAATGTTCTAAGGTATTAATAATTAATAATGATGTTGAATTTGAAGAGGATTTAATAAAAAAGTTAGTAGAATTCCAAAATGAAAAACGATGTAGTTTGGTTGTGCCAAAAATGATGTATTATTCGGCACCTAATCAAATCTGGTACGCTGGTAGTTGGTTCAGTAGGAAAAGAGGTTTTTTACCCATACATAGAGGCTTAACTCAACTAGATATATCACAATTTGATCAAATACAGACTGTCGAATATGCCCCAACATGTTGTTTATTAATTAATACAAAGGTCTTTAATGACATTGGCTTTATGGACGAAAGTTATTTTGTTTATTTTGATGATACTGATTTTTGTTATAGAATTTTAAAAGATGGAAGACATAAGATTTATTATTATCCTTTTGTAAATTTTTATCATAAGGTAGGAGCACTCACTAAATCATTTGACAAAACAGACAATATTAGATATAGAGGAGATTTTTTTATTAAACAAAACACTACAAATCATGTATATTTTTTACGAAAAGAGGGAAGTTTTTTTGCATACTTGTATATATTTTGGTTGTTTTTTAGAAATAACATACGTTTTATTTTTAGTTCAAGAATTAAAAAAAATTTTCATACATGGCTACTAATAAATAATTCCTATTTCAAAGGCTTGGTTAAATAACTATGAAAAAAAAAGTAGCAATAATTGATTCATTGGGTGCACACGGAAGTTCTCATCATTTTTATTTATTTGGACAAATCAGAGGTCTAGTTGATAATGAAGTAAATGTATCTCTATACACAAATAGTAATACACCAAACCCTAATATTCAATCTGTTAATTTTTATCAGTTTTTTGGCAACTTATTTTCAAGTAAATTTTTATTTGTTAGAGCTTTAAAGTATGTTTTTGGTCTCGTCCTATCAATATTTCATGCAAGATTTTCAGGAGCTAAAATTTTTCATTTTCATATTTTTGAAAATAATATTGTTATTTTATTAAAAATTATATTAGTCAAATTACTTTTTGGTAAAGTAGTAATTACAATACATGATGTCAAATCTTTTGCAAAATCAGAAAAAAATGTTTTCTTAAACAATCAAATTTATAGTCACGCAGATTTAATTTTTACACACAATACTTTTAGTAAAAAAGAAGTTTTAAAAATATCACCCCACATAGATGAAAAGATCTTAATTGTTCCTCATGGAAATTACATACCATTTATAAATGTTCATAATGATAAGGTAAAAGCAAAAGATTTGTTAGCAATTGATAGAGACAAAAAAGTTTTATTATTTTTTGGTTTGATTAAAAAAGTAAAGGGTCTTGATCTTTTGCTAAATGCTTTTGGTGAAATCATAAAAAAACACCCTGATATTATTTTATTAATAGCTGGCAAAACATGGAAAAACGACTTTTCTTATTATCAACAAATAATTGATAAAAATAATCTAGCTGAAAATATTATCTTGCATAATAATTTTATTCCTCACGCTGATGTTAGGTATTATTATAGCGCTGCTGATCTAGTTGTTTTGCCTTATAAAAAAATCTATCAGAGTGGTGTTTTAATGATGACTTTAAGTTATCAAAAAATTGCATTAGTCTCTAATTTAAGTCCATTAACAGAGATAATTGAAGATAAAGTAAATGGTTTTATTTTTAAGTCTGAGGACAAGGATGCACTAATTAATAAAATTGATGATATATTATCTGACAAATATGATTTGCAGAATATTAGTTCGCAGGCCAAACTAATGATCAAAAATGAATTTGACTGGAAAAAAATAGGTAGTTTAACAAAAAAAGGCTATCAAAATTTATAAAGTTGTATTTTAGCAAAAAAACACGCACGTGAAAGAAAGAATTCAAAAAATCTTATCAGATTCTTCTGAACTCCATTCTATTTTGTTAGGAGATTATACTCTGCAAAGAAGTATACAACAAATCGTAAAAATATGCGTGGAGGCATTTAGAAATGGTAATAAATTACTTTTATGTGGAAATGGGGGTAGTGCCTCTGATGCTCAACATATTGCTGCTGAGTTAAGTGGACGATTTTATAAAGACAGGCCGCCCTTGCACGCTGAGGCGTTAAATGTAAATACATCTTATATAACTGCTGTGGCTAATGATTTTGGCTATGACCATACATTTGCTAGAATGATAGAGGCTTACGGTAAAAAGAAGGATATTCTTTTAGCAATTTCAACATCAGGTAATTCTAATAATATAATTGAGGTTTTAAAAAAGGCACGAAGCCTAGATATTTTTACTATTGGTTTTTCTGGCAATAACATTAGTAAAATGCAATCGTTATGTGATATAATAATTAATGTTCCATCAAATAATACTGCAAGAATTCAAGAAATACATATTTTATGTGGTCATATTATTTGTCAACTTATTGAAGAAGAAATGTTCCCAAATGTTTGATGGCAGTACACTTTTTTTAGACAGAGATGGTGTTATAAATAAAAAACTTGAAGGTCGTTATGTTCGTTTTTTTGAAGAATTTTCATTCATGCCTGGCGCGATAACTGCAATCTCAAAATTATCTCAGGTATTTCAATATATAATTATTATAACTAATCAACAAGGAATAGGTAAAGGATTAATGACTGAAATTGAACTTGATCTTCTTCATAAACAAATGATACATGAGTTAAAAAAGAAAGGCGGTAAAATTGATGCTATTTATTATTGTGCAGATTTAGCTTCTAAAAAATGTAATTGTAGAAAGCCTGGAACCAAAATGTTTGAAAATGCTATAAAGGATTTTCCAAAAATTGATATTGTAAAATCATTTATGATCGGAGATTCTGATTCAGACATACAGGCCGGAAATGCAATGCAATTAAATACTGTTAAGGTTAATAATATTTATACCTTAGCGAAATGGGCTGATGAGTTTTTATAGTTTTTTTTTTATTTTTACTTTCATAAAAAAACTAATTGATTAACACAAGTTACAATATAATTTTAGCGCTTATAACTTCATTTGCAATAAGTTACTTTATTATTCCAAAATTAATTTCTTTTGCATCTAGATATAGATTGTCTGACGTTGCTGGAAGAAGATCTGCACATAAAGGAAGTGTACCAATCTTTGGGGGAGTAGCATTTTTTTTTAGTATCATAGCTTGTTTGATACTATATTTTGACTTTTCTAATATTATTTTTCTTTCTTGTGCAATTGTCATTGTTTTTTTTGTTGGTATGCTTGATGATTTATTGGGGCTCTCCCCAATTAAAAAACTGTTAGGTCAATTAATATCAATATCAATAATAATTTTTTTAGCTAATTTAAAAATTAGTAGTTTTTATGGTGTTTGGGGTATTTACGAACTACCTGAATTCATTTCTGTTTTATTTACAGCCTTTGTATTTATTGTAATTATTAATGGTATGAATTTAATTGATGGAATAGATGGATTAGCCACTGGAATAGGTTCTATCTCGGCTTTTTGTTTTGGCTTATTAGCTTTTTACATGAAACAAGTAGAGATATCTATTTTAGCATTTTCATTACTGGGGTCATTATTGGCATTTTTAAAATATAATTTTCACCCTGCAAAGATATTTATGGGTGATACCGGTTCATTATTGATTGGTTTGGTACTTTCTATTTTGGCAGTCAATTTAATTAATTCTGGAATAAAAACTGATTTTATAATCTTTCCAAATAAAGGGCCATTTATAGCAATATCTTTTCTGTCTTTGCCTTTATTTGATTCCTTAAGAATTTTTATCTCAAGATTATTTAGAGGTAAACATCCACTTCACCCGGGAAAGGGGCATATACATCATGCTCTATTGAGATTGGGTTTTGGGCATAAAAAAACGAGTATTATTTTATATGTTTATTCTTTATTGTTAATTATACTGACTTATTTTTTATTACCTTTAAATATAAATCTGGCTATACTGTTTTTTGCTATTGTTAATTTTTGTTGTTTGTACCTACCTTTTCATTTTTATAATACACATAATAAAACTAAAGAATGAGATATATCTATTTTTCTTTATTTACATTTTTTTCTTCTTTTCTAGTTTCGCAAAATTTAAATTTAAATAAGAATATGAATAATGATATTAATAAGTTTTTATATTCAGAAGAATCAAATATTCATACCTCATTTAAGCCAATATTAAAATCTAGTTTTTCATTTAACATTGATTCATTTTTACTATCAAACTACACTAATAATAATAAAAATAAATATTTAAATAAATTATTTTCAAATCATTTATTTGCCCTGAGCGGCGAAGATTATAATGTTAGTGTTTCTCCAATAGTGTCTTTTTCTAAAGGTATTGAAACTGTAGATAATAAGAGCACATTTGTTAACACTAGAGGTTATTTTGTTCAAGGCATGTTAGGAAAAAAAATTTCTTTTTCTACATCTTTTTGTGAAAACCAAGCAATTTTTCCAAATTATTTAGATTTGTATATTAAATCCAATAATGTTGTCCCAGGTCAAGGCTATGCAAGAGATTTTAAAGGTACAGGTTTTGATTATGCTATGTCTTCAGGATATGTCAGCTATAAACCAAATAAAATATTTTTATTACAATTTGGTCATGGTAAACATTTTATAGGTGATGGTTATCGATCATTATTACTGTCTGACAACTCATTTAACTACCCGTTCCTTAAAATTCAAACTAATTTTTCGAAAATACAGTACACAAACCTTTATTGTGAGTTGATGGATATTAATTACTTTAAAACAAATTTAGTTGATAATATAGATCAGATGGGTTATCCAAAAAAATATATTTCTTCACATTATTTGAGTTATAATTTTACTAATAAGTTTAATATTTCACTTTTTGAGTCTGTAGTTTGGAGAATGAATCATGCTCCTGGCGTAAGGGGCTTTGATGTTAGCTATTTAAATCCAATTGCCATGTTAAGACCGATTGAGTTTTCGTTAAACTCACCTGACAATGTGTTAATTGGTTTGAATTCGAAGTATATTATAAATAGATCTTATTTATATGGTCAATTCATTATAGATGAGTTTAGTTTAAATGATCTTAGAGCAGATAATGGTTTTTGGGGTAATAAGATTGGCTATCAATATGGCTATAAAATATTTGATGCTTTCGATATAGAGAGACTTACCTTACAAGCTGAGTATAATTATGTTAGACCATATACATATGCACACCATAATCCTCAACAAAATTATGCGCATTATAATCAGCCTCTTGCCCACCCACTCGGCGCAAATTTTTCTGAGTTTTTATTTTTATTAAACTATAAATATCAAAGATTTGAACTAAGTGGAAAAATAATTTTTAGTAAATATGGTGGAAAAATTTTAAATGATCCAACCTCATATGGAAATGACCTATACTTTTCAACTGGAAATTATGCAGAGCAAGAAGGTTTAGTTGCAATGGGTACAGGAAGACCTTCAGATTTTGATATCCAAATGTATCAGGGCAATTTAACAAAAATTGAATATCAGTCTTTAAATATTTCATACATTATAAATCCCTTAACAAATCTTAAGTTAAACTTTGGACTTATACTAAGAAAGTTAAATAATGATGATGGATCTTTAAATACTAAATATTATAATATTAGTTTGATGAGTGATTTGTTTAATCATTATTACGATATATAATGTCATATTTTCTAGCACTAGAAACTTGCACAAAAAATTGTTCCGTTGCAATTTTTGAAAATAATACGTTATTATATTTGAAAGAACAAAGAGAAGATAAATATTTACATTCTGAAAAATTAAATTTATTTATTGAAGAATCATTATCTAAATTAAATATTTCAATAAAAAAAATTAATGCTATCATAATAAGTAAAGGTCCTGGTTCTTATACAGGATTACGTATAGGTACTTCAACAGCGAAAGGGTTATGTTATTCTTTAGATATTCCACTAATTTCAGTATCTACTTTGGAAGCTATGTCTGCTAGTCTTAAAAAAATTAAGAAGGTATTTTATTATTGTCCAATGCTGGATGCAAGACGAGATGAAGTATATGCGGCTATATTTGATAGAGATAATAGTAAAATTAGAGAAATTAGAGCCGATATTGTTGATAGTAAAACATATTTAAATTTCTTAAATAAAAAAATTTTATTCTTCGGACCTGGTGCTATCAAATGTAAATCACTAATTAATCATAAAAATGCTGTTTTTCAAGAAAATATCTTTCCATCTGCAAAAAATATAGGCATATTAGGATTTAGAAAATTTTTAAAAAAGGATTTTGAAGATGTTGCCTATTTCGAACCTTATTATTTGAAGGATTTTATAGCTGGAACAAAGAAATAAATATTATCTTTTATATTTTTTTCTTGATGCTTTTAATCTATCTTTAAAACTTGATTTTTTGTTTTTTGATTTTTTTCTTTTGTTTTGAAAGTTATCCGATTTTCTTTCTTTTCTTATGTTTTTAGGTTCTTTAGATATTTCAACATTTACTTTATTTCCATTCCAATTTGCTTGCTTAAGATTGCTCAAAATGATACTTTCAAATTCCTGAGGTGTTTCAAAAAAAGAAAAGTTTCTCATTATATCAATTTTTCCAATTGGAATATCTCTATTTTTAGTCTTTTCATTTATTAGACCAATTAGATTATGTGTTTGTAGTGTTTGATTTTTACCAATATTTATAAAAAATCGAGTATATCCTTTTTCGGCTCTTCCTTTTGTTTTGCTTTCATTTTTATTTAGTTTCTTTTTAATATTAAGATCTGCAGCATCTTCGTAAAACGATAAGAAACGATTAAATTCAGTAGATACAAAATGTTTAATGATTTCATCTTTTTTTAGGTGAGTTAGTTTTTTTTCAATTGAATCATAATACTGATTAATTTGAGGGTTTATCTCAGTTGATACAACTTTTTCAATTAAATTCATTAACTGAATATGGCAAATCTCATCGCCATTTGGTACTTTTTTTAAAACTAAACTGCGTTTAATCATTTTTTCAATTGCTTGCAGTTTTCTCCCATCTCTATTGTGTGCTATAATGACTGATATTCCTTTGTTACCGGCTCTACCAGTTCTTCCAGATCTATGAACATAAATTTCGTTGTCGTCAGGTAAATTATAGTTTATTACGTGAGTTAGTTCATTAATATCAATACCTCTAGCTGCAACATCTGTTGCCACTAGTAATTGTAATTTTTTATTTCTAAATCTTGCCATAACATGATCTCTCTGAGCTTGTGATAATTCACCATGTATAGCATCAGCGTTATAACCGTCTTGCATGAGTTTATCTGCTATAGACGCTGTCTCTCTTCTAGTTCTGCAAAATATAATCCCATATATATTTGGGTTTAGATCACATATTCTTCTTAGTGCTTTATATTTATCTCTCGCATTTACAAGATAGTAGTGATGTTCAACATTTTTTGCTCCTTCGTTTCTACTTGCAATTTCAATAGTTTTTGGTCTGATCATATAGTTTTTACTAATCCTCATTACTTCTCGAGGCATAGTTGCAGAAAATAAAAGAGTTTGTTTTTGTGCTGGTGTTTCAGCCAAAATAAAATCAAGATCTTCTTTAAAACCCATGTTTAGCATTTCATCAGCTTCGTCTAGTATTATAAACCCAATACTTTTTAATTTTAAAACTTTTCTTTTGATTAGGTCAATGACTCTACCAGGAGTGCCAATAATAATTTGAGACCCCTTTCTTAAAGAATTAATTTGAGTTGATATGTTTGCCCCACCATATACAGCCGTTGTATTAATTGTTTTAAAATACTTTGAGTATGATTCAATATCTTTAGTTATTTGTAGGCAAAGCTCTCTAGTGGGGCAAAGAACAATAGCTTGAGTTTTCTTATTATTTGTATCTATTTTGTTGATGATAGGCAAACCAAACGCAGCTGTCTTGCCTGTTCCAGTTTGTGCAAGAGCAATAAGGTCTTCTTCATTATTTAGTAAAAAAGGGATAGCTTCTTTTTGAACTGGTGTTAAATCTGTAAATCCCAAGTCTAAGATTGCTTTTTTTATTTTTTCATTCAGTTCTGTGTCAGCAAATAACATAAAGATTTTTTTTGCAAAAGTAATCTTATAGATTAGAATTTATCTTTTTTTGTGAATTATATTCTTAAAAAGAAGTTTTTAACTTTGAATAAAACTAGTCTTTATTTTAGTTTTATATGTTTGACAAAGTGTATTTTTGCATAAAATTTTTATTAATGGATAAATATACTTTTTTAGATAGACACATAGGCGTTTCTGCAGATGATGAAAAAAACATGTTACAATCAGTTGGTGTTAATTCATTAAAAGAATTAATTGATCAAACAGTTCCAAAATATATTCATTTGAAAGAAAAAATGAATTTACCTGAACCACTAACGGAGAGTAGATTTATTGAACATATGAAAAGTCTTGCACAAAAAAATAAAAATTATAGATCTTATATTGGCTTAGGTTATTTTAATACAATTTTACCAGGAGTTATACAAAGAAATATTTTAGAGAATCCTGGTTGGTATACTGCATACACTCCTTATCAGGCTGAAATTGCCCAGGGAAGGTTAGAGGCTCTTTTAAATTTTCAAACAATGGTGATGGATTTAACTTCTATGGAAATTGCTAACGCTTCTTTACTTGACGAAGGTACTGCAGCTGCTGAAGCAATGGCAATGTTGTTTGGCACAAGAAATAGAAAGCAAAAAAAGGAAGGTTGTAATAAGTTTTTTGTTTCAGAACTATGTTACGCGCAAACTATAGAAATACTTAAAACACGTGCTAATCCATTAGATATAGAAATTGTTTATGGAAATCATGAGGAGGTTAAGATTGACTCTAGTTTTTTTGGTTGCATATTGCAGTATCCTGCAAATTATGGTGATGTAATTGACTATTCTAATTTTGTAGAACAAGTTAAAGAAAGTGATGTTAATATTGTTGTCGCAGCCGATTTACTTTCATTAACTCTTTTATCACCACCAGGAGAATGGGGTGCAGATGTGGTTGTGGGTACGACACAAAGATTTGGTATTCCCATGGGATACGGGGGGCCGCATGCCGCATATTTTGCTACACATGAAAAGTATAAAAGAAATATTCCAGGTAGAATAATTGGTGTTTCTGAAGATACGGACGAAAATAAAGCATTAAGAATGGCTTTGCAAACAAGAGAGCAGCACATTAGAAGAGAAAATGCAACATCAAACATCTGTACCGCTCAGGTACTATTAGCTGTTATGGCTGGTATGTACGGTGTTTATCATGGCAGAAAAGGTTTAAGAGCTATAAGTAAAAAGATCCATTCTCTAACAGCGGCTTTATGCGAAGGGTTAACACAACTAGGGTATCACCAGCTAAATACGGTTTTCTTTGATACATTAAAAATAGCTGTTGGAAACGTTTCAATGGATAACATAAAAACCTATGCGGAAGTTGCTAAAGTTAATTTCAATTATATTGATAATGAAACTTTATCTATCAGTGTTGATGAAAAAGATGATCTAAATAATATAAACGATATCTTAGAGATTTTTGCCAAAAGTTGTAATCATTCTGATTCAACTGACTTAATCAATGAAGTACTAAGTGGTGATTATAATGAGGCTGTTGCACGAATTCCTGATTCGTTATATAGAACATCATCTTTTTTAACTCATAGTGTGTTTAACTCATATCACTCAGAAACTGATATGATGAGATATATAAAAAGTTTAGAAAATAAAGACCTCTCATTAACTCATTCTATGATTCCGCTTGGATCATGTACTATGAAGTTGAATGCAGCAACGGAATTATTTCCATTGAGTTGGTCAGAATTTGGTAATTTACATCCATTTGCTCCTTCACATCAAGCGAGGGGTTACCATATTATGTTTCATGAGTTAGAAGAAATGCTTTGTGAAATTACTGGCTTTGATGCAATAAGCTTACAGCCTAATTCAGGGGCACAAGGAGAGTTTACAGGTTTAATGGTTATTAGGGCTTATCATAGAAGTAGAGGTGATGCGCATAGAAATATTTGTTTGATTCCTTCTTCAGCTCATGGAACAAATCCGGCTTCTGCTGTAATGGCTGGAATGAAAGTTGTAGTTATACCATGTGATGAAAATGGTGATATTGATGTAAGTGCTTTAGAAGAAAAGGCCATTGAGCACTCTGATAATTTATCTAGTTTAATGATTACTTACCCGTCTACTCATGGAGTTTTTGAAAAAGACATAATGAAAATTACAAAAATCATTCATGATAATGGCGGACAGGTTTATATGGACGGAGCTAATATGAATGCTCAGGTAGGGATCACAAATCCAGCTATTATTGGTGCAGATGTCTGTCATTTAAATTTACATAAAACATTTGCTATACCTCATGGTGGAGGTGGTCCGGGGATGGGACCAATTGGAGTTGTTGAGCATCTTAAACCATTTTTACCAAATAATCCAATTATTAAAATGGGAGGTGAGCATGGAATGTCTATTTCATCTGCTCCATGGGGTAGTGCTTTGGTTTTGACAATTTCTTATGCATATATTAGAATGCTTGGTGAGATTGGTTTACGTAAATCTACAGAAATTGCTATTTTAAATGCCAATTATATCAAAAAACGATTAGAAACAGATTTTGATGTTTTATATACCGGTGAAAATAATAACCGTGTTGCACATGAAATGATTGTGGACTTTAGAATGTATAAAAAATATGGTATTGAAGTTACGGATATTGCAAAAAGACTCATGGATTACGGTTTTCATGCTCCTACTGTTTCATTTCCAGTTGCAGGTACAATTATGATTGAACCAACTGAAAGTGAAAGTAAATTTGAGCTAGATCGCTTTTGTGATGCGCTTCTGTCAATTAAAGCTGAAATAAACGAAGTTGTAAATGAAAAGATTAAGATAGAAGATAGTGTTTTAAGAAATGCACCACACACAATCTCTCTGATAGTTTCTGAAAATTGGCCGTTTAAATATTCGAGAAATAAAGCTGTTTTTCCATTGCCATGGGTTGAAGATCACAAATTTTGGCCAAGTGTAAGAAGAATAAATGATGCATTAGGAGACAGAAATCTAGTTTGTTCTTGTCCTCCAATTTCTGATTTTCAAGATTAAATACTTCTTTCATTATTTTTGGTTATTTCTTCTAGAAATCCTATATTTGCTATTAAATAATTTAAAACAAAAAAGATGAAAAAAAATTTACTTGTTGCGTGTGCGTTGTTTGTTGGGTTATGTGTTTCCGCCCAATCATCTCTGAATCACATGCCTAAAGAAGCACCACAAAAAGGATATTCTAATATGATTGTTAATACAAGTATTAACAATAGTATTAATTCTTTAGTGCCAAACAATATATGGTATGACGATTGTTCTGATATCTCAACTTGGACTGTTACTAACTCTAGTACGTTAGGAGTTCAATGGGCAGTAGAGTATAATCCAGCTGCAATACCATCTGCAGATGTTTCTCCTATTGCTTCTGCAACCGCTTCAAACGGGTATATGTTTGTTAATTCTGATGCTGATGGAGGTACTACTGATAATGATGGGACTACAATTTCAACTGAATTTACAAACGCTACTCCAATTGATTTGTCAAACTACCCAAATGTTCAATTGACATTTGAACATTGTTTTAGGTGGTGGCAAGATACAAGAGCTGTCAGAGTATCACCTGATAACGGAGTGACATGGGTTGAGATAGATGAGATTACAAATAATCAAGGATATACATATGCAAATCAAAGTTCTGATAATCCCCACATGTCAACATATGATATATCATCAGTGGCAGGAGGTCAATCTGAGGTTTTAGTTCAGTTTTATTATAATGATAATGACTATTGGGCATGGTTTTGGGCTGTAGATGATATTGCAATTTCTGAGCTTCCAGATAATTTTATAGTTTCATCTGAAGAAACATTTGGAGGATGGTGGATAGGATATCAAACAGTTGGCGGTTTGGGACAAGACTATACTTTTAACCCACTTTCTCAAGCTTCAGCTAACCCTTATGCTTTTGAATCCGTAATAAGAAATGGCGGAATTGGAACACAGTCAGCCACTATGCATGCAAATGTTTCTGGAGCAGGTAGTTTTTCAACAACATCTAATCCTTTAGTTTTAGCATCAGGGGAGCAAGATACTGTTGCTGGTACATCTACCTTTACACCCTCTTCAACTGGTTTATACAATATAGAGATGTGGGCAGTAGCTGATTCTGCTGGACTAGGAAACGTTATTACGTACTCTGATACTTCAACTAAGATGTCAATGGTAACTGATTATATATATGGAAAAGATAATGGATCAAATGACGGAGGTTATTGGAGATTAAATAGAGTATTCCCAAATCCAGGAGGATTTGAAGTTTCATCAAGCTATGATATATATGCTGATGCTACACTTTACTCTGTTGATGTTAACATAGCAGATTGGTCTATTCCTGGAGCTGAAGTTTATATAGCACTATATGAAGAAGATCTTTCTGGAGGTAATCCAATTCCACTTGCTCAGTCAGATATTTATGAAATTA
This sequence comes from uncultured Bacteroidota bacterium, assembly GCA_902627575.1. Lineage (GTDB taxonomy): Bacteria > Bacteroidota > Bacteroidia > Flavobacteriales > BACL11. The sequence goes on from CACOJQ010000016.1 coordinate 26,995, forward strand.
CTTCCTCTGATTTAGGAAATTGGGTAAATATTCCATTTTTAACTCCTCAAAATTTATTTGCTTCAACACCTACTTACAGAATTGCTATTGGAGCTAATATACATCCAACAGATACTGTGGGAGTAAATGTAAGTGATCCAGGTGATTATTATTCCGCACAGGGACTAAATGACAAAGATGGAATATTGTCAGATGATGGTACTGTGGGTTGGTATACAATTAGTGACATCCCCATGTTAAGAATGAATTTTGATCCTTCAACAGCAGTAAGTATTTCTGAAGTGAAGCAAAATATATTTAACGTTTATCCAAATCCAACATCTGGAGTATTTAGTTTAGAATTGAATGACAATAAATCCTATGATATTATAATTTTTAATTCACTTGGACAACAAGTATACAATAACGAAATAAATTCAAGAAGTATTTTAATCGACTTAGAAAAGCTTGAAAGTGGAGTTTATACTATTGAACTTCAAAATTCTGATGTTGTTTACACAGAACGTATAGTTATAGAATAATTTAATTATTGAAATACTATATTTTAAGAGCCCAGTTTTCTGGGCTTTTTTTATGTTTTTTTTAATACATTTACAAAATAATATTTAAAAACTTTAATATGAAAAAAATTTACCTTTTTATTTTAACTGTATTTTTTTGTGTTTCTCTAGTTGCACAAGTCAATACAAATATCAATCTTGCTAATTCTTCTAAAGTTTTTAATCAAATTGAGATTGTAAATATTGAAGAAGATAATAGTAATAGCTTTGTTTTATCACAAAGTGCTAATGTAATTTGGGAGAGTGATTTCTCTGACCCTTCAGATTGGGTTTTAGATAATTCTGGGCAAAATCCACCTCAGTATGGATGGTCAATTGATGCTAACTCTGATGGTTGGTGGAGTGGCAATGGAATTACTTCTACTTCGGGAGGTAATTTTGCAGAACTATCAAATGGAAATGCTCAGTCGGGAACACAGGCTGCTGCTGTAGTATATACCATGACAACTGCTCAACCAATCAATGTTTTTGATTCTATAGGCTCTTCTAACGCGACATTGTCTTTTGAAGAATATGGAGCACGTTTTTATGATTTACAAGAAGTACAAATTAGTACTGATGGTGTAAATTTTGTTACTGTTGCAGACAATCAATCATATAGTCAATTAACTGCAAGTGGAGGTTCTGCTTATCCAAATCCTGCTTTAAGAGAAATTAATCTTGTCAACTATTTAGGATCAAGTCCTACTTCTGTATGGATTAGATTTAGTTGGACATCTGCTTTAAACCTTCCTGTTACGGATCAATATTATTATAATACTTGGATTACTTATGGATGGTATATAGATGATGTGAAGATTTCAGAATCTCCAGCAAATAGATTGACTATGGAAGATGAGGTTATTGGTGGATTTTGGTTGGATTATCTTAATTACAGTGGAATGGGTTTAAACTACATGGTTGGTCTTGATTATAGTGTAACACCAATTTCTCAATTACAAAATCACCCTTTTGCAATAGAAGCTTTATTTAGAAATGAAGGAACAGAATCTCAAACAGTAAATTTATTATATGATGTTACTGGAACAGCAGCTTCAAATGGTACATCAAACACAGTGGTTTTAAACCCAGGAGATAGTGCTTTTTTAGGGGCATCATTTGCTCCAACAAGTTTAGGAGTATACACAGTTGATATTTGGGGAGAAGCAGATTCAGCCGGAGCTGGTGTAACAACAACATTATCAAATATGGAAACTCGTAATATCCTTGTAACAGATTACCTTTATGGAAAAGATTTAGGTGAAACAAACTCATCTTCATATATTTTAGGAGGTTTGGAAGATCAAAACCATATAACTACAAGGTTTGAAATGTATGCTGATGAACAGTTATATGCACTAAGAGCATATATATCTAAACCACAAGATGTTAATATTAATGAGATTGTTGGTGCAGAGGTTAAAGCTATTATATATGAGTTAGATACAACAGCCTCAAATGGAGTTATATTTTTATCTGAATCAGATAATTACACCATTACACCTCAAGACATAAATTCTTGGATAGATATTCCTTTTTTAGATCCAATCCCTTTAAGAAGTGGATTTGCCTATGAATTTGGTATTGTTGGTTATCAACACCCAACATTAAAATCTTACATTGGAACATCTGGCACATCTTTGTATAATGGAGAACATAGTTTATTTGATGAGTTGGGTTTAAGTTCTAGTTCCAACGGTACGCCAACATGGTACTACATAACAACAACACCAATGGTTAGGATGAATTTTGATCCTTCATTAATAGCATCTCAAAATAATATTGTAAATGATGCTTTTACTATATATCCTAATCCTTCAAATGGAAAATTCACTATTAGCTTAAATAATGATAAAGAATATGATTTATCGGTTTATAACACGTTAGGTCAGTTAGTATTTTCTAAAAATATTACTGATATGAACAATGATATTGATTTATCTGAACTTACAAAAGGTAATTATACAATTCATTTGAGAAATGAAGCCGATATGTATATTGAAAAATTAATTATACAATAATTTTAATTTTGATTTTTAAATAAAATAGCCCACTTTTTTTAGTGGGCTATTTTATTTAAAAATACTTTAATCTGTTTTTCGTTCACATTATTATGTACATTTGACTTTCAAATCACATTTACTATGAAAAAAATATTATTTTTTCTTTTGCCATTCTCTTTAATTGGTCAATCTACTTTGTTAGTGCCAAGTCAATATAATCTTATACAAGAAGCAATTGATGCCTCTTCAAATGGAGATACAATTGCAGTTTCATCTGGTACATATTATGAAAATTTAGACTTCAATGAAAAGGATCTTGTTCTTGTTTCAGACTTTATTATAAATAATGATACTAATTATATAAATTCAACAATTATTGATGGAATGAATAATGGAAGAGTTCTGAATATTAATAATAATACAGCTAGCGTTATTGGTTTTACTATTACAAACGGAAGTCATCCTGGTGGAGCCGGAATTTATACAAGTGAGGCAAATATTGTATTATCAGATTTAAAGATAATAAACAATGATGCTTCAGACGATGGAGGAGGGATTCATTGTCATGCATCTAGTATGGATTTAAGAAATTCTAAAATTTTGTCCAATACTGCCCAAGTTTTCGGAGGGGGGGTGTTTGTGGAAAATTGTACAACTCAAAATGTTAATATAATCAATTCAGTAATTTCAAATAACCAATGCTTAAGTAACGGAGGAGGTATTTATATTGGCAATTCAACCGTAACAATTGATTCATGTCAAGTAACTAATAACAATTCTACACAAAATAGCGGAACTCATGGTGGAGGAATCTCAATTTGGCTTGAATCAGATGTGAGTATAGAACACTCATTAATTAAAGGAAATGTCTCTAATACAGGAGGGGGAATATATGTTGGTAGGTCAGATGTATTGTTAAATTATAATGATGTAAGTTTAAACAGTGCTTTTAATGATGGTGGCGGAGTTACATTGTCGACATGGGGATCAGGTAATTTTAATGCTTCTATTATTAATTGTACATTTTATGATAATTGGGCTGCTCAAATATCTTCAAATGGAATAAAAGTAGCTGAAAGTACAGGAGATTACATTATAACTATTTTAAATTCGATTATTTGGGAAAAAATTGATGGATTTATTGATTTTGTAGAATATTCTAATACTCAGCAACCTTCTTCAGGGGTAGGAAATATATCACTTATTCCTGACCTTGTAGATGTAAGTCCTACTAGTCCAAACTATAATCTAAATTCCACTTCTCCATGTATTGATGCGGGAAATCCATCACCTATTTATAACGATCCAAATGGAACTCGTAATGATATGGGCGCT
>CACOJQ010000017.1 GCA_902627575.1 uncultured Bacteroidota bacterium
GTAAATATTTGATTTAATAGAACTATTATCTTCAGTAATTTTTGTAAAATAAGCAAGCGTATCTTTTGCTTTTATAAAATTTATTTCCGCACCAACAGAATTAATAGCAGTGGATAATGGTTTAATTAAAACCTCTTGGCAAAATATTGCCTGCTGAAAAATAAATAATAAAACTATTTTAGCTATAGATATTTTGGACATATTATTTCTTTGTCATTATTGTTTTTTATCTTTTTATTCCATTCATAAATAAATGAAAATTCAAGCGCGCCTATGGTACTCGAAGCATTTTTTAAGGTTGATGTATTTATATCATAAGAAGCTTCAAGCTTTATATTTTTATTTTTTAGTCCTATCGCTAATATTATGGCGTCTCTATATCTATTTAGAATACTGGAAGTGATCTCGATTTCACCATTAATTATGCTATTAAAGCTACATCCAGCTACGAGCTCTCGTGTTTTGTTTTGAATAGAAAAAAAAACAATGGGAGATAAAGTGTTTTGTAAATTTGTTTTTTTTGAAAACGTCGAATAACAAACTGTTTTAAGTGGTAATGAAACAGTATTAGTTTGACTAAACGATTGTCTTGGTTCATTAACATGAAATAGAGAAACACCCAAAATAAAAGAATTTTCTTTGTCAACAGGCTTATAGTAGGACAAAGCAAAAGAAAGGTCAATAAAAGATAAGGAGCGCATATTTATTGGCTCGTTTTCAATAAATATAAGGTCATTATAATCTATGCTTTGTTGATAGAATGAGGGCTGAATCGCATATAAAATAATTCCTTCATTAATTAATACCTTATTGGATATTGAAATTAAAGCTGCATTTGTTGAAAATCTTGAGTCTCCAGCAATATCATTAAGGGTTGTTAAACCCAAAGAAAAACCCTTGTAAATGTTTTTACCTCCAAAAGTAAATGAAGTTGTATTAAATGGTTTTGTAACGGTATACCACTGAGATCTTCTGTGTATTTGCAAACTATAGTCCGTTTTTTGTATAGAAAAAAGAGTAGGATTAACAAATTGAAGCGAGTTGTAAAACTGAGAATAATGTGTGTCTTGCGAAAATGATGATATTATACTTAAACTAAAAAGAAAAACAAATGCTCTTCTCATCTTAACAGTGTGATATTTCCTTTGTGAAAAAAAGTCTTATTTCCAACACATTCTAATTCAAGATAAAAATCAAAAACTTGTGGAGGCAAAAGCTCTCCATTAAAAGTTCCGGACCAATTAGATTTTATATTAGTGGACTGATAGACTTTTTGGCCAAATCTGTTAAATATTTCTAATTTATATTTCAATATTATGTCATCTTCTACATCAATAAAATAAAAATCGTTGTATCCATCATTGTTTGGAGAAAAAGCTGTTGGTATTTTAATTTTATTTTGGTCACAAAAAACATCTTTTACTATTATACAAACTGAGTCTGTGATTGAACAAATAGGTTGACTAAAAACCTCAAAATAATAGCATGAACTGGTTAGTGGGAAAAAATGTTGAATCATACTATTTTGATTAAAGTCTTCCCAAAAAATATCTCCGTCTGTTTTAATTTCTAAACTCACCTCTTCTCCTCTAAAAACAATAGAATCTGATAAAATAATTGTATCAATTAATGGATAGTCAAAAACCTGAACTTGAGTGGAGTCTATGGAGACGCATCCATTATTATTTATAACATGTATTATATAGTTTGTTGATGTATTTGGGGCAACAATGATAGCTGGGGTGTCGTAAGTAATATCATTACAAATATACTTTACAATGGGTAGGTTTTCGTCCAAATTAATAATGCTTATTTCAAGACTATCACCAATACAAATATCATTAGAAAAAACATCAATGTCATTTCCTCTTGACAAAACTTTAACGCTGTCTAATTGATAGCATTTTCCATCCGAAACATAAACATAAAATGTTCCAGGGTTGTTTATCAGAAGATTTGAATTCAATGAAAGTGTATCTAAAAAATCACGGTTTGATGACCACAAACAAAGTATTACGCTATCAGAGTATGAGGCATTTATTAAAATAGCTGAGTCACAAAATGAAGTATCTGGGCTTGTGAGAAGTTGAAGATCCAAAATATTTATGTTTTGTAACAACGTGTCTGTGCAACTGCCGTTGGATATTATTAATTGATATTGTTGACTCGTGTTTGTGGTTGTGTAGGGGTTTGGAATGTTTGTGCTACTTAAGCTGATAACGGGACTCCAAGTGTAAGATGTGGATATATCAGCAATGGGTGGTAAGCCTATTTGGGTGGTTTCATCTACACATTTACTAATATCTTGTAAAGAAACAGTTGAGTTTGATAAAACATAAACTGCTTTCGATACAGTATCAGCCACATTACATGCACTATTATCCGAGACAATTAAAATGATATTGTACGTGCCTGGTTGAGAAAATGTGTGAGTTGGGTTTTTATCAGTTGATGTATTTCCGTCTCCAAAGTCCCAAAAATATGTGGCTAAATTACTTGCCAATGAGTTATTTTGAAAATTAATTGAAGTGTCACAAATTATTCCAGGAGAGGAAAAATCGGAAACAACCATAGGAAAATCAAAATTAAATTTAAAAACAGCATTGTTACAGTTCATGCTATTATTCGTATTAGAAACTGCACCAGTGCTTGGTTCAGTTGGAAAATCAGAATTACCTCCACAGCCAGCACATACAGATTGATAAATTGTACCTTTTTTATCAAACCGACTGGTCCCTCCATCAACATGTTCATTACTTTGACTTCCTCCAAAATATGTTGCATAAATCAAGCTATTAAATAAATTATCTATCACCATTAAATAAAAGTCATTACCGTCTGTATTGCTTTGGTAAGCATCGCTTGTAGTAGGAAGGTTTAATGTGGATAACGGGCCCCCTAAATTTGATCCCCAGCCTGCTAAATAAACTTTATCACAGACATCAACCAAAAATGCAGTAGGAGATATATCCGGGGATCCTTTTCCTGTTCCGATTACAGTTGATCTTTTTAAATTACTTAACTCTTTATTAAAAACCGATACAAATTGCCCTGCACCAGCTGTATAATATGATGCGTTTTTTACCAAGGAAAGCCCCTGAGCCTTTGTTTGTCCAAACAAGAAAACATCTTGATTATTTCCTGTTTCGACAAAGTAGCATTGATCATAAGCCTCTGTTCCATAATATGTTGATGATAATATTTGTGTGCCAATAGAATTAATTTTAGTAACAAATCCGTCCGGATTTAAAGTATCTTGCAACGATGCTTGATAAGCATTATTTGTAACTGGAAAGTCACTAGAATTTGTTCCGCCTGTAACATATATGTCTCCTTCATCACTTAGTGCTAATGAGTAAATTGCATCTGATTTTGATCCCCCAAGATAAGCGGCCCATATAACTGAAGTAAGTTGATTATCTAGCTTTACTATACAACCATCTTGTTCTCCGGCTAAACTGTTTTGAATCAGCCCTGAAACAGGAAAGTCAGTTGAATTAGTACAAGTTGAAATATATACATTATTTTGTCTGTCTATATCTATTTCACCTCTTACCTCGTCAGCATAATTATAATTAAGACGGGGATCAATATTTAGCCCGTCGTTTCCAGAGCCACCAATAAATGAAGAAGCATATAAATCTCCTCCATTAGCGCTTAGGCGTGTTACAAAAATATCTGTGCCTTGAGGAAAGTTAACACCAATACCAGATGGTGAAAAGGCTGCCCCTCCATTAAAATGTTTTTGAAATGCATTAGGTGTTACAGGGAAATCCGCTGAGCCTGTTGTGCCAAAAACAAACAACTCATTTAATGAATTTACAATCATTGAATGGGGGAGCTCATCCTGCCCTCCACCTAAATAAGTTGAAAAAATACGTTGTGTTCCTGTTGTGTCATATTTCGTAATTGCAATGTCAGTTCCTGAAGATGTGTTCGCGTAATTTATTTGATAAGCACCTGTTGTTGTAGGATATCCTGTACCAAAAACAGTACTTCCAGAATATAAAAAACCCATATTATCATATGTTGCCGTATAACCAAAGTTATCGGCTGTACTACCAGAGTATGTTGAAAACTCTAAAACAGGATCTATAATTAACTCGTTAGATTCATCATAGCCTTCGGGCAGTTCAAATGTTAGAATGTTTTTGTTTAATTTATAGACACAAGGTATTTCCTGTTTTTTTCCTTTAATGAACTGATAAGCATACGGCTTGTGTTCTATAATCGTATTGACTGAGGTCACTAAGCAAAGTCTACCTATATTATCAATATAAATATTTTGTAACCCTTCATATAAAATTTTAATTTTACTTGGGCTTGCTTTGGGAGAAACTATAAAATCATACTTTAGTTTATCGTTATATATATAATAGTTTAAGTCTATGTCCGTATATAAGCTTTTTTTGTGTACAGACTTATATGTTCTAACATTAGTTGCCCAATTAGATTTTGACCCTAAAAAATAATTTTCAAAATAACTTTCTTCGTTTGCAAAAATGGTAGAGTGTGTTTTGTTAGAGTTAACAAAAGAAATGGTATAGGCATGCGCATCAATAATACTATTTTTATTATGTAAGTCGTGCCTTTGCTTTAGTTGTTCTGATGAAAAAAAAGCAAATTTTAGTTGGTCCTTTTCTATAAATAAAGATCCTGATGGTACATTTATTTTTGCAATAACTTCCTCATTAAATTGACCCTTGTTTTCAATAAATACACTCTGCGTATTAGAATTAAAAAATAAACCTTGTAATATTATAATAAAAAATATCTTTAATCTATTTTCACAAATATTCATTTACATTTGAGTTTGAGTTAATTTAAGCAAAAGACTATCTTTATACTGCAAAAATTTTACTTTATTTTTTTCCTCAATAGGGTCGCCTGGAGGAAGCTTTTGTTTGTATGGATCCACCTGAACTCCGTTTTTCCAAAACCTATAACAAACATGCGGACCTGTAGCTAATCCGGTGCTACCAACATAACCAATTATGTCACCCTGCTTAACAAATACACCTTTTTTTATATTAGATTTAATTTTTGACATATGTAAATACTGTGTTGAATAGGTACTATTATGCTTAACCTTTACATAATATCCGTTATATTTTGTAAAGCTAGCTATCTCTATTGTACCGTTTGCAGTTGTCATAATTGGGGTTCCTTTTGGGGCTGCGTAATCAGTACCGAAATGCCCCTTCCATTGTCCTGTAACAGGGTGTTTTCTGTTTTTACTATACCTTGAGCTAATTCTATAATAATTGAGCGGAGCCTTCAAAAAAGCTTTTCTCAATGTCATGCCATTTTCATCAAAATATTCGCCATAATTACCATTTTGCTCAAAATAAAAAGCATAAAAACTTTGATTTTTATGAACGAATTCTGCTGCTAATATTTTTCCAACACCAATATATTTTTCCTTTCCGCAACTGTCTACATAATTATTCTCGTAATAAACCTTAAATATATCTCCTTCTTGAATTCTAAAAAAATCAATTGTCCAAGCATAAATCTCGGAGATCTCTTGAGAAAGTTTCTGACTAATATTTTTTTCTGAGCAAGCCTCGGATAATGAAGAGGTAATTACAGCTTGTGAAAACATTGGTTTTGTAATAACTTGCTTGACTCCCTTATATACATCTATATTATCTCTGTCACAAACATCCACGACAACATAATTTATCTTATCTAACTCATAAATAAAATACCGAGCGGTGTCGCCTTTTAAAAGCACAGTATAATTATTTGTCGCTTTTAGGTTTTTAACAAAATCAAAAACCCCTAATGATTTTGTTAATATATCATCTTTTAAAAAAAACATATTATAATTAGCCCAAATACCTGAAATGTTTTCACCACTTAAAACAACTTCTTTTATTATTTTAAAAGAGTCTAATTGTATGCCGTATTCAAAAACTGGTTTTCGGGTTTCTACTGCTACTTCGTTATTTATGTTCAGTTCATCGGAGTCAGTAATTACTGTCTTATTTTTTATTAGTGCAAAGCTGATATAAAAAACTAAAAAAAATAAAACAATTTTAATCCATTTTATTTTATTTGTTTTTTTTCTTTTATAAAATTTTCTCATAAAAAACTTCCCGCTTATTGATTATATTTCTGTTGAGTGTTTTTAACGCTTAAAATTTCAGCTTTAATTGTTCCTGCCCAAATCTCTGTTTCAACCTTAATTAACAGGCGATTATCATCATCAGATATCCAGACTTTCATTTGTTCTCCGTCTTCAAAAACACGTCCCTCCTGCATAATTGGTTTAAAAACCATGCAGTTTATCTTTCCTATTTTGGTTTCTAAAGTCTCGCTATACAAATATAAAATATCTAAATCAAAGTTTTCTTCGTCCATAAAAACAGGAACTGTAAACTTTGTTTGCTTATTTAGGTTTTCGCTGTTAAATGTTCGGGCATAAAAAAATGCAGACAACATATCTTGTGTTGTTTCAAATATTGTACGTGATGTGTCTTTGAAATACACTTTCTTTTTTTTATGTTGAAAATAATATTTCTGTATTTTTTTATGACCTCCCTCCTGTATGTCTCTGTAAAATTTAACTGGTAAAAGGCGGGAAGTATCAATATAGGTTTCATATGTGTCTCTTACTTTAAAAAATAAATCGAAGAATGAAGCGGTTTTTGCTTTGGCTACGATATGAAATGTTGGCGTTTTATTAATAAGGATAGATTTTCTTATGTGAATGTCTGCAAACGCAACATTAATCCCCTCAAAAGAAATATTATAAGATGTATACTCTCCCATTTTATAGGGAAGATTTTGCTGAGAAAAAAGAAAAAAAGGTGTTGATAATACAATTAATATTTTTAAGACACTCATTGCAGCTTGTATATACTATTAGCAAAAGAAAACACTTCTTTTTCTTTAAACATTCCTGATGTAATCTGTAAACTTATTGGCATTCCATTAGTGTGATTCGAAATGGGCATACTAATGGCCGGGTTTCCCGAAAGATTAGCGTGGACAGTAAAAACATCTTCAAGATATGCTTTTGTTGGATCTATATTTTTTCCCCCAATTGGAAAAGCTGTATGAGGTGTTACTGGCGAAATAAGTAAGTCATAGCTTTGAAAAATTTTTTTAGTATCGTCCTGTATTAAGCGTCTTATTTTTAATGCCTTGTTATAAAACTCTTCATTATATCCAGAGCTCAAAACAAATGTGCCGAGCATTATTCTTCTCTTAACTTCTTCACCAAAACCTTCTGTTCTAGAATTTTTATATGTAGATTCTAGATCCGTGATTTCTTTACTTCTGTATCCAAAATGAACACCGTCATAACGAGCTAAATTTGAAGAGGCTTCAGCTGTACTTAAAATATAGTAAGTTGGCATCAAACTGTCAAAATACGGAAAATCAACAGCATCAACAGTATGTCCATTATTTTTTAAATCAATTATTTTGTTTTCTATAGTATTCTTAATTTCTTTATCTAAGATTGGTAGCTCTAATGCCTGTCTAAAATAAGCAATTCTTTTTGGAGAAGAAGTTGAAATAATCTTTGAGTAATGGTCAACTTTTCTGGAAGATGTTGTAGAATCATAGTCGTCATTTCCAGAAATAACCTCTAAAATTAGAGCGGCATCATAAACATTGTTTGTCAACGGTCCTATTTGATCAAAAGAGGAGCCATATGCAATAAGGCCATGTCTTGAAACACGAGAATAAGTAGGCTTTACACCTACAACACCACAAAAAGCGGCTGGCTGTCTTACAGAGCCGCCAGTGTCACTTCCGAGCGAGGCTAAACACAAACCAGCTGCTACAGCGGCAGCGGAGCCACCAGAAGAGCCTCCGGCTACTCTAGTTTTGTCTATTGGGTTCTTTACAGAGCCATAAACTGAATTCTCATTAGCTGAACCCATTGCAAATTCATCACAATTTAACCTACCTATAATTATTGCGTCTTGATCTATTAATCTTTGAACAGCAGTTGCTGTAAATAAAGACTCAAAGCCATTAAGTATTTTTGAAGCTGCAGTAACTGTGTGGTTTTTCAGGCAAATATTGTCTTTGATGCCTATAACCATACCGGCCAGCCTGCCAGCTGTTCCTTTTTGTATTTTTTCATCAACTAACTTAGACTTGGCTAAAGCTTCTTTTTCAAAAACCTCAACAAATATATTTAAATGAGTATGGTCGGATATTCTTGAAAGATAAAGCTTAGTAGTTTTAAAACATGTAGTTTTTTTACTTTTTAAAGCTTTTTGTAGTTCTAAGTATGAATAATATGGTTTCAAAATATGAATTATTAATCATCCTGTTTTTTTTCTTTCTCCCCGTCTTTCCCCTTCTTAAATTCGCTAACCCCTTTGCCCAAGCCCCTCATAAGTTCTGGTATTTTTTTTCCTCCAAACATTAATAATATAAGAACGGCAATTACTGCTATTTGCCACGGTCCAATTGCTAATAATACTGTTGTCATAATTTAGAATTTATTTAATGCAAATTTATGTTTTTTGATTTAATACGCCTTATACAACCAGTCAGAAGGGTCTTTTTTCTCATACCCTTTCCATATTTCAAAATGAATTTCCGTTTGATTTTCTTCCTTGTTTGTTAAAACTGTTCCTAACATTTGTTTTGAAAAGATTTTGTCACCGCTTTTAACACTTACCTCTTGTATTCCTGAATAAACTGTAAAATACTCGCCATGATTTATAAGAATTCCTTTTCCTTTTCCTTTAATAAAAAATATTCTGGAGACAACTCCTTCAAAAACAGACCTAACAATACTGCCCGGGTTTGTGGCAATATTAATTCCATTATTAAATGTTTGGACATTGTTAAAGACCGGGTGTTTTTGTACTCCATAGCGAGAAATAATAATGCCTTTTTCAACAGGCCAAGGTAGACTCCCTTTGTTTTTTGAAAACTCTTGTGAAAGTGCTAATATTTCTGGAGTTGACTTATATTCCGGTGATTTTTTGCTTGCTTTTGCTATTTCTTCTTCAATTATTTGTTTAATTCTGATGTTCAGTTCATCTATCTTTTTTTTCTGATCTTGAAGTTGCTTTTTAATTTTAAGTTCTGATTTCGTTAAGCTCTCTAAGACATTATTTTTTTGTTGCTTATCAACACTTATGCTTTCTAACTCTTTTTTTTGTGTTGTTAGAAGCTTTTGCTTTTCAACAAACTGATCTTCAAGCTTATTTGTCAAAATAATTAATTCGGATTTTTGATTTTTTAAATCTAATTTAAGCTTTTCAATCTTGTTGGATTGTTTTTTTCTGTATAAAGCAAATTGTTTTAGGTATAATATGCGCTTGTACGCTTGATTAATGTTTTCTGAAGAAACAATAAAAAGAATTTTATTTGAATGATGGCTATACTTGAAGGCTGCATAAATCATTTTAGCGTAGTCACTCCTACTTTTTTCTAGATTAATTTCTTTTAATTTAATTTTATTATTCAGCTCAATTGTGTCTTTTTTTGCTAAGTTTAAGTCTTTGTTTAATTGTGAGATTACTGCATTTAAAGAGACAACATACTGTTCTTTTTGTTCAATTTGTTTATTTAAAATTTTTAAATATAATAAAGACTTTTTTTTGTCTTTTCCAATTGTTTTAAGCAGGTTTGAGGTAAAATTAATTTGTTCTTGGATTTCTTGTTTTTGTTCTTCTAATTCCAACTTGCTTTGCGCAAACATTATTTGCGTAAATAACAAAAAAGTCAAAACAGCTTTATTGTATTTGCTCATAGTTCTTAGGAATATTAAAGCTAATTTTTTGGGGTATGTCAAACCGCATGTTATTGTAACTTATATCAAAATGGGCTTGTATATTGCCCAATTCAGCATCAAATATTTTTATGGTTTTTTTATACGGCGCCCCTGTTTTTTTGTTGTGTTCTGAAAATGTGATTACCGCTACAAACCTATCATAAAAAAACTCGGCTAAAATGAAATTAAAATTTTTAGAAAAAATATAATTGTGTTCGTTGGAAACAAAACCAAAAAACTCTTCATCAGGTAAATCATTCAAAAACGGATAATTTCCCGCATATTTACCAGTAATAACTTTATGGTTTGGGGCGGGGTCAAAACCTGTTAAAATAAAGTCTTGTATTTGTTGAAAAGTTAAGTCAAGGTTTTCAAGTGCTGGTATTCTTTTTAAATTAGATATTTTTTTTTTAAAATATGTTTTTGCCAGCCTGTTTATAAAATATAAACTATCTTTTGTGAGTTTTATCCTTGCAACCTCTATTCCAAGAGTTGATCTAAAAGAAGCCCAAATTAAACTATCTTTTTTTGATTTAATATTAATATTGATTTTTTGAGATGTCTGTTGGGTGTTAATGTTAACCTTTCCAGTTAAGTTAAACCAATTATAATTTAAATAATTGTTTTTTTCAATTACTTTTTGTGTTAGTTGGGCTGTGTTATATTGATTTTTATCACTTATGCTTTTTGTGACATGTTTAATGCCGCAAGAACAAAATATTATAGAAACTATTATTATAAATTTATTCATAGAGGATCCCTTGTGTTGCTTTTTTATATAAAAAATTGCCTCCTGATCCAACATCTAAAGCTTTAATCCACTGTATTTTTGCTTCTTGTACATTTCCAAGTTTATATAAAACATCACCATAATGTTCAATAATAACAGCACTTGAATCGCCTCCGTTCGAAAGAGCTTTTTCAAGCCAAATCTTCGCGTTTTTATAATCCTCTTGTTGATAAAGCACCCAAGCATATGTATCTTGATATGTACTGTTTTCTGGCTCTAACTGGTTACACTTATAAGACATGGATTTTGCTTTCTCGAGATTATTCTTTCTCAATGACAAATAATATGCATAGTTATTTAAGACAATCGTGTTTTCAGGGTCCAAAAACAAAACTTTTTCAAAATGCTCATCAGACAATTCGTGTTGATCTTTTTTATGATATAAATCTGCAAGAGACAAATTAATTTCTATTATGAGATCATCATTATTAATCGCAAAGTCTAAGCCGTTTTTTAAGGACAAAATAGCTTTATCATAATTTTCCAGCCTAATATTCGCAATACCGTTAAAATAATAAAACAATGGATTTAGCGGAAAATATTCAAGCGCTTGGCCACTTATCTCTAACATGTCTTTAAACTCTCCTTTTTTAGCTTGAATAAGCATAATCTGACTCCAAACTTCACTTTTAGACTTATCATTTTCTAAAATTTTTAGGTATTGTTTTTTTGCTTCATCAATATCATTGTTTGTGTATAATATATCGGCATAAACAGCGCGAACTTTAATTTCTTCAGGATAAAGTTTAAGTAAAATATTGGCGAGCTCATATGCCTGTGTTGTTATATCATTATTTATGCCAACAAGTCGATAATAGGATATCATAACACTTATTTTAGTATCTATGTCTAACTCTAAGGATTCAAAAGCTAACTTTAAATGCGTATAAGACATTTCATTGTCTCCTATTTGCCTATAGTAATCCGCTAGTGTCAAATGAATTCTTCCGTTTTTGGGATCAAGAATTGATATTTTTTTAAAAAGTTCAAATGCTTTTTCTTGTTCGTTATTTAAAAGGTACAACTCAGATAAAATTTCCATAGCCTCAATATCTTCTGGAAATTCTTTTATTAATATTTCTAATTCATTGAGTGCCGAACCAATATCCTTTAACTGTCTGTAAAGACTGTGTTTTTGCATTGAAAGTAATTTGTCGACGCCTATTTTAAGTTGTAGTTTATCATAAACCTCGATAGCTTTTTTGATTTTATTAGCGTACACATACATTTCGGCTAACATAAAATATAGTTGCTGCTCTTTAGGCTCAATTTCAATAAGAAGCTTATATTGTTCTGCAGACTTTAAATAATCATTTTGCATGTATAAGAGCTCTGCATAAAGTGTTCTAAACCAATAATTTTCTGGCTCTATTGATATAGCTTTCTCGATGCTGTTGATAGACATAAAAATTTGCTCTTGTCGCTGATATATTTTTGCCAACTCATAAAACACGACTGACTGTTTATCATCTAATTCTATACATCTTTGAAATGCATTTACCGCTTCTTCATAATTTTCTAGCGACTTGGATTTAATAGCAGAGAAAAAATAGTCATCAAACAACTTCTTTTTTATCTCATTTTTTAGACTTTGTTCTGATTCGTCTTTTTTTGGCTTTAAAAAAGTTTGAGCGTTTAGCTGAACACTAAAACATAAAACAAGTATGTATGCAATCCTTTTCATTAAATTATGCCCGTGCTTCCAAATCCCCCGTCTCCTCGTTGAGAATTATCTAGTTGTTCTACATCTACCAAAGCTACTTGCTCATATTTTGCTATTACCATTTGTGCTATTCTGTCCCCATTATTTATTTTAAAAGTATCATTGGACAGGTTTATTAGTAGTACACCTACTTCACCACGGTAATCAGCGTCTATCGTACCCGGGGTATTTAATACCGTAATTCCATTTTTATATGCCAAGCCACTTCTTGGTCTAATCTGCGCTTCATAGCCTTCAGGAAGTTCAATAAAAAGACCTGTCTTTATTAAAACCCTTGACATTGGTTTTATATTAATTTGTTCTTGAATATGCGCTCTTAAATCAAGTCCTGCGGATTTTTTTGTAGAATAACAAGGGGTTTTGTTATTAGATTTATTAATTATTTTAATTTTCATGATGAACCTTTTTGGGTTTTTCTATTATGTATACAAATATCATAAATACTATTAAGAACAACGTATTAACGAATAGATTTAACTTTAATGTTAAAATTAAAACATAAATAATAAGCATGAAAGCTACATAAATTAAAATTCTTTTTGTGTTATAAGGTATATAAAAATATTTTTTACTTAAAAAATAACTGGATAAAACCATACAAAAATAGCATAAAAGTGTTGTCCATGCTGAACCTATAAAACCTAATTTAGGTATCAACAACAAGTTAAAAAGGATTGTAACAATCGCTCCTCCTATAGACAGGTATGCTCCAAACTTAGTTTTGTCTGTAAGTTTGTACCAAACTGACAAATTAAAAAACACCCCAAGCAGAAAATTTGCTAGTAAAAGAATAGACAAAACTGTAAAACCGCGATCATCGTGTCTAAAGTCCTCTCCTAAGAAACTTACAAAAAAATCATAAAAAATTATTATAAATAAAAATATAAAAGCCATGCAAATAATAAAATATTTCATGATATCAGCATAAACTTTTTTGTTTCCATTTTTTCTTCTGTGTGAAAAAAAGAAAGGTTCGGCGGCAAATCTAAACCCCTGTATGAATAATATCATTAAGATAGAAAGCTTGTAAAATGCACCATATAACCCCAGCTCAGAAGCTCGTACTTTGTTTATAAAAAGCTTGGTTTTTTTAGATAGTTTTATATGATCGTCTCCGAAAGAATTAATCTCTTCTATAATATAACTTTGTGTTTCTCCACTTTTGATTTTAATATCATTTATATTTTGTTGGTTTAGATATTTTTCATAAATCTGCTTTGGATGGCTTGTTTGCTTAATCATAACTCTATCCAGCGTTTCATTTGCAACACCTGCTAAACCAGCAACTAAAAGAGGAAAACCGTAATAAAACATTTTTTTCCAGACATAAAACCTAAACTCAATTTTAGCACTAATAATTTCAGGAATCAAACAAATAGCGACCAATACTGAAGATATTAAATTAGAAATAAATATATACTCTATTCCCATTCCCTTAAACCAAACAAAATATAAATTTAATATTATGTTTGTTAATATACCTATTAGCTTAAGAATTACAAATCTAGTAGCGCGTTCTTGTTTTCTTAACTTTGCAAATACAATTGCAGAAACAGCATCAATACCTACAATAACTGCAAAATAATTTATGTATACTTTAAGTATGCCGAAACCAATTTTTTCTGCTATTAAAGAAGAGTTCATTGTTATTAATAAAACAAAAATAGAAGAGGAGACAAAAAGTGATATTAGTGCTGTGCTAAAAACCTTGTTTTCATTTTCTTGTTTTGAAAATCTAAAAAAAGCCGTCTCCATGCCATAAGTTAAAAGCACTACTAAAAATGCTACGTATGCATAAAGCTCGGTTACTACACCATATTCAGATGTTGTAAACAAACGTGTATAAAGAGGAACTAATAAATAATTAAGTATCCTACCAACAACGCTACTTATACCATAAATAGCTGTTTGGCTCGCAAGTTTTTTAATATTATTCAATATTTGAAAAGTTAGGTTTTCTTTTTTCTATAAACGCTGTTGTGCCTTCAATGAAATCTGGCGTCCCAAAACAGTTTCCGAATTCTTTTTTTTCAACTTCATAACCTTCAGTACCGAAAGCATATCCAGAATTTATACACTTTATTGCTTTAGAAACTGCCATTGGAGAGTTTTTAGAAATTGATTTAGCTATTTTTGTTGATATTTCTATAAGCTCCTCTTGTGAGCACACATGATTAACTAACCCCCAATTCTTTGCTTCGTTAGCAGATATCATAATTGCGGTTGTTATCATTTCCATTGCTTTACCTTTACCAACAAGCTGTGCTAAACGCTGCGTGCCTCCATAACCCGGAATCACACCCAAAGAAACTTCTGGCAGTCCCATTTTTGCGTTATCAGAAGCTATTCTTATATGACATGCCATTGCCAACTCTAAACCACCTCCCAAAGCAAATCCATTAATGGCCGCAATTATTGGTTTACTGGAATTTTCAACAATATCAAATAATTCATTCTGCCCTTTTCTTGCGAGTTTTTCTCCCTCACTTTTACTAAATGAAATAAACTCTTTAATATCTGCACCAGCTACAAAAGCTTTGTTTTCAGAACCCGTTAAGACTATACATCTGATAGAAACATCTTGATTAGCGTCAATAATCTCACTACTTAATTCTGTAATAGTATTCTTATTTAGTGCATTTAAATTCTTAGGCCGATTGATTGTAAGGTAACAAACGCTTTCTTTAATTTCTTTTATTATGTTTTTCTGATTCATTTTTAAGTTTTTTTACAAATATATTTATTTGAATTTTAATCAAAAAAACTTTTTAATAAGAATAGGTATTATTAAATTTGGTCTGTTTTATTTCAACTTTCTAGTGCTTCTGCACCACCTACTATTTCAAGAATCTCTCCAGTAATCGCCGCTTGCCTTGCTTTGTTGTATGTGAGTGTTAGCTCCTTTTTAAGCTCCGCTGCATTATCTGTTGCTTTATGCATAGCTGTCATTCTTGCCCCATGTTCAGACGCATGTGAATCTAATACTGCTTTGAACAACTGTGTTTTTAGTGATTTAGGTATTAGCTCTCGAACAACCTGCTTTTGTGATGGCTCATATAAGTAATCCATACTCAAATTAGTATTAGATTTTTTTTGTTCTAATGGTAAAAATTTTTCTGACATGACAACCTGTGTTGCAGCATTTTTAAACCTATTATAAACCAAAATAACCTTATCAAATTTTTTGTCAATAAATGCACTCATTATAAACTCAGCTATTTCTTTAACATTATTATATGTTAAGTCAGAAAATAACTCGTCTGATTTTTTGATGATATCAAAATTATTTTTAGCAAAGTGTTCAGATGTTTTTTTGCCTATTGATAGTATATAAGGCGAGCATTTAGAGTATTTATTTTTGATTAAATCCTTTGTTTTTTTGATAATATTAGCATTAAATCCGCCGCACAAACCTCTGTTTGAACTAATAGTTACAAAAAGTATTTTTTTTAAATCTCTTTTTTCTGTGTATTTTCCTGTACTTGAACTATCTAAATTAGCACTAAGATTTTCTAATAACTCTGTTAGCTTATTTGAATAAGGTCTCATCTGTGTTATTGCATCTTGAGCTCTTTTTAACTTAGCCGCCGAAACCATCTTCATTGCAGATGTTATTTGCATAGTAGAACCGACAGACGTTATTCTTGATCTTATTTCTTTTAAATTAGCCATTATTATTTTGCATATTTTGATGATAAATCAGCTGCTACATTTTCTAAAGTATTAGTAATCTCATCTGTTAGTTTTCCAGAAGCTAATTGATCTAGTATTTTTTGGTGTTTTGAATGTAAGAAATCAATGTATTCTGCTTCAAACTCCTTAATTCTTTCCACTGGAACATCCATTAACAAACCATTTGTTCCGCAATAAATAATCGCCGCCTGTTCCTCTACCCTTAAAGGAGAATACTGGCCTTGTTTTAATATTTCTACATTTCTTTTGCCTTTTTCTATCACAGCTGTAGTGGCAGCATCAAGGTCCGAGCCAAATTTTGCAAAAGCCTCAAGCTCTCTATACTGAGCCTGGTCTAGCTTTAACGTTCCCGAAATCTTTTTCATAGATTTTATTTGCGCAGAACCACCAACTCTTGAAACAGATATCCCAACATTAATCGCCGGCCTAACTCCTGATAAAAAAAGGTTGTTCTCTAAAAATATCTGTCCATCTGTAATAGAAATAACATTAGTAGGAATATACGCCGAAACATCTCCAGCTTGTGTCTCTATTACAGGAAGGGCTGTTAAAGAACCTCCACCCTTAACAACATCTTTAAGAGAATCCGGTAAGTCATTCATTTGAGCTGCAATTTTATCATCATTAATGACCTTTGCAGAACGCTCTAGGAGTCTAGAGTGTAAATAAAAAACATCTCCGGGGTAAGCCTCTCTTCCTGGTGGCCTTCTTAGTAATAAAGAAACCTCCCTGTATGCAACGGCTTGTTTAGAAAGATCATCATACACAATTAATGCTGCTTTTCCGGTATCTCTGAAAAACTCACCTATAGCTGCGCCCACTAATGGTGCATAACATTGCATTGGTGCAGGATCAGAGGCATTTGCAGCAACAATAACGGTGTAATCAAGAGCTCCTGCCTTTTCAAGTGAATCGGCTAAAGCAGCCACTGTAGATGCCTTTTGTCCTATCGCAACATATATACAGTATACCGGCTCACCTTTGTCATAAAATTCTTTTTGATTGATAATTGTGTCAATTGCAACAGCGGTCTTTCCTGTTTGTCGATCTCCTATTATGAGCTCTCGTTGTCCCCTACCCACCGGAATCATGGCATCAACGGCTTTTAGGCCTGTCTGTAAGGGCTCATCAACAGGTTGTCTATAAATAACACCCGGAGCCTTTCGTTCAATTGGCATTTCATATGTCTTGCCCGACACCGGTCCTTTTCCATCTATAGGGTTACCCATACCATCAAGAACCCGGCCAAGCATTCCTTCTCCCACATCAATTGAAGCAATTTTATTTGTTCTTTTTACTGTATCCCCCTCCTTAATTCCTTTAGAAGGTCCAAGCAATACAACACCCACATTGTCCTCTTCAAGATTTAAAACTATTGCCTGGATGCCGTTATCAAATTCAACTAACTCACCTGACTGCACGTTAGATAAGCCGTAAATTCTAGCTATACCATCACCAACTTGTAGAAGTGTTCCCACTTCTTGAAGTTCTGCATTTGATTTATGTCCTGATAATTGTTGTCTTAAAATTGCTGATACCTCAGCTGGTTTAACTTCTGCCATTTTTTTTATTTTTGTGAATATGTGTTTTTATTAAAGTTTTTTCTTAATTCAGAAATTTCATTAGCAATACTAAGGTCGAGCTGTTTATCGTCAATACGTATAATTGCTCCGCCAATAATACTTTCATTAACAACCTCAATAAGCTCTACTTTTTTCACCCCCAGACCCTCTATATATTTCTCGGCTTTTTCTCTTGTTTTTTGAGATATTTTAGTTGACGTAATAATAGTGGCCTCTTGTATATTGGAGTGCGTCTTGTACTGTTTTAAAAAGCTTAAAGAAATCTCTGGTATTAGAGCCTCTCTTTTTTTATTTGTAATTATAGAGATATACGATTTAGTTAAATTGCTAATCTCAGAATCAAATATTTGAGTTAAAATTTCTAACTTCTTTTTGGAGTTAATTATTGGGCTACTTAATAATAGCCTAAACTCTTTATTTTCTTTACATACAGAGTCTAACAGCAACATATCCTTATATGTTGATTGTAAACAGTGTTTTTCTATTGAAAGCTGCATTAATGCTTTTGCATATCTTATGGCTGCTCTTTTGTACTTCATCTAATTTAATTCTGTATCTTCTAGTGTTGTCTCTATAAATTTTTCTTGCATACTTTTATCTTTAAGTTCGCTTTTTAACACTTTTTCAGCAATATCTATTGATAGAGAAGCAACAGTTTTTTTAAGCTCTGTTATTGCTTTTATTTTTTCATTTGCAATTTGTTCTTTTGCAGAGGACATTAGCCTATCTGCTTCTATATTTGCTTTTTCCTTTGCCTCTTTTATAATATAGTCTTTTGTTTCCCTAGCTTCTTTTAAAAGCTTATCTCTCTCTTGCTTCGCTTCTAAAAGAACTCTTTCGTTGTCAGCGTTTAGGCTCTCCATTTCAGCCTTAGCTTTTACAGCCGAGGCAAGTGCGTCTTTAATTCCTTCCTCTCGATCCTCAACTGCAGAAAGAATTGGTTTCCACGCATATTTTTTTAAAAAAACAACAAGCACTATAAATAATAATGTCTGCCAAAAGAAAAGACCCAAAGAAAAGTCTGTAATTAGTTTTTCCATTTTATTTTTTTTTATTTAAACTAAAATTAATCAAAACCACAAGCTACCCTTGTGGTTTTGATTTGTGATTTTGGTTACAGCGCAAACAATGCTGCAAAACCAATACCTTCAATAAGTGCAGCCGCAATAAGCATCACAGTTTGTATTTTACCGGTTAGTTCTGGTTGTCTCGCCATTGCTTCCAATGCCGAACCCCCAATTCTACCAATACCAATACCTGCTCCGATTACCACTAAACCACCACCTACAATTGCTGGAATTTCCATAATTAATTAATTTAAATTAAACACTCTAGTTAATATTTTAGTTATTTTAGTCATGATGATGCTCTTCTACGGCGGCCCCAAAATAAAGGGCAGACAACATTGTAAATATATATGCTTGTAGAGCACACACTAGTAATTCTAAAAGACAAAGGGCAAAAGCAAGACCAAAAGACAGGGTTCCCCCAAGCCAGCTTTGAAAAATAAATATCAGACCTAAGATACTCATCAACACAACGTGCCCTGCAGTCATATTTGCATAAAGCCTTATCATTAAAGAAAAAGGCTTTATAATTGTTCCTAAAAGTTCTATTGGGGCTAAAATCAATTTCATTGGAGTAGGCACACCCGGCATCCAAAAAATATGACCCCAATAATTTTTGTTTGCGGTAAATGTTGTAATTATATATGTTAATAAAGCCAAGGAGGCGGTAACCGCTATGTTGTTAGTAACATTAGAACCAACTGGCGTTAATCCAAATAGATTAACAAACCAAATGAAAAAAAACACTGTTAGCAAAAACCCCATATATCTTTTGTAATGTTTTTCACCAATATTTGGTCTGGCAATATCATCTCTTATATACAAAACTATTGGTTCTAAAAACCTTCCCGCTCCTGAAGGAATTGGATTTTTTGAATAAGACCGCGCCATTTTTATAAAAACAAACAGCATTAAAAAGATACAGAGCAAAATCAGAACAACATTTTTAGTTATTGAAAAATCAATAACCTTTAACTCTTTGCCAGACGCAAGTGTTGCTTTTATTTTTTCGCTTTTTTTATCTATTTTGTATATTCGATCATCAATAATATGTGAGACACGTTTATTTTTCTCGTTATAAAATTTTGAAGACATAAAAACGTCTAAACCATGCTCACTATATATTATTACGGGCAATGGAAAAGAAATGTATTTCTTTTTGTTTCCAGTTTTGTAGTAAAAAATTTTAAACGAATGGTTGTCTTTTAGGTGATGGTCTTTAAATTCTTTATACTCTGAACGCACATCTCTTTCTTTAGTATATCCACCATCGTTAACAGCAAAAACAGTATGCGTAAATAAAGCTAACAGAAAAAATAAAGACGTAATTTTTATTTTTGTTTTCATTAAAACTATAATGATTACAAAATTAGATAATTATAGTAATTTTAGGGTGTGTTTTAAGAATATTTTTAATTAATTTTTAACGTTGTTTGTATCACCCTGATTTAATAGTAAAACTAATGATATTGTTTCAACTATTAAAGCAACAACATATGGAACAAAGAAAGAAAAAAACTCTTCTTTAGTTTGGTTTCCATCTTCTTTAAAAATAGGTAAAACGTAAACAAAAAAAACAAAAAACTTAAGCGCTGTTCCTGCTAAAAAAAAATAACCTAAATGATCTTTTTGTGTTTTTCTAAAAAACACAGCAAGATTATAAACTAAAATAGCTGCAAAAGCATTAATTAAATATAATTCTAGTAAATGGTCTGTTTGTGTAATGCTTTTTTGTAAAAAAAATACCGAAGTGAGTATTGCTGCCAACACAAAATGAAAAACAGCTAATTTATTTTTCATTGTTGAGTTTTTTAGCTTGTTTTATAAACAGGTATAATGATATTGCGACCGAAAACAAAACACAAATTTTAGTATATGAGTTATTATTTACTTCGTTTTGTTTGTCAAAATATTCTCCTAGATAGGCGCCTAAGTAAATAATTATGCCCATTTGAAATGACAGAGAGGTTAAAAGCAGGTATTTATTAAGCGGTTTTTTCTTTTTGTTCTTGTGTTCCCGCATCTTTAATGTCTTTAATAACCGCGCCCATGCTGCAAGAACCCGTAAACGCAGCGCCTGGTTCTATTGAAAGTTTATTCGTTACAATATCTCCATTTAACTTTGCCGTGGATTTAAGTAGCAGTAATTGTGAAACTGTTATTTTAGCATTTACAACCCCTGCAATATCAGCACTATTGCAAGAAACATCACCCTCAATTACCCCTTCTTTTCCAAGAACGACTTTTCCCGATGTATTAACAGTCCCTTTCAGTGTTCCGTCTACTCTAATATCTCCTTTTGAATCGATGTCTCCCGAAACTATCGTTCCAACACCAATAGTGTTAATTGTTTCCTTCATATCTTTTTTTTTTTCTAGATTAGAGAACATTATTATGTTTTTTAGCAAACTTATAAAATTATTGTGATTATATAGTTTTATTTAATTATAATTTGTTGAGAAAAACCTTTTGTATCCATCAATATCTTTCTTCTCATAAAACTGTCTAAAGTTCTCTAAAGACATTGAAAACATATTGTGTTCCGTCTTCTTAAGCTCTCTAATTATTTTTTGTTCTGATGCAAATAACATTAAGTATTCCATTGATTCGTTTGCATTTTCAAAAGGCTTAATTATTACCAGGTGGTGATCTGTTCCCAGAAGCAGAGAGCTTACTTCAAACACCTCATTTCCAATATTTTTTATGTGAAAGTCCGAGATTAATGTTTTTAGATAGGTCATGTCAACCTCCTTATTTATTAGTGTTAAAACTATCATGTGGGGAGTATTTTTCCTATACAAATACGACGATCCTGTTTTTGCTATTTCATTAGCCTCTTGTATTCTTGTTGGATCATTTATTGACTCTATTAAGTGTCTTGCCTGAGCGAACACAAGATCATCTTTGTTTTCGATTGTTTTTAGTGTTGCTAAAGCTTCTTCTGTAAGGCCTGATGAAATTTGAGAAAGCGCTCTTAAAAGTAATAATTTTGATTTGTATGCGCCTTCATTTAAACTTTTTGTTAATAATAAAACCTGGTTATATTTTTCGTTGTTATATAGCGCTAACGCTTCTTTATATTTTAATAATTCTTTATTTTCTTCGTTCTGTTGAATGTGTTGATAATTAGAGTCTAAAATCATTTTTGTATAAATACTTTTTGGAAAAGTCTTTATTAATAACTCTTTTATGTTGTTCTTTTTCTTTTCATTTACTTCTTTATAATTGTTGTAGGCGCTATAAAGCGCTAAGGAGGAATATTCGCGGTCTTTGGGGTACCTGTTAAAAATTTCTAAAAAACTTTGACTGCTTAATTCTGTTTTATTTAAACTTTGTTTATACAACAACCCTAAATTATAAAGAGCCTCTTTTATTTTTTGATCTGATAAGTACAAGTCCTGGTCGTCTGAAGGAATTTGATTTAAATAATACTGTGGATCTTTGGTGTTTTGTGTTGCAGCTTTTGTGGTGTCATTAAATAGCGTATCTTGTCCTATGTTTAAACTTTTTTTATCCTTTCTTCTCCAATCGTCTTCTAACTTCCTGGAGCCCCACTTTTTTCTAAATTCTGAAAGCCCAAAGCTTAGTGTGGCTGGATTATAAAAATACCATTTTCCGCCACTTGTGTTTTTTCCAAACTGATTACCCCTTCTGTTATCGAGGTCGCTTTGATAAGCGGCCTGTTTTTGTAGTCTTTTTTCTTCAGCTAATCTTTTTTCTTCAGCTATTTCTTTTTGTATAATTTGTTGAATTATTCTTTTTTGTTCCGTAGGGCTTAGTTTAGAAAGTTCTTGCAAGCTATCCTGAAGAACTACTGTTTTTAAGTTTAAAACTAGCTCAGAAACTATCTTGTGATCTTCTTTTGTTTCTAAATACAGTCTATAATTTTTATCCATATATTTGACTGTGCTGTCATACAGTGATTTTGAAGAGAAATATTTCTTTTGATAAAAATTTAATTTCGCTGCGGCTAAAAAAGAAATAGCTTTTTGGGTGTTGTTTTCTATACTATAGAGAGATGAAAGACTGTAGTTATTTAATGCGGAAATTGTGTCTTCTGTATTTAAATTTAACTCCGCTATAGTGTAATATATTTGGTCTAAATATTCTTTGTTTTTGTCGTCTTTGGTCATTTTTAAAAGCTCTTGCTGCATTTTCTCAGCACCCTTATTTTCTTTTGAAAAAGTTCTGGCAATATTCATTTTCGCATTAAACGCCATTTCATACTCTGGACTAGACTTCAAAACTTGCTGAAAATGTTTGTGCGCTTCTGTATATTGATTGTTTTGTTGATAAATTTGCGCCAAGACATAATGAAGTCTAACTTTATTTCTTTTGCCTGTAGTTAGTTGAAGCGAATTAATTAATTCTTTTTTTGCTAAAGAAAGGTCATTAACTCTAATATAGTAATCTGCATATATACTAGCCAACAATGCTTTTGTTTTTTTTGAAATCTCTTTATAAGAGTTAAGGTCTTCCATTTCTTTTTTTGCTGAAGAAAAATCACCTTTTTCAATATAGCTCCTTAGCAACCAAAGTGATGCTAACAATTTTATTTCATTGTTTTCGTATTCGCTTTTTATAAACGCAAAAGTCTTACTTGACTCATCGAAATTTCCTTTGTAAAAATAAGCCTTCCCGATCATTAAGTAATTATCATCTATCCATTTACAGTATTCTTTGCCGCCTATTTTCATTGAGTGTCTTTGAATTACTATTGAGCCCTTTTGTATGGCTTTGTCCATATAGGTGTGGGTTTTCTTTGATTCATCTAACCTTGTTTCGGGAAATATGTTCAATATTGTTGTGTAGTCGTCTTTGTGATTTTTGTGAATTTTCAAAACCCCTGACTTTAAACTTTCATTTCCATTAAAATAGCCGTTATATTTTGCAGAAGTGTTGTGATACTGTCTGTTTACCCATGATTTCTTTTTTGTTGAGCAGGATGAAAAAATCAACAACAAAAACAATACCGCTATTGTTGTTTTGTGTTTTATTGTCACTTTCATAAAATTAATAAACTGTGATTTAGTAGTTTTATTATTGTTCTGTTCAAAAAATATAGCAAATATGCTTATAATTTTATGATATTTGCAAAATTATGTCCGATAAAAACAAAATAACTCGTCTGCTAAAAAGAGCTTTAATAAAGTATCGCTTTGTTGTTATGACAGACGATTCTTTTGAGGAAAAAATTTCTTTAAAGTTCAATCGTTTGAAGTTGTTTTCTTTCATTATCTGTTTTTTGGCCCTTGTATTTATCTTTTCTTTTTTGCTAATTTCTAACACTACCATTAAAAATTTGGTTCCGGGAATGTCTAAAGAAGACCTTGAAGAAAACGTTATTAATTTGTCAATAAAAACCGACTCACTTATTGCTGTTTTAAACAATCAAAAGACATATTTAAACAACCTCGAAAACATAATTAACGGAAATGTTAACTCATTTGAAGAAAAGTTGTCACAAGAAGAGTTGCAGATAGATGTCTCTAAAATCAACTTCACTCTTTCTGCTAAAGACTCTCTATTTCGTTTAAGTGTAGAAGAAGAAGAAAAGGGAACTTTAAGTTTTAATACGGTTAAAAACAATTTAATACTTTTTTTTCCACCAATTTCTGGAGTTATAACCGATCGTTTTAGCACCGGCTCTCTTCACTATGGCATTGACCTGGTTGCCAAAGAAAACACTAGAGTCGCCTCTGTTTTGGCGGGCACAATAATTCTAAGTGAATGGAACCCAAACACAGGTCATACTATAGCTGTGCAACATAAAGATGGTTATTTGTCTTTTTACAAACACAACTCTGTATTATTGCGCTCTACAGGTGATTATGTAAAAAAAGGTGAGCATATTGCAA
This sequence comes from uncultured Bacteroidota bacterium, assembly GCA_902627575.1. Taxonomy (GTDB): domain Bacteria; phylum Bacteroidota; class Bacteroidia; order Flavobacteriales; family BACL11. The sequence continues at coordinate 24,469 of CACOJQ010000017.1, forward strand.
TAATTGGTGACTCTGGTGAGTATTCTTCTGGGCCTCATCTCCATTTTGAGCTTTGGCACAACGGGATAGCCGTAGATCCAGAGAAATATATAGTCTTTTGATATGGGCTTAAAAGCATTTTTAAGTGTCTGTTTTGCCCGCTTTGTTGTAAAGAAAAACAATGCGTGGAAACACAGTGCCGTAAAACACCAACAAAAAATTATGCGTCAATTAATTGCAAAAGCACAAAAAACGGCTTTTGGTATAGACCACGGTTTTTCTGACATAACATGCTACGATGATTTTAAAAAAAACATACCTATTAGAGATTATGAAGAAATTAAAACATATGTGGATAGAGTTGTAAATGGAGAAATGGATGTCTTATGGCCAAGAAAACCAATATACTTTTGCAAAACATCTGGCACAACATCTGGCTCAAAATTTATTCCAATTACAAAAGAAAGCATGCCGTTTCACCTTAAAGCAGCGAAGGACGCAATACTGACTTATATTTTGGAAACAGGAAACTCAAGTATAGTTAATGGAAAGATGATTTTTTTGCAGGGAAGCCCTGTTTTAACAAAAACAGGCTCTATATTAACCGGTCGTCTTTCGGGGATTGTTGCTCATCACATTCCTTTTTACTTAAAGCAGAACCGATTACCTTCTTTTACAACGAATTCCATTGAGGATTGGGAAAAAAAAGTAGACGCTATTGTAACGGAAACAATAGATGAAAACATGACTGTTATTTCTGGGATACCCCCTTGGGTTCAAATGTATTTTGAAAAACTAAATAAAAAAAGCGGAAAATTAATTGGAGATTTGTTTAAAAACTTTAGCCTCTTTATTTATGGTGGTGTTAATTTTGCCCCATACAAAAACACCTTTGAAAGGCTCATTGGAAAAAAAATAGCTGGAATTGAGTTATACCCTGCTTCTGAAGGCTTTATAGCATATCAAGACTCTCAAAAGGAAAACGGGATGCTGCTTTGTGTTAATCACGGTATTTTTTACGAGTTTGTAGAGGCTCAGAGTTTTTTTAACAAAAAACCTAATAGAATATGTCTTGCCGATGTTGTGGTTGGTGTTAATTATGTTATAATTCTCAATACAAATGCGGGATTGTGGGGATACTGCATTGGCGACACCGTCAAATTTGTTTCAAAAGATCCGTATAAAATTGTGGTAACAGGCAGAATAAAACATTTTACATCTGCTTTTGGCGAGCATGTCATTGCTGAAGAGGTGGAGAGCTCTTTAAAAGAAACCCTAAAGCTTTTTCCGGCAGAAATTAATGAGTTTCACGTAGCCCCACAAGTTAATCCTTCTAATGGGTTGCCTTATCACGAGTGGTTTATAGAATTTAAAAAACACCCAGAAGACTTAGTAGGTTTCAAAAAATCTCTTGATATTTGTTTACAAAAGCACAATAGTTATTATCGAGATCTTGTTTCCGGAAGTGTTTTGGATGAACTAAAAATAACCTGTATTAGTAAAAATGGTTTTGTTAAATTTATGAAAGATGAAGGGAGGCTTGGCGGACAAAATAAGGTTCCCCGCCTAGCTAATGACAGAAAAACTGCTGAAAAATTAAATATATATCGTGAATAAAAAAACAAAAAGAATAGCTGTTCTGGGCTCAACAGGCTCTATAGGTACACAAGCTCTTGACGTAATTTCAAGACACAAAAAACTTTTTAGTGTAGAAGTTTTAACTGCAAACAATAATTCGGAATTATTAATCCGACAAGCTGAAAAACACAACCCAAACTTTGTTGTTATTAAAAACGAAAAAAAATATGCTGAGGTTTTTGCTGCGCTTGACAAAAAAGGAATTAAGGTTTTTTGTGGGGAAAAATCAATTGAAGATGTGGTTGAATCAGAAAATATTGACGTTGTGCTTACCGCCCTTGTTGGTTACTCTGGTCTAAAACCAACCATCCGCGCTATCACAAAAGGTAAAAAAATTGCTTTAGCCAACAAAGAAACTCTTGTTGTTGCGGGTGACTTAATAACGAAAATGTCTTTGGAGTATGGTGCAGAAATTATACCGGTTGACTCTGAGCATTCTGCGATATTTCAATGTTTAGTTGGAGAAGGTTTCAATAACATAGAAAAAATTTATCTTACCGCATCTGGTGGGCCATTTAGAGGATGGGGGAGTGATAAACTTGAGTATGTAACAAAAAAAGAAGCTTTAATGCATCCAAATTGGAACATGGGTGCAAAAATTACAATTGATAGCGCTACTCTTATGAATAAGGGTTTAGAAGTAATTGAAGCAAAATGGTTATTTGATTTAAAACCCAGTCAAGTCGAGGTAGTTGTCCACCCTCAATCTATTATACATTCTGCGGTACAATTTGAAGACGGCTCAATAAAAGCGCAGCTTGGCCTACCAGACATGATGTTGCCAATACAATATGCTCTTGGATACCCTAAAAGATTAAAGAACTCTTTTAAGCGGTTTTCTTTTTTTAATTATCCTGAGCTTACATTTGAAAAGCCTGATCTTAAGACATTTAAATGTTTAAACCTTGCTTATTTGGCCATGCAAAAGGGGGGCAATGCTCCTTGCGTTTTAAATGCTGCAAACGAAGTTGCGGTTGAGGCCTTTTTAAAAGACAAAATATCTTTTTTAAAAATAGCTGATTTAATTGGTAGTTGTCTAGAAAAAATTAATTTTGTTGCGAGTCCTAAAATCGAAGATTACGTTGAAACCGATCTTCAAACCAGGTCGCTTGCAAAAAAAATAGTATCACATGGAAGTAATTTTAATTAAAGCCGCACAACTTATACTAAGCTTGTCAATACTAATTGTATTACACGAGCTTGGTCATTTTATACCTGCAAGGCTATTTAAAACTCGTGTTGAAAAATTCTATTTGTTTTTTGACCCTTGGTTTTCTGTCATAAAGAAAAAAGTTGGTGATACTGAATACGGTATTGGTTGGCTTCCTCTTGGTGGTTATGTTAAAATCTCTGGTATGATAGATGAAAGCATGGATAAAGAGCAAATGGCTAAACCTCCTAAGCCTTGGGAGTTTAGGTCGAAACCTGCATGGCAGCGCCTTATTATTATGCTTGGGGGAGTAACTGTTAATTTTCTTCTTGGCTTTTTTATATATTCAATGGTTTTATATACCTGGGGAGACCCGTATTATGCAAATGAAGACATGAAAAACGGCTTGGTATTCTCTGACTTTGCTAAAGAAATAGGTTTTAAAGATGGTGATAAAATTTTGAGTGTCGATGGTGAAAAAATAGACCGGCTTGACAAATACGGAAAGGTTGTAAAAATGATGGCTGTCAGAGATGAGGCGTTCAGTGTTATGGTTGAAAGGGACGGGGTTTTGACGGAGATTAAAATTGGAAAAAATTTTATTAAGGGCCTTACAAAAAACGGTCGCGGTCAGAGTTTTATTGACGTTAGTATTCTACCCAAAAATCAGCTCATTGTTGCATCTGTTCAAAAAAACTCAGGCGCAGAGTCTGCCGGAATTTTAAATGGCGATATTATTGTTTCTGTTAATGATTTTGAAGATGAAAATCAAGGTTATTTGTTAATGGCTGAAATTAAGAAAAACAAAAACAAAACTATATCTCTTGGTGTTGAGCGTTCTGACTCGTTAATCTATTTAGATGTTGCTGTAAACAAAGAAGGGAGAATTGGTTTTATGTTTGAACAAGATGTTCCAAAAGCATCACTAGACACATTTAGTTTTTTTGCTTCTTTTGCTGCTGGATACAAAAAAACCATGTTTGAACTCGAAAATTATATTGCACAGTTTGGTCTTATGTTTAATTCAGAAAACGAGCTAGGTGGTGAACTTGGTGGGTTTGGTGCAATTGGAAGCATGTTTCCTGAAAAATGGAACTGGCTGAGGTTTTGGGAGTTAACAGCTTTTCTTTCTATCATGCTTGCTTTCTTAAATCTCTTACCGATACCAGCTTTAGACGGGGGCCATGTTGTGTTTTTGCTATATGAAATTGTTGTTGGCAAGCCAGCGCCCGAAAAGGTTATGGAGTATGCTCAGGTTGTTGGTTTTATTTTGCTTATGAGCCTTGTTGTTTATGCGAACGGTAACGATATTCTAAAGCTTTTTTAGAAATTTGTTTGCTAAAGGCTGTTTGGTTTTTATATTTGCTAATATATTTATAAAACGGTCTAATATGCTTGAGGGTCTTGATACTAATGGTTATATATTAATTTTTGCATCAACAATAATAATCTCTTATTTTTTTAATTCCTACTCTAAAAAATCTGGTATTCCAGCCGTCTTACTTCTTATTGGCCTTGGGGTTGTTGTAAATTTAGTTGCTGGCGGTTGGAACGATAGCTTTACTGAAATGTTAAAACTACTTGGTACCGTGGGTCTAATTTTAATTGTTCTTGAGGCGGCATTAGACTTAAAGCTCTTAAAAGAGAAGTTCGGCGTTATCTTAAAGTCGCTGGCCGTTAGTATTGTTGCTTTAGTCGCAACGTCTTATGCGGCAGCTGGCTTTATCTCTTTAGTTATACCTGATTTTTCTTTAGTTACCGCTCTTCTTCTTACTATACCTTTATCTATTTTAAGCTCCGCTATAATTCTTCCCTCTATTGAAGATTTACAACAAAACAAAAAAGAATTTCTAATTTATGAAAGCACCTTTTCTGACATCGTGGGAATTATCTTTTTTTATGGCGTATTAGGGTTTGTTGGATCTGATGATACAGATAACGTGCTTCCCGAAACATTTAAGGGCTTATTACTTACTATTGTTTTCTCTGTGGTAATTTCATACATTCTTGTATACATTTTTCAACACTTAAAAGGTCATGCAAAACTTTTTTTATTAATCTCTGTTCTTTTATTTTTATATGCCATTGGTAAAATAAACCATTACCCTGTACTGTTGATTATTTTAATTTTTGGATTAATTTTAAATAACTATAAATTATTTTTTACTGGTGTTTTTGAAGGACTAGTAATTCCCGAGCGAGTTGAACGAATCTTGTCAGATTTTCGTCTTGTTAC
>CACOJQ010000018.1 GCA_902627575.1 uncultured Bacteroidota bacterium
TTGTTAATTGTGGTATATCATTCAGTAAAGCAGTAACAGTTCCTGCTGGTAGTAGGTTAAATGCTGCATCTGTTGGGGCAAACAATGTATAAGGACCTGCAGCCGATAGAACCCCATCCAATGCGCATGCATCAATTGCGGCTTTGAGTGTAGTATGATCGGATGAATTTGAAACTATGTCATAAATTGAATTTGAATTTGAATTTACCACAACGGATCCAACCATACCGTTGGCAGCATGTTGACCAACAGAACAATCATAATTATATGTACCAGCAATTGTAAAAACATGAGTGTAAATATTTACATTTGAAGTTGGACTAGAGATAAACGATTGTGGATTATTAAAACTGCTACCAGTAATGGTATTAATGTCAAAATTGACATTATGAAAACCATTGTCATTAATCCAAGTTACAGTATCACCAACATTTATAGTCAAATTTGTTGGGTTATAATAAAAGTTACCTGAATTTACAGTATGAGTAGTTTGAGTGCTAGCAATGTTTGCAATAAACAGTGCTAATAAAATAAATATTTTTTTCATAATTTATAGTTTATAGTTAGTATATCTTTTTGTTTAGTAATTAATTGTATACGTTCCTTCAGGATATAATTTCATCCATGTCGTTAACTGGTTTTTGCTTTTTAACGTTACAACTAAATTAGGTGCTTTAAAAGTAATTTTTGGAGCCTTATTTTTTATTTCCTGTAAAACTTTTAAAGTTTTGTTAAGACTTTTTTTTCTTTTGTATTTCTTTTTTTCCATAATGTATAATCTTTTTGTTAAAAATTTATGCAAATATATATATATTTTAAAAATAAAATTATTTTTGCATATCTTTTTTTAAAAAAAATTACACATTTATGAAAAAACCAGATAGCGTAGTATACAACCCAAAGTCCAAAACATATGATGCGTATTTAAAAGAATATCCCACTAGTTTCAATTCAAAAAACTTTGCCGTAGATAAAATAAAAAAGTTTAAACACGAAGCGCAAAATCATTTTATTTCTAAAATTGAAGAGATTAAAAAAGAGTATAATGAGCTAGCTGAACAGCTAAAATGGAACAATATTATAGCTGAATCATCATATAACTTTAACCCTATTGTTGGGAAAACATATTATTTGTATGAAAAAAATGAAAATATGTTTCTAAGTATAATTAAACCTGAAGAATGGAATATGAAGTTTGTAGGCAAATTTCTGCTAAAAACAAACTTTGTATGGGAAAAAATTAATGATTAACTAGACCACTTTTTTTCGTGATCTACACTAGCTTCTGTAACCATTCCAACAGTATTATTTAATGAAACAAAATGCCCTTCATCTCTATCTAGAAAGATGTAAGGCGCCATCACAAATAACAACCATATATCTTTACTAAATTTTTTTGTGATGATCTCATTAGTTATATCATTAATTTTCTCTTGAAGTAACCCAAATACAAAACGTTCATGATCAATAACCTTACTATTTACCGACCATATTAAACCAATTTTTTGCAAAGAAACAAACATTACAGTAGAGTAAAACTCAACAAGACCCAAATGCTGAAACCCTTTGTAAATGGTTGTATCAAAAATATCTCTTTTATGTAGAACAGCAGACTGAATAATTCTTGATATGTATATTTCCTCGTTGCATGAATCTGATGACTGGAACTTACTTTCAATTAAATTATTGATTTGCGATGGATTTTTTTTTGCAATTGTGGATATTTTTAAACCCTCTTTTAAAAGTGCACTTGTATTTATTGCACAAAGAAGCTGTTCTGTACTATACTTTCTAATATTGGTATCTGACCGTTGGGCAACTAGAAATCCATAGCGCTCCTCCCATGACCTTAAAGTTATTTTATTAATTCCACTTATTTCAGAAAGTTGTTTGATGCTGTATATCATATTTGCAAAAATATAATTTTTTTATCAATTAATTAATATTTGGCAAAAAAAAAGAATTTAGAAATATATTTATATATTTGTATAAGTTTTCATTAACTTTTCTATGCAAAAAATCAAGATTTACAAAAAAAACGGGTTTTACAAATTAAAAGCCACACAAAATATAAACGCAAAAATTGAGGATATTTGGGAATATTTTACAGAAATAAAAAATTTGGAAAAAATAATGCCAAATAAATACAATATAAAAATAACACAGGGCAGAAAAAGCAAGTTATATTTAGGAAAAATATTTAACATAAGAATGAAAATATTACCATTTGTTTACACAAACATAACCTCTGAAATAAAAGCAATTGAAAAAGAGAGATTATTTATTGATTCGCAAATATTTGGTCCTTATAAAATGTGGCATCATGAACATCACTTCATATTAAATAAAGATAAATCCATCCAAATTTTAGATATTGTCACATATAAGCTTAAGAATATCCCCTTCATGAAAATATTACATAAAATATTTTTAAAAAAGGAGATTGTTAAAACATTTTATCACAGAGCAAATAGAATAAAGTATTTTTTTAAGAATAAATATAAAATGAGTAAACCAAAAAACAATTAATTTTATGCCAGAAGGTCCTGAAGTTAAAATTGCATCTGATTATTTTAATAAAAAAATTGATACCCAAAAAAAAATAATTTTTAAAATTATATCAGAATACTACCACAATAAATACCAAACAATTTTTGATACACTTAATAAAACAGCAAAAATTAATTCTAAATCTTACACAATAGGAAAAAATATTTTTTTAAAAATAAACCAAAATCAGAGATTAAATATACATCTTGGTATGACTGGTGGATGGAAAGATCAACAAACAAAACATACCCATTTTTGTGTATACAATTTAACCAAAAAAAATTACTTGTATTTCGAAGATATTAGAAAGTTTGGAAAAATTAAAATAATAAATAGTGAAGATCTCAAAAAAAAGCATAACTATGAATTTGATATACTTAATCCAAAATATAACATAATAAAACATTTGAATTTTTTAGAAGAAAATACAAATAAAAACAGATCTGTGTGCAAGCTAATTTTAGATCAGAAAAAATTTCCAGGAGTAGGTAATTATATTAAATCAGAAGCTTTATACTTGTCTAAAATACATCCTGAAGAAAAATGGGGAAAATTAAGCAAGATTTTAAGAAAGAATTTAATTAAGAATTTACAATTTGTGATGAAAGAAAGTTATGAGGCGGGAGGCGCTGAATTAAGAGATTTCGATAACCCATTTAAAAAATCTAATTTTCAGCTAAACATATATGGAAAAAAAACCACTCCACAAAAGAACAAAGTAACAAGAATAACAACTTCTGATGGTAGGACTACATGGTACTGTCACAAAACACAAAAACTAAAATAAAAAAAGGCGATATTCACATCGCCTTTTTAAATTAAATTAAAATAATTTATTAGTGATCGTGATCACCATGATCTTCGCAGTGAATTTCATACTGAGTATTGTCTGCACTTCCAGGACCGTAAGCGCCCGCAGGTAAAACAGTACTTCCGTCAGTAGAAGTTAATGACTCTGTAAGAGTGACAACATAAGAAGCTGACTCTGCATCTTCTAATTCAGATCCACAGAAATCTTCTCCTCCAGATGAGTTAGTAATTTCCCACATGATTTCACCTCCATTACCGTCAGGTAGTGACAAATGACATTCATGACAACTTTCGTCTTTAGAACAACTCGAAACTAGTAGTACTAAGCCAGTTGCAAAGAAAAATCCAATAATTTTTTGTGCTTTCATTTTAATATTTTTTTTTAATACTGATAACTTACATGACAAGTTATTTCGCTTAATAAAAGCTCATCAGAGTATTTTTAAAATTTATACTTAAAATTTACACTAAAAAATCTACCCGGGTTTGGAACACCATTAGCTGTTACACCTCTCAATCTCGAGGTATGTGGCGTGTAACTTTCATTTAAAATGTTATAGACACCAACTAAACCTTTAAAGCGATCATTAAATTTAAAACCTATTTGACCATTAAATACATAATATGATGGGGTCTTTTGTTCATATTCAGCTACACTTTCTTGCCAAAAGCTAAATTTATGATCACAACTTACATATTCTAATTTATATTTTTTTAAGTTTTTATATTCATTTAAATTAAATAAAACTCTTGTTTTTACACTGTTTGCTGGAGTCAATGCTAAACCATAGTCATTACTTTTGTTATCAGCTTGCAAAAAAGAATAAGTTTGTTCTATATGCAAATTGTGAAGCTGATGAGGATGGTAATGTAAATTCATTTCTACCCCTTTGATTTCAACTTTTTCATACTGAACATAGTTATATTCCTTAAACCCCTCTCTTGTTTCACCGCTAGGCGTAATTGAAATAAAGTCTGTTATATACTGAAGAAATGGATTAATGACGAAACCTAAATGTTCATTTGACCACTGATATTTTAAATCAAATTGGTCAGCAGATTCTATTTTTAAGTTTGAATTACCAACTTCGTACCTATTTGTCCCATGGTGTAAGCCATCTGAAAATAACTCTGACACGTGTGGCGCTCTAAAAGCACCAGAATAAGAGAATCTAACAGTGTGATCTAAAAATTTGTAATATACACCTGAAGAAAAACTTGTGTTATAAAAATCATTAGTATAATCAATCGCTTTTATGTTATCAATAGACTCAAGTTTTTTGTAATCATTGCGAACCCCAACATTATATCCAAAATTATCAGATTCATAGTCAATTACTAAATAAGAGCCTAAGTTGTAGGTGTTAGCATCAGGGACAAGTCGTTTAAGTGTTGCATTTTTATTTTCAGAAAGAATCATTTGAGCACCAAAATTTACTGTGATTTTATTATTACTATATCTAATATTTGGAGTTATTTGTGTATTTGTCAAAGTTAAATCAAACGCTGGTCTTGTCCATGCGTCCCACTCCTGTAAATTGTTAATATAGTGACCAGCATGCAAACTATACTTAAATTTATTAATCATATAGGAAGACTCATAAGTAAACAATTGATTATAAATATATTGAGTTGGTCTTGTAGGCTTATAGTCTTCAAAAATTTGATCTAAATCAGATGTAAAAACATTTATTGAAGAAGAGGTAACATCGGTTATACTTTGAGCAGAAGGGTCTCCATGAACATGTCCTGGTATGCCAGTAGCTTCAGTATGTAACTGATATCGAAAAATATTTTGAAAGTTATTTTTTCTGTGCCCTAAAGAAAACTTTAAAGCGTTTTGCATAAATCTAGAATCAAAAAGATAATATCCATTAGGCAGCCTGTAATCAGAAGATATTGAGTACTGTCCGTATAGATTTAGAAAAATATTTTTTTTATTTAATTTAATACCGAATTGAGTACTACTTAAAAAACTACTTGTATTAAATTTTGTTGAAACAAAGCCTTTTCGCTTTCCTGAAACAAAAGGAGAATCTTTAAAATACAAAAGCCCACCAATAGCCTCCGACCCATACTTTAGTGCTGAAGAACCTTTGATAAGCTCAACATCAGCCAGACCTAATTCTGTAAAACCAATACCATGATCATTAGCCCATTGCTGATTATTTATTTGCATTCCATTAAGATAAGACACTACTCGCATGCCCGAAAGCCCTCTAACTACAATCTTCTGAATACCCAGACCAGATGAAATTACGTCAACACCGGAAAGTTTAGAAATATTATCTATCATCGAGTTAGAGAATAAAAACACATCTTCTAATGACTGTTTTTCAATATTAGTTAAGCGGCTGCTACCCAATTCGTTAAAGGTTTCAACGACACCAACCTCATCTAAACTAACGTGAAGTTTCTCTAAAATAACTTTTCTGTTTTCCTGACTTTTATACTTAATGATTTTTGAAGCGTAACCCTGTTTGTATAAGTGAATATAGCTATTTTCAGGAATTGAATTATCAATAGTTACCAAACCTTTATTGTTAGTCTGAACTAATAAATTTTGGTCAACAAAAAATACATCTACACTTTGTAGAGGTTTGTCTCTATTATCAACTACTAAAAAGTTATCTTGTGAAAATAATAATAATAAGCTTGTAAAATATAAGTATATAAATAAGCAAAATTTCATATGCTTTTATTTATTAAAACTTACTTCACAATTATTACAGGATTTAACATTACAAATATGTAAACTAGCTAATAAAAGCGCAGGCAGATATGTTATTTCTTTTTGTAAATCAAAAAACATAATTTTTTGGTTAAATAAAAAAATAAATAATAATAACCAGCTAAGCCACATTAAATTAAGAATCCATTTTTTGGTGCATTTGGAAATTCTTAAAATAACTACTAAAGAAACAACTATGAAAATATAATCCACAGCTTGCCACCAAATAGGTGTTCCACTACAACAAATATTTGTGCAAGAGGCTACCACAAAAAAAAGTGGTGTGGTTAGACAATGTAGAAAACATAAGAAGCTTGCACTTGCACCAATATAATCTAAATTTAATGACTTGAACATATTATTATTTTTATAAACGCAACTCAGTTGCAAATATATAAATATTTGTGTTTTAAACGCAACATAATTGCATAAAAAAAAAACTACATTTGTAAAAAAAAATAATGCCAAAAGCAGAAAAAATTTTAGAAAAATTTAATCTGAAAAAAACCAACTTTAGATTAGAGTTAGTTGAATTGTTTCAATCCTCTAGCTCTTCATTAACTGCTGATGAAATAAGGCAAAAAATCAACTCCACTAATGACAAAGTAACTATTTACAGAGCACTTACTGCTTTTGAAAAAAAATGCTTAATTCATCGTGTGCCTGACAAAAGTAATCTAATAAGATATGCATTGTGCCAAAAAGAATGCAATCAAACTCATCACAAACATAATCACGCACACTTTATTTGCAATATATGCGCTAAAACCTTTTGCATTGAGGATATAAAACTTCCACAAATAAATAATACTTCTGGATTTAAAATTAGCAAAACACAATTAACTCTTGAGGGATCTTGTCCAAGCTGTAATTAAAAGTAAAATTTCTAAAAATTAAATATTATTTCTTAAACACTTTCACATGATGAACATGTAAATCATTTATTTTAATTGCAATAAAGTAATATCCTGAAAATATATTTTTTTTAACTATCCAGCTTGAGGAGTACTTATTTGGCTCTAATACTTGCTCTTCTATAATGTCAACTATTTGTCCATTGACGTCATATATAAAAATACCCACACTTGACGTTTGAAAAACACCGTAATGTATATTTATTTCTTTAGTGAACGGATTAGGATTAGCACTATATATAATACCTTTATCAACATGAATATTATTTGAGCCTAAAGAAACACCATCTCCATTTATAATTATATCCCAAGTTCCTTCTAAAATACCATTTGAATTTACATTCAAAGGAATAATTCTATTAGATGCATCAAACACCCCATTATCTATTGAAGCAGCAACATCAGTACTTATATACGGATCATTCTGAAAATATAGTTGTGTAATTAATGTATTATGGCCTGGTGGTGTTATTTTAAAATGTATATGTGAAGGTCTAAAAACTGATCCATTTAAATAAAAACCAGGCTTTATTGTTTCAAACATATAAAAACCTTGATTATTTGATAGTGTTTTACCTCTTAGATTATAGCCAGAATTATCATATTCTCCATCATGATTAGCATGCCATACATCAATTTCAACATTGGGAATTACTTTTGTGCAATCAAGATTATAAACACGACCAGATATAATTATTCTTTGACCTAATTCATTTTGATCAGCAAGTAAATTGTTTTGCAAAAATGGAGCATTTGAGGTATAAAAGGGCCCCTGACCATATGCGTCTTCAGTTGACTCATTACAATTTGATTGTCTTGATTTAAATTTAAAAACATTTTTTGCTAATGAAACTAATGAAGAAAATGATAGAACTAACAAAGAGACATTTTTTAAAAACCTTCTTCTACTTGATTCTCTTTTTTTTGTCATAAAGCAAACTTAATCATTATAATTTAATGAAAATTGATCAAACACTTGAAAAGTAAATTTAAGTCTCTTTGTATATTTGCAGTTATTTTAATTTAATGAAAAAAATGAAAAAATATAAAGTCTTTATTTTTATACTATTAGGTACCGCTGTTTCATTAACACTACAAAACTTTTTTAGTGAATCAGTAATTGCAAATAACCTTCAAGATGATACTTCAGATACAATTACTAATCAACAAGCATATCCAGATTTTATTGATGCAGCTGAACTAGCAATTAAGGCAGTAGTTCACATAAAATCAAAATACACTAGCAATGAAGTTTATGGATATTTTGATCCGTTTTATGGGCAGAGATATTTTCAGCAACCAAAAGAAAGTATAGCAAGTGGATCTGGTGTAATTATTTCTGGTGATGGATACATTATTACTAATAAGCATGTAATAAATGATGCTGCAGAAATAGAAGTTATTTTGTTCGATAAAAGAGTATATAGAGCAAGCCTCATTGGAGAAGATCCTAAAAGCGACTTAGCGCTGTTGAAAATTGATGAAAGTAATTTAAATTTTTTAGAATTTGATAACTCAAATAATTTAAGAATAGGTGAATGGGTTTTAGCAGTTGGCAATCCGTATAATTTAAATTCAACTGTAACAGCAGGAATTATAAGTGCAAAATCTAGAAAAATTAATATTTTAAATGATGGAGGTATAGAAGCATTTATTCAAACAGATGCCGCTATTAACTCTGGAAATTCAGGAGGTGCTTTAGTAAATACAAGAGGAAAACTAATTGGTATTAATACAGCGATCCAATCAAAAACGGGCTCTTTCTCTGGATATGGGTTTGCAATACCCTCAAATATGGTAAAGAAAATTATTGAAGACTTAAAACAGTTTGGGGAAGTTAAAAGAGCTTATATAGGCATATATATTGCAGATATTAATACTCAAATTAAAGAACAACTACAACTAAAAAGTTTAAAAGGTGTATTAATTTCTAAGGTGCTTGAAAATAGTGCGGCAGAAAAAGCTGGTCTAAAAGATTATGATGTAATACTTGAAATTAATAATATTAAAGTTAATTCCACAAGTGAACTGCATGAAATCATCATACAATTTAATCCAGGGGATCAAATTAAATGTAAAATACAAAGAAAAAATAATACTAAAGAAATTACATTACAATTGCAATCATAAATCACAAAAAAAGCCTATTAAAAAAAAGGCTTTTTAAAAATCTGTAATTTTAAAAATAAAATTATTTCTTTGACTTTTTAATCTTTAATACTGAAAAATCTTCAGAGCCATTAGGATGTTCAGGAAATAAATTAACATCCCATGTTTTTGTAGCCCATTCATCACAATTTCCATCTCCAAAATTTATTGAAGCGACCCAATTGCCATCATTATCATGATATTCAAAAAGACCTAATACCGGAACTTCAACCTCTTTATTCCATTTTTCAAAGTAACAAAGAGATTTAACAATAGGCTCTACTTCAGTTTCTAAATATCCTTTTTCTGTATAAGATAATCTAGCTTCAATTCCGTCATTACTAATTATATTATCATGATCATGATCATCTTTTTCACAGGATGCGAAAAAAAGCAATGAAGAAAATATAACAGACAGTGTTAGAAAATACTTTACTTTATTCATTTTTTAATTTTTAATATTATTGACCATATAAACTAACGCAAACCTAAGTAAAATATTTTACAGTGTTATACTAAATAAAAAAATTAAGGTTTTAAATATAATTTTTGCTCATAAGTTGATATTAAAACTCCTAATCCGTTTTTAACATTAGAATAAACTGGGGTCACCTCTCCCCCAAATAATCCTAACTCACCCTTATCTATATGATCCCCTAATGAGTTAAAATAACTGTAAGTGTCATCACTAAAGTTAGAAAAAGTAATAATCACTGTATCGCAATTTTTAAATTCTAAATATGTTTCAACATCTAAATTGATTGTTTTTTGTTGACCATTAAAAAGAGCATCAGTAAAAACAACATTATCTCCACTAAATGTGTAGCCCTCAAATGGAATACCAACTGGGAAGGACGGATCATTAGAAAGAAACTCTGCATAACCACTAAAATATTCTTCATAAAAATATCCATATTCATCATCCCATGTTTTTGAACAATTAGCATAAAGCTCTAATCCATAATAATTTTGAATTGTAGCATTATCATCAAACGAAAAACTAAAACTTATTAAATCTTCATTTGATACAGTATCAATATTTACATCATATAAAATAATATCATTAGGAACATATGTCTCTGCCGATATGGAAGGAAAATCAGTATGGTCTACTGTAATTCTATATGTAGAACCTTTTTCTGGAATATGATTGTTTTTATAATAGTATGTTGGTATAGAGTCAAAAAAACCACCATTATTGATAAAGTTAAAATATATTTGCTCACTAGTGTCAATCTCCATTAATCCTATAAACTCATTATCTTTATACAAGGATACATTTGCGTCACTTACAAATGACGGATCAAGATTTGAAAATGCACCAACGGATTGAGAAACGACAACTCTTGAAATAGTATCTGTTTTAAGTAATCCATTCAAAACTAAAACAGGCTCATGAGCAGGAATTTCTAAATCAACAACAGTTTCCATATCACAAGAAGTAATACTAAAAACTAAAAATAGATAAAAAATATTTTTCATAATTAAAATTGTATTCTGTAAGAAATTGATGGAATTATAGGAAACAACGACACCTGTCTAGCTACTCTATTATTATTTTCATAAGATAGGTATGCAAACCACGGATTTTTCCTATTATATAAATTATATGCGCCCACGGACCAAGTTCTTTTCCAATTAGATCTAATCTTGTGCATATTTATTCCAAAATCTAATCTGTGAAATGCTGGCAACCTTGTTGAATTTCTCTCCCCATAGGATTCTACAATATCGATAAAAGCATCTCCTCTATCATATTCTGGCATTCCAAAATACACTCCTTGCGGAAAAGTAATAGCATTTCCTGTGCCATATACCCAAGTAACACCAATATCAAAATTGTCATTAAATTTATGTGAAAAAACAAATGAAAAATCATGTCTTCTGTCAAATTTATATGAGTACCATTCTCCAAAATTTATATTATCAAACCTTCTTTTTGTCCATGATAAGGTATAACCAACCCAACCTGTTGTTTTTCCTTTTTTTCTTTGCAAAAAAACCTCGGTTCCGTACGACTTTCCTTCGCCACCTGTTTCAATTGCATTTACCCATGACTCAGTGCTCTGCAAATTTGAGTATCCTGCCTTATAAGCAATTAAATTATCCATTTTTTTGTAATATCCTTCAATACTAAGTTCAAATTGACCGTTATTAAATTGAGTAGAAAAGCCTCCTGCTATCTGCTCTGATGATTGTGAAGGAACTTGTTCAATTGCTGGCACCCAAATATCACTAGGAAATCCTACAGAAGAATTAGACAATAAATGGATATTTTGTTGCATTTGAGCATAAGATGCTTTTACAGACCAGTAATCTGTTAATAAATATCTTGCAGAAATTCTTGGTTGAAAACTATAATTTTTCTTATCATTTATTTTTGAAAATAAACTTTCATTGTTAGCGATTGAATTATTTGCTAGAGAATAATAACCAATATGCATACCAACATTTGCTTTTAATCTCTGTGTGAATTGTATATTATTTTCCAAATAAAAAAACAGTTCATGAACATTTGTATTACCTGAAAAGTTTAGTAAGGTATCTAATGAAAAATTTGGTGTTGAATCAGCGTAGTTAGCAACAATATTTAAACTTGTTTCACCAGGATAAAATTGATGATAGGTATAAGATGTTCCAAATTTAATATCTTGATTAGGGCTAGGAGCGTAATCAAAATCTATTCTAGCACCTAAATCCTCTATTCCAGATATGTAGCCAAAGTCTATACTTGTATTTTCATTTCCTAAAGATGTCGATTGTGTAGCATTTACTCCAAAATCAGTGTGAAAATTATATCTACTGTATGTCAAGGTAGTATTACTAAAAAGTTTATTAGAAAATAAATGATTCCATCTCAATGTAGAAGTTATATTACCATATCCAAGCCCAAAATTTAAATTTTCTTGGTCGATGTCATTTTCACCTTTGTAACTTTCTGAATAATTAATACCAAATGAATCATCACCTAAATATGCGCTCAGATAAAGACGATCTTTATTTGATAATTTATGATTAATTTTAGCATTTAAATCATAAAAATAGAGAGTCAAATCGGTATTTTCTGGCATAAATGGTTTTGCAAATAAATCCGCATATGTTCTTCTAGCAGCAACAATAAATGATGTCTTGTCTTTTTTAATTGGTCCCTCAAGTGTAAGCTTGGAAGATATCAACCCAATAGTTGCGTCACCTTTAAATTTTTTCATGTTTCCTTCTTTCATGTCTATCTGTAAAACAGATGAAAGGCGCCCTCCAAATCTAGCAGGGAAACCTCCTTTAGTCAGTCGAACAGTTTTTATAGCATCAGCATTAAATACTGAAAAAAGACCACCAATATGTGATGCGTTGTAGACAGGAACACCATCCAATAATATTAAATTTTGATCTGGTCCACCTCCTCTTACGTAAAAACCCGAAGTCCCCTCACTTGACTGTACACCAGGCAATAGTTGAATTGATTTTAGAACATCAACTTCTCCCAAGAGAGCAGGTATTGTTTTAATTTGTTCAATAGGAACTTCAATCATTGAAGACTGTGTTTTTTCAACAATACTTTTGTCAGAGCTAATAATGACTTCGCTCATATTAACAGAAGAAAATTCAAACTCTACATTTATAGATAAGTTCTTTGACAGATTAACATCTTTTTGTTGGGTTTCATAACCAATAAAACTAAATAAAATAGTATAATTATTTTTTGGCAGAGTAAAGCTATAGAAACCATAACTATTTGAGGAAACACCTTTTTTTAGTTCCGGACAAAAAATATTTGCTCCAACTATAGTTTCACCACTATTTTTGTCAGTAATATATCCACTTATGGTGTATTTTTCTTGACCTATAAGACCAAAAGAATTGATAAGTATAAATATGAAAATTATTGTTTTCTTCATTAGAATAAATTTCTTGTTAAGGAATTTTATTACAAAACCTTAGCAAAGGTAGTCAAATAATACACTACAAATCACTTTCTACTTTTCATAATTTGCTCATATGCCTCCTGAACAAGCAGAAATTTTTCCTCAGCGAGCTTAACTATATCTTGCCCTACTCCTTGAAGTTTGTCAGGATGATATTTTCTTACCATTTTTCTATGCGCTTTTTTAATGTCATTATCATTTGCATTTTCATCTACTTCTAAAATTGCATACCATTTATCTAAATTGTTATTACCTTTTGAAACAAACATTGATTTAATTGATTCAAAATCATACTGATTTATATTTAAATAACTAGATATTTTATTGATTAAATTTATTTCAGAGGTATGTATATCATTGTCGCTAGCAGAAACACCAAAAAGAAAATGTATAATTTGTAATCTGGAAGCGTGATTAATGTTTGCATTTAATTGTTGACACACTGGACGAAGTTGAGATATTAAAGATTGTTTATTTAACTTATTAAATATTTTAAAATAATTGTTTGCCTTTCGCACGCCGAAAGTACTAACGAAAAACTTTTTGACATAGTCTAATTCAGCTTTAACAACTTTTCCATCAGCCTTAATAACTAAAGAGGATAGAATTAATAGTGAAAGTTCATAAGCCTTAGCTTGATCATTTTTTCCATCAAAAAAACTTTTACCAATATAATAACCAATAATAGCACCAATTGGACCAGCAAAAAACCACCCGGCTCCTATTGCAACAAACTTTCCTATAGACATTATAAAATTTTACAGCAAATATATAATAAGATTGTAAACCTTTTAATTATCACATAAAAATTTGTTATTTATAATTGGTCTAAATAAAAATATTACTTAATTTTGCAAACTCAAATTAATTTATAACATTTAAAAAACTAAAAAATGAAAAACTTATTAAAAATTTCAATGTTGTCAATTGTTGTTCTTATAAGCTCATGCTCGAAAGACAACGATCCGGATCCTGTTAGCTGTGAATTAACAGATACTCCTACAACTTATGCTTTTACTGATGCAGATGGAAACAATACTGTATCTTTTACTGGGCAAATTGCTAGACTTGAAAAAGCAAAAGAAGTTTATGACATGATGAATGCTGATGTAACAGTAACATCTGCAGACATCACCGCTTTGATTGACGATGCAAATTCCAAACTATTAACTAAAACAGCAGAAAACGACCCAAATAGAGCTGCAATTATAGCTACTCTTAATTCAGTTTTTGACAGTTACGCTGCTAGTTCTTCAGCTTTTGAAGCAGGTACAGTTGCAGCCGAAGGAGTCGCTGGAATTGATGCTTTTGGTTACGAATTAGACGCTAGAGGATGGGAAGCAGATCAGCAATTTGCAAAAGCGTTAATAGGAGCATTATGTTTAGAACAAAATGCATATGACTACTTAACAAAAATTGATTTAGCAAACAATAATGTGGCTCCTGACGGAGATAATGCTTATACTAAATCTGAGCACTACTTTGACGAAGCATTTGGTTATGTTTACGGACTTGATGAAGATTTTGGTGCAACTGCAAGTATTAGTGGAGACAACAAATTGTTGTTAGGAAAATACTTAACAAAACACGATGGAACATCTGCTCAAGGAGAAGATTTACTTGGAAATGTTTATAACGCATACTTAATGGGTAGACAAGCTATTGTAGACAATTGTGAAGATGAGTTAAATAGAAATATTGAAATTCTTAACATCAATCTTTCTAAGGTTGTTGCTTTTCATGCTGCTGATTACTTAAGAAAGTCAGCTGAAGGAGCTTTAGACCCAACTTCAACTTTTCACCATGCTATCTCTGAAGGGTGGGGATTTGTAATGAGTTTACAATATACAAAAATGGCAGACGGAATGCCTCTATTTTCGCATGCTGAAGTTAATGATATGCTTGCTACTTTAGATGCTGGAGACAATGGAGCATACAGCTTAAGAAGTGTTGATGGTGCAGCTACATTAAATGCAATGGCAGATCAAATTGACGCCGCTGTAGCAGCTAGCAAATAATTATAATCTACAACTAAACAGGATCCTATATTAAAATGGATCCTGTTTTTTTAATAAAAAATAATGAAAAATATATTATTTAAAATTACAATCTTATGTTTAATAATTAGTTCTTGTAGTACAAGTGACGAAAATATAAGTTTGAACGACAATTTTGATAGAAAATTAATTCTTGAAAATACTTATGATAACATAATAGTGCCTGCCTTTAATGATTTTGACAATAAACTTAAAGCACTTGAAAATGATGCAACTAATTTTTCTAATGACGCTTCACAAGATAATTTAGAAAATTTAAGAAAAAGTTGGGAAGATGCATATATTTCTTGGCAATCAGTTGCCATGTTCAACTTAAGAAAAGCAGAAGAAATTTTCTATGCTGACATTATGAACACTTATCCCTGCAATGAAAGTTTAATCGAAAGTAATATACAAGATTCAATACACGAGATAACTGCAATATCCATAAATAATTTAGGATCTACTGGCTTGCCTGCATTTGGTTACCTAATTTACGGATTAGGTGGTGATAGCATTAATGTTTTATCTTATTACAATTCTAATGACGCTGATAAATATAAAGCGTATCTTATGGCATTAATAAATAATATGACCTACAGTACAGATTTAGTTATCAATGACTGGACAAATAACCGATATGACTTTGTTAATTCTTCAGGTAATACGTCCACTTCAAGTTTAAATTTGATTATAAATGATTTCTTACAATATTTTGAAAAAAGAGTCAGAGAGGCTAAAATTGCTACTCCCTCTTCCATAAGAGGAGATTTAACGCCAAAGCCAAATCAAATTGAGTCATTATACAAACCAGAAATTAACAAAATCCTTCTTGAAAGTGCTTTCTCATCTGTTGAAAGGTTTTATTATGGTTACTCTTACTCAGGATTATCAAATGGGACAGGCTTAGAGGATTACCTATCTGCTTTAGAAAATACTAATGATTTAAGAAACGAGATTGATAATCAAATAAATGATGTAAATCAAAAAATATCACTATTAGATAATAATTTTATTTTGCAACTTGAAAATAATCCTCAAGCTATGTGGGATGTATTTTATTCTATGCAGAATTTAGTAACATACACAAAGTCAGATATGTTATCTAAGTTTAACATTTCTTCTGATTACATGGACAATGACGGAGATTAAAAAACAATTAAAAATAATTTAACAAATTAGATTCTCTTTTTACAGAGAATCTTTTTTTTATATGAAAACCAAAATAAATAACTATATAAACCAATATTCTGAAAGTTCTCCTTTAGTTGTATTTAGAGTTTTATTTGGTCTTATTATGCTTATTTCTGTAATTCGTTTTTGGAGTAATGGATGGATAGAAACAACATATATAAACCCTGATTTTCATTTTAAATATTATGGTTTTGAATGGGTCAAATCGCTTGGTTCTTGGAACTATGTTTTATTTTTAATATGCGGCCTATCGTCATTTTTTATAATGATAGGCTATAAGTATACACTTTCATGTATCATCTTTTTTACATCATTTACATATATTGAACTAATTGATAAAACTACATATCTAAATCATTACTATTTCATCAGTATTATTTCGTTTATTTTAATTTTTGTTCCTGCAAACTGTCAATTTTCTGTAGATAGTTTTGTAAAAAAAACAAGTTATATCAGTATCCCAAGATGGTCAATTGATGTTGTAAAGTACATGCTGTTTATAGTTTATTTTTGTGCAGGTATTGCAAAGATTAATTCTGACTGGCTTATTGAAGCTCAACCCTTAAAAACCTGGCTTCCAGGTAAATATGACTTACCACTAGTTGGAGAATATCTACACCAGAGTTGGACTCATTACTTCATGAGTTGGGGGGGCATGATTTATGATATACTTATTGGATTTCTATTATTTAGTAAAAAGTTTAGAAACTATGCGTTTATTTTAGTAATAATATTTCATGTGATGACATCTATTTTTTTCCCTTCAATTGGAATGTTCCCTTATATAATGATTATTGCGACAATGATTTTCTTAGACTCTCATTTACACAATAAGATAATATTGTTTCTCTCTAATTTTTTTAAATCAAAAAAAGAAAGTAAAACCAAAGAAAAAATTAGTATTAAAAATAAAAAATTAAAAATTATAACTTTATCACTATTAATATTATTGCAAATAATGCTACCATTTAGATATTCAATTTATGATGGAGAACTTTTTTGGACTGAAGAAGGATACAGATTTTCTTGGAGAGTAATGCTTATGGAAAAGTCGGGTATCGCCACATTTACAATAATTGATAATAATTCCAAAAAAAGAGTAGTTGTTTCAAACGATGAATTTCTAACTTCTTTTCAAGAAAAACAAATGAGTCACCAACCAGACTTCATCTTAGAATATGCTAATTACTTAAAGCAATACTATAAACAAAAAGGTTTTTCAGATCCTAGCGTATATGTAGATTGCTTTGTAACGCTAAATGGAAGGTTAAGTAAAAGATTTATTAAAAATGATATTGATTTATTAAAAATAGATGAATCGATGAGAAGAAAAAATTGGATATTACCATTTAATGATGAGATACAAGGATTTTAGTATATTATTGATAAATTTAATAATTTCAAGCATATGCTTGAGCCAAAATACATATAAAGGTACTATCTACAGCAAAGAAGAAAAGACGCTTTTATCTGATGTAAATATATATGATTTTTATGAAGGGTTTATCACAAAATCTAATTCAAAGGGTGAATTTTTAATTACAGATTTAAGAGATAATATTAAATTGGTATTTCACAAAGAAAATTTTAAATACAAAACAGTTACTATTAATAAATCAGAATCTGATTACATTATTTATTTAGAAAAACTTTCAATAGAATTAAATGAAATTCAAATAAGAGAAGAAAAATTTTATTTTGACAGTGATAATTTAAGTGATATTGTTGAAGACGCAGTTTTTGCAGGTAAAAAGTCTGA
This sequence comes from uncultured Bacteroidota bacterium, assembly GCA_902627575.1. Classification (GTDB taxonomy): domain Bacteria; phylum Bacteroidota; class Bacteroidia; order Flavobacteriales; family BACL11. The sequence goes on from CACOJQ010000018.1 coordinate 18,066, forward strand.
TAAAATATTATTAGATGAAAAGTTGGCTGGTACAGCCACAAATAATGCACGTCAAATTTATAACAAGATTGGGGGATTAAACATTTTTCAAAATGATGATGCAGGAATACAGTTAAATATAGGAGGAAGAGGTTTAAACCCAAGTAGATCCGCAAACTTTAATATCAGACAAAATGGATATGACATAAGTGCAGATGTCTTAGGCTACCCAGAAAGTTATTATACACCCCCATCAGAAGCTCTAGAAGAAATCCAAATTACAAGAGGAGCAGCATCCTTACAGTATGGGACTCAATTTGGTGGCTTAGTTAATTTTAAATTCAAACAACCTAAAAAAAATAACTACTTTAATATAAATTTTCGAAATACTTTTGGAAGTAATAATTTATATACAAACTTTACTAGCATAGAGGAAAGACAAGATAATTTTGGTTATTATTCATTTTTAAACTACAAAAAAGGAGATGGATTTCGTCCAAACTCAAATTTTGAATCTATAAATCTTTTTACATATTTTGAATGTCAGCTTTCTGAAGCACTTAAAATATCTACAGAAATAACATATCTTGATTACTTAGCAAAGCAAGGTGGAGGATTGACTGATCAAATGTTTTATCAAAACCCTTTTCAAAGCAACAGATCTAGAAACTGGTTTAAAGTAGATTGGCTATTACTAAATGCAAAAGTACTCTACAAAATTAATGACAACAATAAGTTAAACTTAAATCTTTTTTATCTTGATGCGTCTCGTTTTGCTCTAGGCTTTAGAGATAATCGTGTTGACCAAATAGATCCATTAGGTGTTAGAGATTTAATTGTAGGGCAATTTAATAATTATGGCATCGAAAAAAGATTCTTAAAAAAGTATAAATTACAAAGTAAAAGAGCAGTTTTACTTTTAGGATCAAAAATTTACAAATCAAATAATTCAAGTCAGCAAGGTCCCGGGTCAATGCAATCTGATGCTGATTTTAATTTTTATAACCAACAGTTCCCATTTTACAACAACCAATCAAATTATCGCTACCCAAACCTAAATTTGGCTTTTTTTTTAGAAAACATATTCTATATTGATAGTAATTTTTCAATAACACCAGGATTAAGATTTGAACATATTAATACAAGAAGTAACGGACAATACAGAAACATAAGATTTAATCTTGCTCAACAACCTATATTTGATACAACATATTATGAAAAAAGAAAAAATGTTAGAAATTTTATTCTTTTTGGGATAGGTATATCGTATAAATTTAATAGTCTAGAACTATATTCAAATATATCACAAAATTACAGGTCAGTAACTTTCTCTGATATGAGTATAAATAATCCTTCTTTTAGAATTGATCCCAATTTAAAAGACGAAACTGGATACACATTTGACTTTGGGATAAGAGGTAAAAAAAATAAATTATTAAGATATGACATAAACTATTTCAACCTTTTATATAATGACAGGATAGGTTTTGTGTCTAAGAAAATAGAAGAAAGTCCTGGATACGTAACTGTGAAAACTGAAAGGGGGAATGTAGGAAATGCAAGAATCAATGGTATAGAATCTTTATTTGACTTAAACATTGGAAATTTATTAAACTCTAATTATAAGTTTAATACATATATTAATTTTGCATATACAAAATCATTATATATATATTCAGAAACAAACGGAATCGAAGGAAATGAAGTAGAATTTACACCCAGATTAAATATTAAATCTGGATTTAATATAGGAAATAATTCACATATGGGAAACATACAGTTCAGCTATATGTCAGATCAATACACTGATGCAAGTAATGCAATTGAAAGTGATATAACGGGTATTATAGGGGAAATACCAGCATACCATATAATTGATGTTTCTTACAAAACACATTACAATATATACACTTTTTATTTCGGTATAAATAATGTGACAAATAACTCATATTTTACAAGAAGAGCTAGTGGATATCCAGGACCCGGTATAATTCCCTCACAGGGTAGAAATTATTTTGTTACATGTCAAATAAAATTATAAATGAGTGAAGATTTAAAAGCAAAAAAAATAATATTATTTGATGGAGTTTGTGTTTTATGTAATAACTTCATAGTATTTGTTGCAAAAAAAGATCAAAAAGATAATTTTAGATTTTTACCAATACAAAATAAAAATATTGATCAATTTGTTGATATACAAAAAATCAACATTAAAGAATTAAATTCTATAGTTTTAATAAGTGGAGATAATCTAAAATATAAATCAAATGCAGCCATAGAAATTTTGACAAATCTTAACAAAATTTTTCTGTTTTGCAAAGTATTTTATGTAATCCCGAAAATAATAAGAGATATAATTTACGATTTTATTGCAAAAAACAGATATCATTTTTTTGGTAAAGTTGAAAACTGCTCGATAGTTAAAAGTAAAGTAAATAATGAAATTTTAAAAGGTAAAATAATCTCGGATTTATGACTTATGACTTATGCATAATATACTGCTTAGGCGTAATTCCAAATCTGCGCTTAAAGGCTGAAATAAAATGACTGGCAGTACTATATCCTAATTTCATACTTACTTCATTCACATTATATTTGCCTCCAGCAAGTAATTGTTTGGATAGATTCATTTTATACTCTAAAAGATATTGAAAAACAGGGCTTCCATAAACCTCTTTAAACCCTTGCTTTAATTTTTTTAGACTTAAATCTATTTTTTTAGATAATTCAGCTAAAGTTGGTGGATTATCATATGCTGAAACAATAATATCCTTGGCTAATTTAATTTTCATAATATGATCATCGTTCATTATAAATGGACATTTTTCAATTTCTTTATCAATATCTTTTTGAAAAATTAAACTAAATAGCTCATACACTTTAGCCTTTAGATAAAGAGAGTTGCCCTTATTATTTACATCATAATCATTTAACATTTGATTTAATACTATTTTTATAGATTTTGAAATTTTGTTTTCATTATAATATCTTTTATCAATATTATCTTTACTTAGAAATGTAATATTATGAGAATCCTCTGAGAATAATTTATGGAATTTGTCTATTGAAATTAAAATAGAAATCAAAGTAGACTGACCATTAACATTAATATTTAATGGTAAGTCTCTCATCGGATTATATAACATTAAATAATTTCTTTCATCAATATTAAGTTTATAAGCACCATTATTAAACAAAAAATTCATACTACCTCTTAAAACAAAATGAAACTGAATGTATGTAGAATCAATATCTCTAACTACATGCCTATTATTAGATTGCTGATTTTCAGTTAAAATGCAAAAAAAATTTTCGCCAAAGATTATGTCTTTTTCAGATTTCAATGTTAATAAAATAATGTTACACAAAATTAATATATTAGTTAAAATAAAAAAATCTTATACAGTTATTTATCATTAATAAAAAAAAATATAAGAAGAACTTCAGCCAATACTATTGAACTTTTATAGTTATTCTATTAGTTTAATATAATTTATTTTTGCGTTAAAAAAAAATGAAAAAATATATATTATTTAAAATTGCACTAACTTGTGTTCTAAACATAACAGCACAAAACCAAGAAAATATATCTTTAAATCCAGGCTACTCTCATCAAAGTTTTTATAGTATGCTTAATGGAGAAGTAATAAATATCGAAAATGACAACTGGGACTTAGCTTTTGGTACTGATATATATTCAGCAAATATTAGAATCAACGGTGGAAAAGGTGTTGAACTTTACACATATTCATTAGGTGATACCAGCGCATGGTCATCTATAAACAGTAGTACTATTAATATATTAACAAACCCAATGAATAATAGCGATACCAGTTGGGGATATGGTGCATTTTTAATGAACCAAGCCAGCGGAATGTTTGATTATGGTTGGGGGGTATACAACATTCAAACACATCATATTGTTGGCGACTCAATATTTTTAATCAGAACTATAAACGGAAACTGGAAGAAATTGTGGATAGAAAGTAAGGCAAGTGGCGAATATTTTTTCACTTACTCAAATTTAGATGGATCAAATGAGATAAATGAAAGTATACAAGCATCTAATTATTCAGATAAAAGATTTATATATTATTCTTTAGAAAACAGTATAATAATTGATAGAGAGCCTGCTCTTTCTGACTGGGATATAACTTTTACAAAATATATCACACCAGTTCAGGGAATTCCATATTCTGTGACAGGAGCATTAGCTAATGTTGGTATTAAAGTTGCTCAAGCAGATAACATCCAAAACCCTTTATCATATGACAATTACACATCTCATAATTTTGAAACAGAAATAAATTCAATGGGCTATGACTGGAAACAATTTCAAGGAAGCTATACAATTGTAGCCGGCAGAGCATATTTTGTTAAAGATTATTTAGATAACGTATGGCGTGTAGTATTTACTGGCTTTGACGGAATGTCAACTGGAAATATAGAATTTAATTCAACTTTATTATCAACAAGCTCAACTAATGATATTTACTCTAACAATTCGTTTAATATATATCCTAATCCTTGTTCTGATAAAAACAACATAAATATTGTTTACGACATAAACCAAAAAAGCTCAATTACAATATATGACATATACGGTAAAAAAGTATATTCTAATGATTTAATCGAAAATGGATTTAACACGCATATCATAATTAGTAATTTACTAAAAAAAGGAACATATTTAGTGACAATTTCTAATATAACAGGTAATAATTTTACTAAAAAATTAATAGTATATTAATAAATATGACAAGACTATTAATAATAGTTATCATTTTTTTTATTTATGATTCAGTAGCACAAGATAATCAAGAATCTGACACGTTAAATATAATTGAAAAAAAAATTAAAGAAGTTGTTGTAACAGGACAAATAGAAGAAACCAACTTACAAAATTCGATACACAAAATCAGAATTATTGATAAAAAAACTATAAGCTCTGGTATTTATCAAAATCTTGCTGATATCATGCAAAATGAACTTAATATAACGAAGTTTGAAGATAATATACTTGGGTCAGGAATATCAATACAAGGCATTTCAGGAAGAAATGTAAAAATATTAATTGATAATGTTCCTGTCATTGGTAGATTAAATGGAAATATTGATTTATCTCAAATAAGTTTAAATAATATTCAAAGAATCGAAATTGTTGAAGGTCCCTTATCAACTATATATGGAAGTGATGCTTTGGCGGGGACTATTAATTTAATTAGTAAAAAAAATCAAACAAATCAAAATGTATTTAATTCATTTTATGAAACTGTAGGTAGGTACAACTTAGATGCATTAATTAGTAATAGATTTAACCAAAATTATGCAAGCTTTTCATTTGGCAGAAAATATTTTAATGGCTGGAACGACAATCAAGAATTCAATTTTTTACCGACAAGCCAGCTAGCAGATACTAATAGGACAAAAGAATGGAAACCAAAAGAACAAATCTTTAATAAAGTTACGTATGTCATTAACCAAAATAATCTTAAAATAAATAATTATTTTGAAAACTTCTATGAAAAAATAACAAACTTAGGAAAACCAAAAGAGCCTTATTTTGAAAATGCATTTGATGAATATTATTACACTTCAAGAACAAATTTAGGAACTAATATTTCTTTTAATAATAAAAATGATAAAGTCAAAATCATGCTTGCATATAATAAATATAAAAGAGAAAAAGAAACATATTACGCTGACCTAACAACACTAGAAAAAACTTTATTGACTAATTCTTCAGCACAAGATACATCAGAGTTTGACTTAATCATAGGAAAAATAACTATGTCCAATAATCAAAATAGTAAATTTAAATATCAAACAGGTGTAGATTTACAAAAGCAAACAGCTAAAGGTAAAAGAATTTTAAATAATTATCAATCACAAGATAATTACGCATTCTTCTCATTTTTTGAATATAATCCAAATCAGTTTATAAGTCTGCGACCGGCTTTAAGAATAATTTATAATTCAAATTATAAAGCACCAGTTATACCATCATTTAATATTTTTTCAAAAATAAAAAATCAAAGTCTTAGACTTAGTTATGCAAGAGGTTTTAGAGCCCCTGATTTTAAAGAGCTTTTTTTTTATTTTGTTGATATTAATCATAATATAGTTGGAAATCCACTTTTGAAGTCTGAAGAATCAAATAACATACAAATTAGTTTAAGTGGAAATGAGAAAATAAATAATTTTCAATTTAGATATGATTTAAATTTATTTCAAAATTTAATTTCTAATAAAATTGACTTAGCACAATCTTCAGAAGAAACAGATCAATATAGTTATTTTAATATTTCAGAATACAAAACAAAAGGGCTATCATCTTCAATAGATATTTATTATAAAAAATTAAACGCCAATTTTGGAATTTCATATATTGGAAGATATAATAATATAAGTAATGTGTATAGTATTGCAGAATATAACTATGCATTAGATTACAATTTTAGATTAGTATTTAACATAAAAAAGAATTCAAGATTTAATATTTTTTATAAAAATACTGGTGAAATATCAACTTATTTAATTGAAGACGATAATATTTCTGAAAAAATTTCTGATTCATATAATATATTAGATGTTTCAGTAAATCAAAAAATACTAAATGAAAAAATTACCTTGACGATTGGCGCAAAAAATTTGTTTAATATTAAAAGAATTAATAGGAATATAAATAGTGGTGCAGCTCATAGCTCCTCAAACAATACTATGTCTGTTGGCTATGGTACATCCTTTTTTACATCATTGAACTTAAGATTATGAAAAATTATCTGATTTTTACTACACTACTCTTAATTTTTAGCTGTGAAAAAGATGAAATCCCTATCACACCTCATTTAATGGGAGAAATAAAAACTACACAAATAGATATGGGAGATGACTACAGTAAACAAGTGTTTTTTAATTTAGAAAAGAATGAAGTTGTCTCTGAAAATTTAAAAACAAAATGGGATATTGCGTTTGAAGCATCTGAAAGCGGATATAATATCATTTTGAATTCATCTAAATTTAGCAAAGTATCTGAAATCACAAACATGAATTTTTTAGATAATATTTTAGTACAAAATCTAGATTGGCAATGGGAAAATCCTAATGGAATAAATTACGGCAGTGCTATTGGGGATTATACTAACAAAAATTCCTTTTATGTAGTTGACAATGGCTTTAATTTAAATGGTATAAATAATGGATTTACAAAATTTATTATTGATTCCGTAAATAACAATTATTATAAAATAAGATATTCAAATTTGGATAACACTGATGAAGATTCTGCAACTATTTATAAAGATAATAATAAAAATTTCATCTTCTTTTCTTTCCAGAATAAAATAGTGGATATAGAGCCAGAAAAAAATAATTGGGATCTTGTATTTACTCAATACACACACCTTTTTAATAATCCATTATTTCCGCCATCGTATTTAGTAACTGGGGTTTTAACAAATTACGTGAATAATGTTGAGGTTACTTTAGATACTACAACATTATTCGAAGAAATAAATTATGAAAATATCAACTCATTAATTTTTTCAGATAAACAAAATGAAATAGGATATAATTGGAAAAACTGGACAGGTAGTGAATATACAATCAATACAAATTATACATATATTATTAAAAGTGTAAGTGATAGATATTTCAAACTAAGATTTATTGACTTTTATAATTCTAATGGGGAACGTGGTTTCCCTAAATTTGAATTTCAAGAACTATAACTTGAAAAGTTATTCAATCCAATCAGCAATAAAAACATTTGTGTTTCTTGTACCCCCATTATTTCTGTTTGAGGAAAAAACGATTTTTTTTCCATCGTTAGAAAAAACAGGAAAAGAAGCAAACTTCTCATCAAATGTAATTTGTTCTAAATTATTTCCGTCAATATCAACCATGTACAAATTAAAAGGAAACCCCATTATACTTGAATGATTAGAGCAGAAAATAATTTTTTCCCCACTTGGGTGAAAAAAAGGAGACCAATTTGCATTTCCAAGGTCTGTTACTTGTCTCAAATCACTTCCATCAACGTTACATGTATATATTTCCATTTTTGTTGGTTGAACTAATCCATTTGACAAAAGATCTTGATACTCTTTTATTTCTTCACTTGTTTTTGGTCTAGAAGCTCTAAAAACTAGCTTTTTACCATCAGGAGAAAAAAAGGCGCCACCATCATAACCTAGCTGATCTGTAACTTGTTGAATATTAGAACCGTCAATATCACATGTATACAATTCTAAATCTCCTGATCTTATGGATGTAAAAACTATTTTATCACCCATCGGAGACACTGTAGCTTCCGCATCATATCCCTCATGGTTTGTAATTCTATTTACAATTTTCCCATTTAAATCTGCAATAAATATATCATAAGAACTATATATAGGCCAAACATACTTACCATTAACTCTTCTTTCTGGAACATGAGGACATCTCGCATCTTCTAGATGTGTTGAAGCATAAATAATAGTAGAATCACCAGGCATAAAGTACGAACAGGTTGTTCTTCCCAGCCCAAGACTTACCATTTTAGGTTTCTGCGTATTTAATGAATAATTGTTTGTGTCAATAATATATATTTGATCACAACTTTGTCCCCAATTTTCATTTGTTGCCTGAAATATTAATTTAGAATCATCAAAACTCCAATAAGCTTCAGCATTTTCACCGCCAAATGTTAGTTGCTTTAAATTCTTAAAATGAGTTTCACCAGGCAACATAAGAGAATTTTTATTAGATTTTTTGGAACTTTTTTTATTGAATTGTCCAATTGCAACCAATGGCAAAAAAAGTATTAAAAAAACTAGCTTTTTCATATTTTTGTTGTTTAAAATAAAACTTTACAAAAATAGCGATTTAATCATGAAAAAATTAGTCAAAAGCCTTTTATTCTTATTAATCTCAATCTCCTTTTCTCAAGCACAAGATCAAGAAAAAATATTAGAAAATATGAAGATAGATGTTACTTATCTAGCTTCCGATGAACTAGAAGGTAGAGCAACTGGAACAATAGGGGAAACAAAAGCTGCAGAATACATTATTTTAAAATTCAAAGAGTATAATTTACTACCAAAAGGTCAAGATGAATTCTATCAATCTTTTGAAGCAAAAATTAGAAAAAACCCACATAGTCAAGAAGTCAAAGAAAAAATTATTGGGAAAAATGTTGTTGGATACATTAACAATAATGCAGTAGAAACTATAATAATTGGAGCACACTATGATCATGTTGGATATGGTTCATTTGGGTCTCTTTATGATGGAGAAAAAAAAGTTCACAATGGAGCAGATGATAACGCAAGTGGTGTTAGTATTTTAATAAATCTTGCAAATTCTCTTAAAGAAATAAAAAACTATAACTATTTATTTATCGCATTTTCAGGTGAAGAACACGGTCTATTTGGTTCTTCCTTTTATGCCAAAAATCCTACTATTGACCTTAATAAAGTTAGGTTTATGATTAATTTTGATATGGTTGGTAGATTAAATGATCAAAAAACACTAGCAATTAATGGTATAGGAACAAGCACTAAGTGGCAGGAACTAATAAATGACGCAAATACATTTGATTTTCAATTAAAAACTACTGAATCTGGTATAGGACCATCAGACCATACATCCTTTTATCTTCAAAATATTCCTTCAATTCATTTCTTTACAGGACAACACTCAGACTATCATAAACCAAGTGATGATGTAGAGAAAATAAATTTTGATGGCATGTTTTTAATTCATGAATACGTAAAAAAAATAATAAAATTATCAACTAAAATTGAAAAATTTGATTTTCAAGAAACAAAAAGCGACTCTACAACAACACCTAGATTTAGTGTTACTTTAGGGGTTATGCCAGACTACTTATATGATGGAGAGGGAATGAGAATAGACGGTATTTCCAAAGGGAAAACAGCAGAGAAATATGGAATTGCTAAAGGTGATATAGTAATAAAAATTGGTCATATTAATGTCGTAGACATGAATTCCTATATGAAAGGACTTGCAGCCTTTAATAAAGGTGACGCAACAACTGTAAAAATTAAACGCGGCAATCAAATAATAGATATAAATATAATCTTTCAATAAATGAAAATTAGAAAAGGTCTTAAAACTGATTTGCCTTACGTTCTTGAGTTAATTAAAGAACTTGCTGATTATGAAAATGCAATTGAAGAAGTACAAATAACCGTTAAAGAACTCGAAGATGATGGTTTTGGGAAGAAACCATTATATTACTTTTTAGTAGCTGAAGATAAAAATAAAATTCTTGGATTGTCCTTCTATCATATTAGATACTCAACATGGAAAGGGAAATTTTTATTTCTAGAAGATTTTGTTATTAAAAAAGAATATAGAAATTTAGGTATTGGTAGTCAATTGTTTGAAGCAACTATTAAAATCTGTTATGAACAGAATATGAAAGGAATGTGTTGGCAAGTCTTAGACTGGAACACTCCAGCAATCAATTTTTATAAAAAATATAATGCAGAAATAAGTAGTAGTTGGCTAAATGGCAAGCTTGATAAGTTATCAATTAATAAAATTTACACCAAATTTAATGAATAACTACCTTTCTTTCAACTGAGCCATCATCATAAATATAAAGCAAAATTTTATAATTTGAAGTTTTTGTATTTCTAGCTAATAAATCAACAATTCTGACTAAGCTTTTGTTTGGTAATTCAAGAAACTCATTATTTGAT
>CACOJQ010000019.1 GCA_902627575.1 uncultured Bacteroidota bacterium
ACTGCATAATCACCAGAATTTTGTGTTATTAAAACAGGATTTGTTTCAGAAACAATTGGAGCAAAATTATTGTTGCAGTCTAACCATTGGTACATTATTCCTGTTCCAACTGATTGAGCCATCAAAGTTGAGTCATCAACTACAATAACATTAGCATCTATATTAGTAATTGTTAAATCAAGACTTACAATACTATCACAACCAACTGCATTTGTTAATGTATATGTTGCTGTATTATTAGATGATGTATATGTATTTCCATCAATCCATGTATAACTATCACATACATGCATAAAATCTGTAAAAAAAGAAGAGAAGTTAACTGTTAAGTCAAGATTAATTATACTATCGCATCCAGTTACATTAACAAACGTGTCATAGTGCTTTATACTTCCCTCTAAAACAAATGTTATAATTTCAAATCCTTTATGTGGGTGAATTCCTATTGTACTGTCTACTTTTGCTTCAGCGTAAGCCCAGTAAAATATATTTGAATATGGTAAAAGAGGCCCATTGTCAGTTGGGAATCCAATTGGTTTATTTTCAATAATTTCTCCATTATTAAACTCTCCGTATGCTTGATCTTTTTTATTAAAAATTTCTATCATATTACAAAAATAGTTGATTAAATAAAATAATAATATTTATTAAAAAAAAATGATATCTCTTTTAAATTGACTAATTTTTTTTGCAACATTTTTTATCAATAGTATCAATAATTTTCTTGAGTTATTTAATAATACATAGATATTCTCTAAATTTTTTTATACTCTTGGTCTTTATTTCGAACTTTTATGTTCGATTTTTTGAGAACTAACTTTTTTTATGTATTCAATCTATGAATTAGAAAAATAGTAAAAAGACTATTTTTTATTCACTAAATATATTCCGATAAATATGATTCCTATTCCTAAAAAGTGATTGATGCTTATTTGTTCTCCATCAATAATTCCCCAAAAGACGGCTATAATTGGAATAAGATACGTGACGGAAGATGCAAATATAGCAGTCGAATTTTTCACTAGCTTGTTGAATAATACTAATGCTATAGAAGTTCCTAGTACCGCTAAAATAGTAATGTAAGCAAGTGCTTGCCAACTTCCTTTTGTAGACATTAAAGTAGAGTGGAAGTCAGAAAATACAAGACCTAAAATACATGGTGGTCCTACAAATATAAAAGCTAATGATGAAATCTGTATTGAGCTTATTTCTTGCAAGTAAGCCTTGATGGTATTTAAACTAATTGAGTAGCATAGCGTTGCGATTACAATCAACCAAGCATAGTGAGCTTGGTCCATTACCAATCCGCCGCCCGCAATTAACCAAATGGCTCCTGTAAGTCCTATTAAAATTCCTAAAAGATTTGATATTTTCCATTTTGTTCTAAAAACAAATATGGCAATTATAAAAGTAAATAGGGGAACAAGAGAATTTAAGATACCAATTAATGAACTGTCTAGCTCGCTTTGAGCTTCGGTAAATAAAAATGCAGGTATGCCATTTCCAAACAAGCCTACTATTGCTAATGGTTTCCAAGCTTTTTTAGGTGTACTTTTGATGCTTTTCCATGTGAAGGGTAAAAGAGTAAGCCAAGCTATACCCAATCGCAACATGGCTACTTCTTTGGTAGTATAAACAACAATGCCTTTTTTTATTAATATAAATGAACTTCCCCAAATTATGCCTAGCAATAGTAGTAATCCGTAATTTTTTTTTAAAGAACTTAATTTCATTAATAAAAATTTTTGCAAAGATATGTTAGTATTTTTGTACTATAGTAAATTTCTTTAAGTTTGTTTTAGTAGATGGGATAGAGCACAAAAAATAGTGCAAATTTTGGTTAAAGAGTTTTCTTTAATGTAGTAAAACAAGTATTGATTGTAGCACTTTCACCTCAACTTATTAAATTAAAACTTACTTATTCAGTGGGTTTGTTATTTGTGAGCATCTCGGACCTAATTTTAAACTTTTTCAGACAATTATTTAGTAAGTTTGATTTATGAAAAAAATATTTTTAGTTGTAACATTATATATACCTTTTTTGAGCTGTGAGAAATCGAAAAATTTACCTGCTCCTTATGATTGTGTGTCAACTCCTTTGGTTCAGAGTAGTACATGTATAGACTCCAACCTAATAGGTAATTCAGATGAATGTATAGAATCATATGATCCAGTATGTGGCTGTGATGGTATTACTTATGGTAATTATTGTGTGGCAGATAGTTCGGGTGTTACTTCGTACGTTTACGGTGAATGTTGTGATTAAATAGAGTTAAATAAAATTATAGAAATAATATAAAATAACTAAATAAGTAGGTTTATTTTTGGTGATCCTTGCGGTCCCAGTTTCGAACTTTTTTAGAAAATTATTGAGTAAGTTTGTTGTATGAAAAAATTAATATTTTTAATCTTTTTTATTTATTGGTTTACTAGTTATTCTCAAAGTTACACTTCATATTTTACTGGCAATACAAATGACACTATTACGTCACCATTAGGTGGTATTTGTTTAATGGGTGGAGCTACAGAAGACGATAACGCTATGAAATGGTTTCTTGAACAAGCTAATGGAGGAGATATTCTGATTTTAAGAACAAGTGGCTCGGATGGATATAATCAATATCTATATAGTCAATTAGGTGTAAGTGTTAATTCAGTTGAAAGCATTGTGTTTAACAACCCAAACGCATCTAATCAAAATTATATACACTCAAAAATATTACAGGCAGAAGCTATTTGGTTTGCAGGAGGCAATCAATGGAATTACATTTCGTATTGGAGAGATACTCCTGTTGATAGTTTAATCAGACATGTATTAAATACAAGAAATATAGTTATTGGGGGAACAAGTGCAGGTATGGCTATTTTGGGAGAATATTATTTTTCTGCAGAGAATGGTACTGTTACTTCATCTACAGCATTAAATAATCCATATAATAGTTTAGTTACAATTGATTCTGCCAAATTTTTAGAAATAAATATTCTTAAAGATATTATTACAGATACACATTATGATGATCCTAATCGAAAAGGAAGACACGTTGTATTTATGTCTCGAATGTTAACAGATTATAATTCAGAAGCAAAGGGGATTGCTTGTGATGAATATACTGCAGTTTGTATTGATACTAATGGAATTGCTCATGTTTATGGTAGTTTTCCTACATATGATGATAATGCATATTTTTTGCAAATTAACTGTGAGATTTCTGTAAATACCCCAGAAAATATAACATCAAACACAGCATTAACATGGGATCATTCTGGTCAAGCAATTAAAGTGTACAAAATTAAAGGAAATTCTGCTGGCCTTAATTCATTTGACTTAAACACATGGGAAGATGGAACTGGAGGTATTTGGGAGAATTGGTCTGTATTAAATGGTCAGCTTTTTGAATCAAGTAGTAGTCCAATAAACTGCAATTCTACTGGTATATATTTACAAAATCAAGTAGTTTCAAATAAATTAACTAAGGTCATTGATGTATTAAGAAGAGAAGTGAATGAAGCTAAGAGTGGACTACTTTTTTACATCTATGATGATGGAAAAGTGGAGAAGAAAATAATTATTGAATAAATAAAAAACTCACACATTTGAGTGGGTTTATTTTTTGTTGACCTCTCGGTCCTTATTTCGAACTTTTTTTATTTCTTGGTAGCTTTTAGATTAAATACATAAGGTGTACTATTTTCCTTTCTTTTATCTAAAACATATTTTCCTTTTTCTTTTTTAATCATCCCATCCAATAAGAATGGGCTATAATCAAATTCTTCAAAATGTGTTAGTTTCAATCCGTTTGATTCTAATGCAGAAAATATATTTGTTAGTGAATGATTCCACCAACATGTTTTGGTTACTAATTCTGAACCTCCATCAGTGTAAGTGCCGTTTTTAATTTCAATATCAGGATTACTATCGTAGAAATAGTCGTATCCATTACCTTTTATAAGCTCTAGGAAAGGATGAAATTCAGTTAATAAAAAGAGACCTCCCTTTTTTAAATGATCGGAAATAGTTTTAGCCCACATATCTAAATCAGGAAGCCATCCAATTACTCCGTAAGAACTAAAAACTATATCAAACTCCTTCTTAAGTTTTAAATCTAAAACATCACTTTCTATAAATTCAACACGTGTATTAATTTTTTTAGCTAATTTTTTAGCCTCCTTAATTGCTACATCTGAGAAGTCTACTGCAGTTACTTTGGCTCCCATTCTTGCCAAGGAGATACTATCTTGACCAAAATGACATTGTAGATGAAGTAATGATTTTTCTGTCACATTTCCGATAGCATTAAGTTCAATTAATTTTAATGAATTTTTCTCTTTCATAAATTCATCATTATTATAAAAATTAGATTTTATATGAACAGGAGTTCTTTTATTCCAGGCTTTTTTATTAGTTTCTATATGTTTCTTAAATTCAGTCAAAATTTCCTTGGAACTATAATTGTGCTAAAAATAATAAAACCCACTCAATTGAATGGGTTTCTTTTTGGTGGGTCATACTGGATTCGAACCAGTGACTTCTACCCTGTCAAGGTAACACTCTAAACCAACTGAGTTAATGACCCAAATAAAAAATCCCTCATAACACAAGGGATTTAAATATTGTGGGCAATGAGGGACTCGAACCCCCGACTTCCTCCTTGTAAGGGAGGCACTCTGAACCAACTGAGTTAATCGCCCAAATCGAATGCAAATATATATCATTTATAGATGCATACAAGTTTTTTGTTAAAAATTATAGTATTTCTGCTACAACAAAAGTACTCCCTCCAATAAAAATTAAATCATCACTATTGGAATTATTTTTGGCACAAAAAAAAGCTTCTTTTACATTTTTATGTTCAGATCCTTTTAAATTAAAATTTAAGGCATATTGTTTAAGTTTTTTTACATTCATAGCTCTTGGAATATTTGCTTGACAGAAATAATATACAGCATCTTTAGGTAGTTGTCCAAGTATTTGAAAAACGTCCTTATCATCAACTGTACCAAATATAAAATGTAGTTTTTTATACTTTGTTTTGTTTAGTTGTTGAACAATATTTTTGATACCTTCTTCATTATGTCCAATATCACAAATTACTAACGGTCCTTTTTGTAAAATTTGCCATCTACCTAAAATGCCAGTGTTTTTTACGGTATTTAAAAGTCCATCAATTATATCATTTAAGCTAATTTCAAAGAAATCAATCTTTTGTAATTCAGATACTGCTGTAACAACTGTATTTATATTTTCTCTTTGGTATTCACCTAATAGATCACATTTAAATTTTACATCTTTGGAATATTTAATTGATGAATTATTTTGACTTGCTACTTTATCAAATATTGGTTTTGTTTTATCTTTTTTACCAACAACAACAGGTATATTTTTTTTAATAATTCCAGCTTTTTCTAAAGCAATTTTTTTTATTGAATTACCTAATAAATTTGTATGGTCAAGACTTATATTGGTAATAATTGATAATATAGGAGTTATGATATTTGTACTGTCTAGTCTACCACCAAGACCAGTTTCTATGATCGCAACATCAACTTTTTTTTTTGCAAAATAATCAAATGCAAGCGCAACCATAAATTCAAAAAATGATAAATTTATTTCTTCAAAAATTTCTTTGTTATTTTTAACAAAAGATATTATATTTTTTTTTGAAATCATATTCCCATTAATTTTAATCCTTTCTCTCATGTCTTTTAAATGAGGAGACGTATATAAGCCAACTTTTAAACCCGATTGAATTAAAATAGATTTTAGCATGTGGGCAGTTGATCCTTTCCCATTAGTTCCAGCAATATGAATACTTTTAAATTTATTATGTGGATTATTTAAATGTTTTGTTGCCCTTATTATATTTCCAATATTTTTTTTATAAGCGATACTTCCTTCTCTTTGATAAAATGGTAAGCGCTGAAACAAGTAGTTTACAGTTTCTTGATAATTCATTATATTTTAATTAGCTTCAAATGTGAAAACTACATAGCCAATATCATCATCAATTGAGGTCTTTTCTTTAAATGTAATTGCATTAGCTGCTTCCAATGCATTTTTTCTAAGTATTGGATCATTAGAAGAAATGAATTTTTGATTTTTATATATATGACTTGGAACTATTTGAGCTAATATAACTGATCCCTCTGGGTTAACGGTTATTTTTACAATAACTGATCCAGTTTCATTTCCATTACCTCTTAGAGTTGGAATGTCATCAGGTATTCTTGTAATATCAATTAATGAATTTTTACTACCGCTTTCACCACCATCAGTATTACTTTCGCCATCAGTATTACTTTCGCCATCAGTATTACTTTCGCCATCATTTTTTTTGTTATTTACACCATTATTTCTATTTCCACTCTCATTTTGAGAGTTCATACTTTCTTCTCCTTTTTTTAAGATGCTTTCTAACGACGGGTCCAGTGTTTCAATTTGTTCTTTTTCAACTTCGATTTGTACGTCTTCAACTTCAGTTTGTACGTCTTCAACTTCGATTTGTACGTCTTCAACTTCGATTTGTACGTCTTCAACTTCAGTTTTTATGTCTTCAACTTTTACATTTGCGATAGATTCTTGATCATTTGATAGATTTATATTTTGTGAATTATCAGAACTAAAATCTATACTTATTCCTTTGTTTTTAGAAAGAGGAGGGTCTTGGTATGTCAAGCTCATAAAAGGAAGTGAAAGTAAAATTAATAATAAAGTATGAAATGTAACTGTCCCAATCAAAGCCTGTCTCTGGTATTTTTTTTCTTGGTCAAGCATTATATTAATTAGGGTTTGTTGCTAATACAATTTTGTATTTATTTTTGTTTGCTAAATCAAGAACAAATACCACATGTTCAATAGCTATACTTTTATCAGTATATAAAATAATACCTTTTTCCTTATTATCTTGCATAGTTTTCTTTAGCTTGATTTCAAAATCTTTCTTTATTGTTAAATTATCGTTAATGTAAAAATTAATAAGGTTATCCTTTTCTTGTATACTTATTGAGGTTGGTTGATTTTTTATTGTCCTAGCTTTACTGTTTGGAAGAACTAAATCTAATGCGTTAGGGACAATAAGAGTTGATGTTAGCATAAAGAAAATTAATAACAGAAAGACAACGTCTGTCATTGATGACATATTAAAATTTGGACTTATTTTGTTTTTACTCTTTAGTAGCATTATTTTTTTTATATAGTAAATCTATAAAAATGCTTGTTTTAGCTTCAAGCTTGAAAATAGCTTTTTCAACTTTACCAACTAAAAAATTATAAGCAATGTATGCAATTATACCTACAATTAAACCTGCCGCAGTTGTAATCATTGCAGTGTAAATACCTCCGGCAAGATCAGCAGGACTTGGTTGAGTTTCTCTAGCCATTTTTTGAAATGCAATAATCATACCGATAACAGTACCTAAGAATCCGATCATTGGGGCGGCTCCAGAAATAGTTGCTAAATTGGAAATTTTATTTTCCATTTTATAAATTTCAAATTGCCCTTGATTTTCAATTGCTTTTTCTATTTCTTTGATAGGTTGATTTATTCTTTCTAACCCTTTAAACATCATTCTGGCAATAGGTGTATTATTTTCTTCACATAAATTTCTAGCTTTATCTAGGTCATTATTGGTTATTGCATCTTTGATTTCTTTTAAAAATTTTTTATCATCAATGCTATTTTTTCTTATTGTGTTATAGCGTTCAATAATTATATAAATTGCAGCAATGGATAAAACAAATAGAATAATTATTACAATATTACCACCAAGGCCCATTTCTTTAATTATATCAAAAAAACCTTCATTGACGGTTTGTGATTCTTCTCCCCAACGTTTTAAATTTTCTTTTTTCATTTTGTTTTATTGTTATTATAACGAAATTAGATTTGTTTATTGCATTAATATATAAACTAAAGCTCCCGAAAGATAACCCATTATAGCAAGCAATGATATGTTTTTTAAATACCAAATAAAATCTATTTTTAGTATTCCCATAACCGCAACACCTGCAGCTGAGCCAATTATTAAAACAGAACCACCTGTCCCAGCACAATATGCTAAAAATTGCCAAAACATACCATCTGGTTGGTAGAAACCAGCATCTGTAAGAAGACCCTCGTACATTTGCATTGCACCTGCAACAAGTGGCACATTATCTACTATAGAAGATAATAATCCAATTATAATATTTATTAAATAAATTCCATCTCTACTTTGCCCATTAAATGAAGAATCTAAATATTTAGCTAAACTATCTAATTGACCTGTTGATTGTAATGATGATACAGCTAATAATATGCCTAGAAAAAAGAATATTGTAGGTGTGTCTACTTTTTTTAGAATTGATACTACAGACAGTTTTAATTTTATGTCGATTGATTTTTTTCTATGTATTATTTCAGTTACTATCCATAAAAAGCCTAATGATAATAGCATTCCTAAATAAGGAGGCAGATGTGTTACAATTTTAAATATGGGTACGAATAAAAGTGACAGTACACCTAAAATAAATATCAAATTTCTCTCAGATTTAGCAATAAAATTATTTTTTTTATCATCTACATTATTTTCTGCAGCTCTTTCAATATTTCCTTTTATTTTAAATGACAAATAAATTAACGGCACAATTGCACATACTAAGGAGGGTATAAATATATCTACAATAATACTTTCACTAACGTATTGTTTAGCATACAACATAATAGTAGTCACGTCTCCTATTGGAGACCAGGCACCTCCTGCGTTTGCGGCCAAAATAACCATCCCACCAAACATCCATATATCTTTTTTATCTTTAATTATTTTTGTTATGAGCGAACTCATTACTATTGCAGTTGCTAAATTGTCTAAAACCGCTGAAAAGAAAAATGAAATAGCACTTATAATCCAAATTAATTTTAATTTGTTTGTGGTTTTGATTTTGTCTGTTATTATTGAAAATCCTTGATGTGAATCAATTATTTCTACAATTGTCATCGCCCCAAACAAGAAAAATAATATCTCTGCTATATGTATGATATGATGTTGAATTTCATACTCCAAATCTAAATTTGATATTCCAGTAAATGCAAAGATTGCCCAACATATTCCGCCAAGAAAAAGTGCAGATGCTGCTTTGTCAATTTTGATATTATGTTCTAATGCAATAGCAACATATCCTAAAATGAATACAATTAAAATTATTGTTGTAAGTTCCATAAATTTTATTTTTGTAAGTAAACGGTTGTTGAAGGAAAAGCAAAATCAGATTTATGTTTTTTAACAACCTCCATAATCTGGTAGTTTATATCTTGTTTTGTGTTAATTAAATCTTCCCAACTAGGGCTATTTACAAAGTAAATAACCATAATATCTAATGAACTAGAGCCAAAATCTTGGAATCTTACTTTACCATCTTGATTTGTTTTTTCATGTTTATCAATAATTTCTTGAATGTCATTTACAATCAATTTTATTTGATCAGCTGAAGTTTCATAAGTTAGTCCAATATTAAATTTAACTCTTCTAACCGGGCGGAGCCCCAGGTTGTCTAACTCAGCATCAATCATTTTTTTATTTGGCACAGTAACTAAGCTTTTATCAAAGGTTCTAACTCTGGTACTTCTAAAGCCAACTTTTTCTACAATTCCAGTTATATTTCCAACAGTTACAATATCACCAACTGTAAATGGTTTATCAAAAAAAATTGTAAAAGAGCCTAAAAGATTTTCTAGACTTTCTTTTGAGGCCATAGCTAATGCAATACCTCCAATACCTAATCCTGTTGCAAGAGCTGCTACATTTACATTAAAAATACTTCCCATAACAATAAATGCTGCAATAACATAAACTGCGATTTTACTTATTTCAATAATAAAAGGAATAAGTTGGTCATCCATTTTATTTTCTGTCAACTCAGCATTTCTTTTAAGAATTAAACCAATGTAGTCAATAAATCTAATTAAGATCCAAAAAATCGAACCAATAAATAAAAGTGAAAATCCTCTGCTCACCAGCATTTTTATACCAAATTCATTTTGATTAACTAAATTCCAGCTAGATGGATATTCTAAATTATTACTACCAATAAATATCACTGAAAGCATTAGAAAGGAACTAATTGGTTTTATTAATAATTGATCAAATTTATCTAGTCCTAAACCTTCATGCTTTGTTTTAATAATTTTGAAAAGTAGAAAACTTAGGTATTTTGAAATTAATTTTTTAAACAAAAAGCCTAATAATATTATCCCAAAAAACCACAAGTAGTCACCTATTGAATTTCCTAACCATTGTTTGAGTAAAAAATCTTTCATATTTATTTTATTTTACTAGTAGCTGATTTAATGCAATTTCAAATGCTGTTTTAGAAATATTGTTATGTTTTTTGTTTTTTGAAAAAGTATGTTGTAATGCCTCGAAGATAGTTTTTGAAGTGTCTTCAAAAATTTCTAAATCATTAATAGTTTGATTTTCTTGCATTAGATATGCGAAAACTCTAGCCATTCCACAATTTGCAATAAAATCAGGAATTACACTAATTCTTTCATCGGCACTTTTAGAAATCGGTCCAAAAAATATCTCCTTATCTGCAAAAGGAACGTTTGCTCCAGAAGATATTACTTGCAAACCCTTTTCTATCATTATGTCTAATTGATTTTGAGACAACAAACGCGAGGCAGCAGCAGGCACAAATATTTCAGCCCCTACTTCCCAGATTTTATCGTTTGTTTCACTAAATGACAAAAGGTTATCATTTTCTAGCGAATTTGATGTTCTATTTTCAAATAGTGATTTAATTTTATCAAAATTTAATCCGTTTTTATTAATTATTCCGCCTGCTAAATCAATTATACCAACAATTTTCCCTCCGTATTTAGATAAATAATAAGCTGCAGTAGCAGCAACATTTCCCCAGCCTTGTATAATTATTCTTCTATTTTTTATATTGCTTTTATGGTATATGTTGTAGTAGTGTTTAATGCTTTCTGCAACACCATATCCTGTGATTAAATCACCAACACTATAGTTTTTTTTTGAACTTGGAGTTAAATCTTTGTTTTTTACAATTAAAGGGACTCCCTTAGATAACTGATTAATTACTTTTAAAGTTGCTTCTTTATTTTTTTTGTAGTGACCAACAATAACACCTTCTAGTGGAAATAAAATTTTATTTTCTCTGCATATTGGAATAACATCATCAACTTCATCAACATTCATATCTCCTCCAGTTCCATAGTATGATTTGAGAAGAGGTTTAACAGCTTTAAACCATCTTTTAAGTACTTCTTCTTTTCTGGGGTCATGCGGATCGAAATTAATTCCTGATTTACCTCCACCAATTGGGGGACCTGAAACAGTAAATTTTACTTCCATAGTTTTAGCTAAAGCTAAAACCTCTTCTTTTGTTACTCCCTTTCTCATTCTAGTGCCTCCTGCCGCTGCTCCTCCTCTTAAAGAGTTAATCACTATCCATCCCTCTGCTTCTGTTTCTGAATCTTTCCATTCAAAAACAATTTCTGGCTCCTTTTTTTCAAACTGTTTTAATAATTTCTGCATATTACTTTACAAACAAATTTACTTTTGCAAATTTATTAATAAGCTGTTAGAATAAAAATTTTTTTTTAGTATTTAACTACAAGGGGTTGTTAATTTCTCCACCGCAGCTATTTTGTTTTGCACCTGTAACAGATTTTAAGCAATTATTTTGATTGTTTATTTTTAATAAACCTAAAAATGCAAAAATCAAGGCCTCTTTAAAATTAATGATTTTTTTATCAGGTATAAACATTTGAGAATTAGAATAATTTTCTATTCTTTCTATTAAAAATTTGTTAAATGCTCCTCCTCCCGTAACTAATGTTTTATCTTCTTTAAGGTATTTACCAATTTGTAGCCCTATATGTTCACATAGTGTATGCAAAACATCTTTGTGATTGTATCTTTCCAATATTAAAGGGTCTATATATTTTTCAACCCATTCTCTTGATAAAGATTTTGGATATTTATTATTGTAAAAAGATAAATGGTTAAGCTCAGAAAATAGCTTGCTTATTATTTTTCCTTCCTTTGCAATTTTCCCATTATTATCGTAATCTATATTTAATTTTCTACTAATTTTATTTAAAATAATATTTGCTGGACAGATGTCAAATGCTTTTATTTTGTTTTTTTCTTTAATGGATATATTTGCTATTCCACCAATATTTAGACAATATTTGAATTTTTTAAATAGTTTCAGGTCTCCAATAGGAACTAAAGGAGCTCCTTGTCCTCCTAATGAAATATCTAAATTTCTAAAATTGGTTATAGTTTTTATTCTTGTAATATTTGCAATTGTATTTCCATTACCAATTTGTAAAGTATATTTATTTTCAGGCTGATGAAAGATAGTATGTCCATGCGAAGCTATAAAATCTACATTTTCATTTTTTAAAAATTTTTTAATTTCTTCTGCAATTAGTTTAGCATAAATTATATCATGTTTTAATATATTTTGTTTGGATGAATTATGTAAATTAGATAATATGTATTTCCATTTTTTAGTATATTTTACAGTTTTACATTTTTCAATTTTAAAATTCCATTCTTTTGTTTTGTTAAATGAGCATATTGCTAGGTCTAATCCATCCATTGAGGTTCCAGACATAACACCAAGTATTCTGTATGTGTTTTTCATTTTCATTATTTTCCAAAGATAGTTTAAAAAGTGTATTTTTGTTTCTTTCAAAAAATATCAAAAAATGGATTTTAAGTTTACTGAAGAGCACGAAATGATTAAAAATGCTGCAAGAGATTTTGCGAAAAATGAGTTACTGCCAGGAGTTATTGAAAGAGATGAAAAACAGACTTTTCCGAAGGAACAAATAAAAAAATTAGGAGAATTAGGATTTATGGGTATGATGGTTGATCCTAAGTATGGAGGGTCAGGTATGGACACAATATCTTATGTTTTGGCAATGGAAGAAATATCCAAAATTGATGCATCTTGCTCGGTTATTATGTCTGTGAATAACTCACTTGTTTGTTGGGGTATTGAGACATTTGGGACAGATCAGCAAAAAGAGAAGTATTTAAAGCCATTGGCAACTGGAGAAGTAATAGGAGCATTTTGTTTATCTGAGCCTGAAGCGGGTTCTGATGCTACATCACAAAAAACAACTGCAATAGATATGGGAGACCATTATCTTCTAAATGGAACTAAAAATTGGATTACTAATGGAAGCAGTGCAAGTGTTTTTTTAGTTATTGCTCAAACAGATGTTGAGAAGGGTTATAAAGGAATTAATGCATTTATTGTAGAAAAAGAAATGGATGGATTTGTTGTGGGCCTCAAAGAAAATAAGCTAGGAATTAGAGGGTCAGATACTCATTCGTTAATGTTTACAGATGTAAAGGTACCAAAAGAAAATCGTATTGGAGATGATGGTTTTGGCTTTACTTTTGCTATGAAAACTTTGGCTGGTGGTAGAATTGGAATCGCAGCACAAGCACTAGGCATTGCATCAGGAGCATACGAACTATCTTTAGAATACTCAAAACAAAGAAAAGCTTTTGGCAAAGAGATTTCAAAACATCAAGCAATAGCATTTAAGTTATCAGATATGGCAACTGAGATTGAAGCAGCTAGACTGTTGTGTTTAAAAGCTGCATGGTTGAAAGATAATAATAAAAATTATGATAAAGCTAGCGCCATTGCTAAAGTATTTTCATCTGAAGTCGCAATGAAGACAACTGTTGAAGCTGTGCAAGTGCATGGAGGATATGGTTTTGTCAAAGAGTATCATGTAGAGCGATTAATGAGAGATGCAAAAATTACACAAATTTATGAAGGAACATCAGAAATTCAGAGAATCGTTATTTCGCGTTCTGTTCTAAAATAATTAATATAATGAAAAAAATTTTACTACTTCAAATATTAGTTTTATTATCAGGTTTTCTATATTCTCAGGTAAATAATAAAATTAATGATATTAATCCAGCATATTTAAAATTATTGCCTTCAGATAAAAATTTAAATGAACTTAAACCTTCAGATATTCCTTCTGAACAAGTGCTTAAAAATATGGGTTTTTCTGATAAAGAAATTCAAGAGGCATTAGATTTTAAGTATAGCCGTGGAAAATATTCAGTAAATTTAGTTGATTCAACTAAAAGTAGAGCAGTTTCTAAATTTATTGAAAGTTTTGGAGATACTTTAATAATTGATTCAATTAATTTTCCTCTTGCTAAGATATATGGACAAGATATATTTAGAAATAAAAATTTGTCATTTTTTCAAAAAGCATTAGATGCGAAAGCGCCAGAAAACTATAAAGTTAGTAGTGGAGATGTAATTTCAATTTCTATTTGGGGTTTCTCAGAGTATAATCAGACGCTTTTAGTTGATGAAAAAGGATATATAAATCCTGACTCATATGGAAGAATTTATGTGAAAGGATTGACATTTAAGAATATGCGCTCATTACTTAAAAATAAATTCTCTTTGTTTCTTGATATGCGAAATTCTGAAATAGATGTTACATTAGCTTATTCTAGAGTTATAACGGTTAACATAGTAGGAGAAGTGTTTAATCCAGGTTCATACACAATTCCAGCTATAAACACTGCATTTAACGCACTTATTGCTTCTCATGGACCAAATCAATTAGGTTCAGTAAGAACTATTTTTTTAAAAAGAGATGGTAAAGTAGTTGATTCTTTGGACGTTTATCAGTTTTTATTTAATCCTACAAGAGCTACTGATATTTACATGGAAGATGGGGATTATTTAATTGTTCCACCAGCAAAAAACATTGTAGAAATTAAGGGAGGCGTAAATAGGCCATACACATATGAAATAAAAGAAGGTGAAACAGTAGCTGATATTATTAAGTATTCTGGCGGATATACAACAAATGCTTTTACTGATGTTATTACTTTAAAAAGAATAGAATATAATTCTTCAAAAATTTATGACGTATATAAGGATCATATAAATGATACTAAACTACAAAATGGAGATGAAATTATAGTAAATACGATAACAAATAAATTATCAAATCTAGTTTCAGTTAAGGGAAGTATTGGTGTTTCGGGAGATTATGAATACATTAAGGGAGAAAGACTTTTAGATTTATTGAATAGAGCAAAATGTATTGATGAAAAAACATTTTTAGAAAAAGTTTATATTATCAGATTGAATGATGATAGATCAAAAACACATATTGCTATAAATCTGGAAAAAATATTACAAGATAGAAACCATAAGGATAATATTTTAATAAACGAATACGATATAGTTAGAGTGTTGTCGGTAGAAGATTTTGATGAAAATTATTCTGTTTCAGTTTTAGGAGCTGTTAAAAATCCAGGAAAGTATGATTATGGTACTGGAATGACGTTACAAGATCTTCTTATTCAAGCAGGGGGTTTTACTCAAATAGCAGAAGGTAGTAGAGTAGAGGTAAGTAGAATCATGGATTATAATTCATCCAACAAGATAGAACATCAAAGAGCTATTATTGAAAAAATTAAGATAGGAAATGATCTGATGATTGATTTTAATGCACAAAATTTTATTTTAAAACCGCAGGATCAAGTTTATATTAGAGAAAATCCCAACTATATACCACCTATTAATATTACTTTAAGTGGTGAAGTTAAATATCCTGGTAAATATTCTTTACTTTCCAGAGATGAAAAAATATCATCAATAATAGATAGAGCTGGTGGTTTTAAGAATTCTGCATATATTGATGGAGTTAAAATGTATAGAAAGTTTGTTAAAGTCTACGAAACTGATAATAATTTAAATATCCCTGAGGCATTATTAGATTCGATTCTACTTGACGCAGAATTATCTAATATCTATACAAAAGAATTGCTTCAAATAGAGCGAGAAAAAAACACTTTATTAAACTATGATAGTATTCATTATGATGTAGTGTATTTTGATATGAATAAGGCTATATCAAATACTAATTCAAAGCATAATATTTCTTTATTAGAAGGTGATAGTATTATAGTTCCTAAAAAACTTGACCTTGTGCAAATTACTGGAGATCTTAATAATATTGATGGAAATTCAATTAGTGTCCCCTTTTTGGGATTACGTGCCCATTATTATGTTAATAATTTTGCTGGAGGATACTCTGAAAACAATAAGAAGTCAAGAACAGTTGTTGTTCATGCAAATGGTGTTACTAAAAAAAGTATAAATTTTGGATTATTTTCTATTTCTCCAAAAGTAAAGCCAGGTTCAACAATTCATGTTATTAATGAAAAAAATATAAAAAGATCAAAGAAGGAAGATATAGACTACAATAAACATATTGAAAGTGTAATAACAAAAATTACTGCTGTAATTTCATTAGCTTTATTAATAGAAAGATTAAACGGAAGTTTCTAAGATGGATAATGATATAAAAATCAAAGATATTTTATTAAAATTTGTAGAATATAAATTTTATATATACAGAAAAAAATATATAATTCTTTTATTTTCATTGTTTTGTTCAGCGATAGGATTAATTTATGTGTTTTTTTCAGAAGACACATATAATGCTGAGTTAACTTTTGTTGTGGAAGCTGATAATGGGATCCCATCCTCCTCTGCGTTAAGTGGTTTTGCCAATCAATTTGGTATTGATTTTGGTAGTGTTGAAGGTTCAACATTCAGTAATAATAATATTTTACAATTATTAAAATCAAGAGTTGTTGTTGAGAATGCATTATTTCAATCTGCTAAAGTTAATGGAAAAGATGATTTACTTATTGAACATTACATAAACATTAATGATTTAAGAGATGAATGGAGTGATAATAAAATATTAAATGAATTCTCATTTGTTAACAATAATAAATCAAGGCTAAATGATAGTATTACTAATGTTGTATGGTCTCAAATTATAGAAGAAGATTTAGTTATTGACTTATTAGATGTTGATGCGACAATAATAAAATTATCATACAATTGTGTAGATGAAGATTTTGCAATAAAGTTTGTTAATGCATTAATTAAAGAAATGAGTAAGATGTATGTGCAAAATAGGACAGCAAGAGCAAATAACACGTTAAGTTTTTTGCAAAATAGAGCTGATTCTGTTGAAAGAGAGTTAGCTATTGCAGAACAAAATTATGCATTAGTAAAAGACGTAAATAGAAGAATTATTAAAGCCTCTGGAAGACTAAAAGAAATACAGTTGTTGAGAAATGTTGAAGTTTTACAAGCTATGTATACTGAAATTATTAAGAATTTGGAAATATCTAAAGTAACTCTATTAAACCAGATTCCAATTATTAATATTATTGATACTCCTAAAGCTCCAATTTTAAAAACTCAAAAATCAAAAAAGACAACTGCTTTAATATGCTTTATTTTAGGATTTTTTCTTTCAATTATATACTTCGTATTTCGTAAATTTTTAAAAGATATTTTTTCAGATAAATAAAATTTCTACCAGTTTAATATTTTTCCAACTTTAATTTGTAAGTCAACTGGGAATCCATAAGTTAATTTCCATAAAGCGTCTGTGCCATCTTCAATATTATCAATTGCAATATTTACATTGTCATCATAAATATTTTGGGGATCTTCTACCCAGCTTTTAAATTCTTCAGTGAAATAATTAGGGCTAGACCAATAATGATAACCTACAAATGCTTCAAAAATCCATCCATTGCAAGTAATATTTTTGTAGCCAAATGCAATACCACCACCTATTGTCATCCAATTATTTCCATTTGAAAAAATGGGTACTCTCTGTCCATTTACAAGTACAGCCTGTGTAATTCCCGAAACCTCTTCTTGAAGAAATGCGTTAGCATCAAAATTATCATCACTAGCCAGTGGATTAGTAAATAAAGCGGCCCCGGCTTTTACTTGTGCAAACCAATTTTTTCCATACTTAATAGATTGGTCATCAAAGTAATATCTTCCCAATAACTCTAATTTTGGTCCACTCCAAACTTGAGTAGATCCAAGTAAGCCATAATGATATGAAATATTTTCTCCAATTGACCAATTTGTTGAAAGTTCCTGCTCAAATTGTAGCATTGTTTTTTGAACAATAGGTAGTCCAGAGCCGATAGTTAACGAATTTTTTCTTTCACTATGTTCATTTTTTTGAGCAAAGGTATTGATAGTAAATAATATCGAAAATAAAGTTATTGATAGTTTTTTCATAATTTTTTTGTTAATTAAGCACAAATATATAAAAAATCAAATCCTTATAGATATTTGGTTAATTTTTCTAAATTCAAACTTCTTGATCCTTTTATTAGAATTGTATGATTTTTTATTTGATTATTTTTTAGATAATCTTCAAAAAAAACTCTATTTTCAAAAGCACCTTTATTTACACTTAAGAATTGTTTTCCTATAAAAATAACTTTCAACTTAAGATGATTTACAATCTTTATAATATTTCGATGTTCTTCATGTGAATAATTTCCTAGTTCGAGCATATCACCTAATATACATAACTTATTCATGTATTTTGTTTTGCTGAATGATATAATCATCGCTTTCATGCTAGATGGATTAGCATTATATGCATCTAGAATTATTGTATTATTTTTTGTTTTGAAAATTTCAGACCGATTATTTTTCGGAAGATAATTTTTAATCGCTTTTTTGATATTATTTAAGTTAATCATAAAGTGTTCACCAACACATATTGCTAACATGATATTGTAAAATTGAAAATCTCCAATAAGTTGACTAAAAATCTTTTGGTTTTTATATTTAATCTCTATACACTCATCATTTTCTTGTGGCTTTCCTTTATATATTCCATGTAAACCATAAGTTATTCTTTTAATGTTACTACTAAGTTTTTTTAATAATTCATCTTCATTATTTACAAATAATAACCCTTTAGATCTTTTGATGTATTCATACAATTCGTTTTTTGTTTTTATGACACCATCTATGTTTTTAAAGCCTTGTAAATGTGCTGAACCAATGTTTGTAATAATACCATGAGTTGGTTTTGATATATTACATAAAAAATTTATTTCTTTTAAATGATTTGCACCCATTTCAATAACTGCAATTTTATGTTTAGAATTAATCTCAAGAATACTCAAAGGAACACCGATATGATTATTAAGATTTCCTTTTGTTGAATAGCAATTAATTTCAGTTTTTAAAATTTGAGATATTAGTTCTTTTGAAGTAGTTTTCCCATTTGATCCAGTTATTCCAATTATTGGTATAGATAGTTGCTTTCTATGATGAATTGCTAAATTTTGTAGTGTTTTAAGAGTATCTTTAACATATATGATATTTTTTTTATTTGCTCTTTTTTTTTCGTCAACTATGCAATACGTTGCTCCAGCTTTTAAGGCACTATCTACAAAATCATTTCCGTTAAAATTTTCGCCTTTAATTGCAAAAAAAATTCCTTTACCTTTAATTTTTCTTGAATCAATAAAAATTGTATGATTTTCTAAAAATAAATTATAAATTTTAATTATATCCATAGCGTTATAAAAAAACCCCAATTTTTTGGGGTTTTGATATAAATATTTTTTTGGGACTTATTTTTTATTATAGTCTACTTCTTTTCTTTGATTTTCTTTCAAATTACTTACAGGACTTCCTATTCTATCCATTGCGCATCTAAATCCAATAGCATCAGTTGATTGATCTTGATCAAGAAATCTTCTTGTTCCAGGACTTAACCAATATGCACGATCTTTCCATGAGCCTCCTTTGTATACTCTTGTCCTATCAGTTACTAGAGAAGATTCACCATATGCATACATTTCATTACTATTTCCATTAACTTCATTTGCATACTTTGAAGCATCTTGATTCCATTTATCAATACTGATGTTATCTTTATCTTTGTCTGACATTTCTTCTAATTCAGTATTCCAATTAATATCTATTTGAGATTCAATATCACCATCTAAGTAATTAATATTATCAGCTTTTTTATAATTTCTTCTATAAGTATTTTGTTTTTCATCAACATCAATCATAATCGGATTTCCAAACTCATCAAAATCAACCACACCATCCATATATGTCAATCCATCACTTTCAGAATTTTGGTATGTTTTGTATACATTACCTCTAAAGCTTCGATGATCTGCTGTTGATGTTTGTTCAATTACAGGTCTGTATACATCCATTACCCATTCTGAAACATTACCAGCCATGTCATATACTCCATAATCATTAGGCAAATAAGATCTAACTGCTGCAGTTATGTCTGCTTGATCGTTAAGATTACCTGCAATACCCATGTTGTCTCCTCTTCCTCTTTTAAAGTTAGCCATAATTTTACCCTGGTTATTTTTACTACTGTTTCGTAAAGATGAACCACTCCATGGGTAAATTTTTCTGTTACTTAGATTTTCATCAGTGGTACCACCAACATAGCCAAGTGCAGCAAATTCCCATTCTGCTTCTGTTGGCAATCTGTAGCTTGGTAAAAGTAATCCATCTTCTAATTTTACAATTCTTGTGTCTTCACCACTACCATAATTTTTGTTTGTCAAATTTTTCTTACCTTTAATTACCGTACCTTCATAGTATCCTCTTAGGTATGCCTCAGTTGTAAATACACCATCATCGAATTGATCCATATCCTCTTTAATTATGCATGCTTCTATCAAAATACGCTCATTTACTCGATCAGTTCTCCAAGCACAATAATCTGTGGCTTGCTGCCAGCTTACTCCAACAACTGGGTAATTTTTATATGCAGGATGCCTTAAATAGTTTTTTACGTAAGGCTCGTTGTATCCAAGTTTATCTCTCCAAACTAAAGTGTCAGGAAGAGCATTTTTGTAAACTTCAGGATAAGATTCTCCATAAACTCTTTTAAGCCAAAATAAATATTCTAAGTAGTCAAGATTTGTAACTTCTGTTTCGTCTATATAAAAAGAAGCTACACTTTGCTTTCTTGGTATATTATCCCATTCATGCATTACATCTTGTTCAACTCGTCCCATAACGAATGATCCTCCTTCAATGAATACTAATCCTGGACCAGTTTTTTGTTCTACAAAGCTTTGATTTGTTTCAAACCCTCCATTATAGGTGTTGTTATATTCCCAGCCTGTTGAAGAAGATTTATCAAAAGATTTGTTGGAACATGATGTTACTAAAACAAGCGATGTTATTATTAATATTAATTTATTTGTTTTCATTTTACGTAGTTTAAAATGTTATTCATTATAATTAACTAGAATTGAGGACAACTTATTGTGCTAAATGATTTTGTTCTTGTTTTGCATGGCAGAAACAAAGTAAAAGTTAACTCGTGAGCTCCTAGAGTATTACTATTTTTTAAATTACTTGCGGTTATGTCATAACTATAACCGAATTTAAATGCATCTTGTATTAGTCCTACCATTAGTATAAAAGAATCAAAGTTTTTCAGACTGTTTCTTGCCCATAGACCCCCAACAACTGGTCCTCTATTAACGTATATTCCATAATTAAACTGTTGGAAATCTTGTTGTTTTTGATATAAAAAATTTGGTGATATTGTTGTTACATCTCTTCTATATTTATTTACTGGAAAGCTTCCTCCTGCATGAACAGTTAACTTTGTGGGTAATTGACTTTCACTAATAAATCCCTGGTTTGGTTGAGTTAAGTGGTGTGCAGCAAAACCAAAATATAAGTTTTTTGAATACCCGATTAAGCCAGCTGAAAAGTCTGGGTAATTTACAGATTGAGTATAATTGGCAATGTCTTCACTAGTTGGATATATAAAACCGTACTGTGGATCGATTTGATCGCCAAATGTAAGTTTTGTCCAATCAACATTTATTTGTCTAAATGAGGCTTCAAATCCAGCTTTAACAGCCCATTCATAATTTACTTGAAGATTGTATGAGTATAAGAGAGAAAATTGAGAGGTATTTAGCGCTCCAGCTCCTGCGCGATCATGCATTACAAGAACACCTAAACCTCCTCCAATTGCATTAATGTTTTGATCCCAAGATGCGGAAGTTGTAACATATGTTCTTCCAATTCCAGGCCATTGGTCTCGATAGTTAAGATTTACTCTAGGACAGTCATTAGTTCCCGCAAAGGCAGGATTTAAATATAATGGATTTGCATAAAACTGACTAAAAGCAGGATCCTGTGCATGAGCTTTTTTAGTATTTAAAACTAAAAAAAAGCATAATACCACCAAAAAGCAAACAAAAACTTTTGAAATATACTTGTACATATTATATCTTTTCTCCTTTCAAGAGTTTCACAAAAATACATAAATTATTTAAAATCTACTTTTTACCAAAAAGAAATTATATACTAGTTTAATTTTTTGTTCGTTATTAAAACGTTATTTAAATTTGCGAATATGAAGATTAGATTTTATTTATCAATATTTTTCTTATGTATTTCATTTTGTGTTAAAAGCCAAAATACCTCTCTGCTTTCTAGTGGTGATTGGTATGAAATTACAACTAATGAAAATGGAATTTATAAGATCGATTATTCCTTTTTGTCAGAAATTGGAATTAATATGTCCAATTTAAATATAAATTCAATTAAGCTATACGGAAATGGAGGTGGAATGCTTCCAAATTTAAATTCAGATTTTAGATATAATGATTTAAATGAAAATAATATTGAAATAATAGATCTTAATAATAACACCATTTTTGATATTGATGATTATATTTTATTTTATGGCATGGCGTCAAATATCTGGAAATTTAATTCTAACACAAACTTATTTGAACATTCTGTTCATTTGTATGCTGACGAAGTTAGTTATTTTATTAACATAAATAATTATTCAGATCCACAAATAGTACCACTTGCTTCTGAAATTTTAAATGCCAATATAGACATAAATTCATACAATTTTTATATAAATCATGAAGATGAAAAAGTAAATTTAATAAATTCGGGAAGGAAGTGGTTTGGAGAAGTTTTTTCTTCTAACACAACAAAAAATTTCAGTTTTAATATTCCCGATATAATTCAGAATAACTTAATTAACGTAAAGTTGGCGCTAGTATCAAGGTCATTTCAACCTTCAAATTTTTTGTTAAATATTAATAATTTTTTAGCTAATAATATAACTATGCCAATTGTTTCTACACAATATGCCCAAGAATATGCTAAAGAAATTGGTAGTTCTATTCAAATTTATTCAAACTCTTCAAATTTAGATTTGGATCTTCAATATTTATCCTCAGATAACGGGGCACTAGCCTGGCTAGATTACATTGAAATAAATGCTAGAAGAAAGCTTAAAGCATATGCTTCGCAATTTAATTTTAGAAATACTGA
Source organism: uncultured Bacteroidota bacterium (assembly GCA_902627575.1). GTDB lineage: Bacteria > Bacteroidota > Bacteroidia > Flavobacteriales > BACL11. Next base: position 23,231 of record CACOJQ010000019.1, read on the forward strand.
ATCTGTTGGTCAAGGTGTTGGAGCTTACAAAATTGAGAATGGAGTGGGTATGGAAGTATGGAACATAACCAATCCAACTCAAGCAAAGAAGTTAGTAACTAAAGTGGACAATGACACATTAATTTTTATTGACTCTTTAAATACTTTACAAGAGTACATTGCATTTGACAAATCATTCTTTCTGACCCCTGTTTTCAAAGACATAGTTGTCAATCAAAATATTCGTAATCTGTCTTCAGATATCGAATTTGTTATTGTTTCGCATCCAAAGTTTTTAGAATCCGCCCAAAGGTTGGCAGATTTTCATTATGTTAAAGATAATATGCTCTCGGTAGTTGTTACTCCAAAACAAATTTATAATGAATTTTCATCTGGTATGCAAGATGTGACAGCAATAAGAGATTTTATAAAAAACCAATACGATAAGGTAGATTCAAAGCTCAAATATTTATTACTTTTTGGAGATGGATCCTTTGACCCAAAGGATAGAATTTTAAATAACACAAATTATATTCCAACATATCAATCTCTAAATTCAACTGATCCAACTAAATCTTATGTAACAGATGACTATTTTGCATTACTTGACGACAACGAGGGGCTTTTCTCAAATGATTTGGTTGATATAGGTGTAGGTAGATTTCCAGTTTCAACAAAACAAGAAGCAAGTATTTTGGTAGACAAGGTTGAACAGTATTATGACGTAAATTCTTTTGGTAGCTGGAGAAATGACGTTGTTTTTATAGCAGATGATGGTGATGCAAACGATGGTAATACTCACATGTGGCAGGCTGATAGCTTAGCTAACTATGTTGCTGATAATCACAGTGAAGTAAATATACAAAAAATTTATCTTGATAATTATTTACAAGAGTCAACTCCTGGCGGTCCCAGATCAGAGCAAGCTCAAAATGCTATAAATTCCAAAATTGACAAAGGAGTGTTGCTTGTAAATTATACCGGTCATGGAGGGCCTCTTGGTTGGACTCAAGAACGAATTTTGGAAATAGATCAAATTCAAAGTTGGAGTAATAGTAATAAATTACCTCTTTTTATGACAGCAACTTGTAAGTTTTCATGTTTTGATAACCCAGAGGAACAGTCTGCGGGAGAACAAGTCTTACTTAATACAACAGGAGGGGCAATTGCATTACTAAGCACTACACGTTTAGTTTATTCTGCGCCAAATTATAATCTAAACACAAAATTTATTAAGACAATTTTTGACAAAAATAATGATTTGGTTAGTTTACGACTAGGAGATATTTTTAAAGAAACTAAAAGATTGAGTGGTACTTCTACGAATAATAGAAATTTTACTCTTTTGGGTAATCCTGCTTTACAACTAAGCTATCCAAGATTTGATGTTATTACAACCAAGGTAAATGATACCCTAAAAGCATTAAGTCAAGTAACAGTTGAAGGCCAAATTCAATCTGATGGTGTACTTTTGTCGGATTTTAACGGGATAATATTTCCTACAGTCTTTGATAAAGAAATTATTAAAACCACTCTAGGACAAGAAAGTAGTTCTCCAATGCCTTATCGAGATCAAAATAATATTATATACAAAGGGGCAGCAAGTGTTATAGATGGTAAATTTTCATTTTCATTTATTGTTCCTAAAGATATTGATTATAATTATGGAGATGGAAAAATTTCATATTATGCATTTAATGAAAATGGACAAAACCCTATGGACGCAAATGGAGTTGAAACTAATTTTATTATTGGCGGAATGGCAAATAATATAAATTATGATTACGATGGTCCCGAAATATCGTTATATATGAATGATACTCTTTTTGTTGATGGTGGTATCACTAATTCTAACCCAAAACTATTTGTACGTATTTTTGATTTCAGTGGAATTAATACTGTTGGTAATGGAATAGGACATGATATAACTGCAATTCTTGATGAAGAGACATCAAACCCTTATATTTTAAACGATTTTTACCAAGCAAATAAGGACGATTATCAAAATGGCATTATAGTTTTTCCTTTTTATAACTTAGAATCAGGCGAACATCGAATTAAAGTAAAAGTTTGGGATGTGTTTAATAATTCTACAGAGGAAGAAATTACCTTTACCGTTGTTTCGGATGATAATTTAGTTGTAACCGATTTTATTAATTATCCAAATCCATTTTCTTTTTCAACTGAATTTTATTTTCAGCATAATCAATCTGATCGCCAACTGGACTATATTTTAAATATTTATTCAATAACAGGAGTTTTAATTAAAAGTTTTGATTTATCATCATTTATAAATGAAGGTTACAGAATAGGACCAATTGTTTGGGATGGAACAAATAATTATGGTGCAAGAGTTAATGCTGGAATATATATTGCCAATCTAACAATTTCTGAAGAAAACAAGAGTAAATTTGTAAATAAATCAACAAGAGTAATACTTTTACCTCATTAAATTACGTTAACAGCCTAATTAAAACAATTATATTTGCAAAATAAGAAATTATTTAATTATGAAAAGAAATATCGTATTATTATTTACATGCTTAATTTTTTTTAATTTAAAAGCTCAAAATATTGAAAATGGTATAGGTCAAAATGATTTAAATACAATAACAACGGCTGTTCCCTTTTTATTGATTGGTCCTGACTCTAGGTCTGGGGCAATGGGAGATGTTGGTGTTGCAACATCAGCCGATTCATATTCTCTACATTGGAATCCATCAAAATTAATTTTTGCAGAAGGAGACTTAGGTATGTCTGTTTCTTATGTTCCATGGCTTCGAGCGTTAGTGCCAGATATTAACTTATCATACATTGGTGGTTTTAAAAAATTAAATAAAAATGAAGCTATTGGAGTTGAACTAAGATATTTTTCATTGGGGGATATTACATTTACTAACACAGAAGGAGATGTTGTTGGTCAATATAAACCAAATGAATTTGCTATTGGTTCTGCTTACTCAAGAAAATTATCTGATCTTTTCTCTTTAGCAATTTCAGGTAGATATATATATTCCAATTTAACTGGAGGTCAATATGCGGGCTCAATTGCAACTAAAGCAGGACAAGCAATTGCTGCAGATGTATCAGGTTTTTACACTAAACCAATTTCAATTGCAAAAAAAGATATGGATTTTTCTTTAGGCTTAAATATTTCCAATATAGGTAGTAAAATTGCTTATTCAGAAACTTCAACAAGAGATTTCATACCAATTAATTTAAGATTTGGTTCTTCTATATCGTCAGACCTTGATGATTACAATAAATTATCGTTAGCACTTGATATTAATAAATTATTGGTTCCAACACCTCCTAGATATAATTCAGATGGAGATATTATTGAAGGTCAAGACCCGGATGTTGCTGTTGTTTCAGGTATATTTCAATCATTTGGAGATGCTCCCGGCGGATTTAAAGAAGAAATGAGGGAAATAAATTACTCAGTTGGAAGTGAGTATTGGTATAATGATCAATTTGCAATAAGAGCGGGGTATTTTTTCGAACATAATACTAAGGGAGGTAGAAAGTTTTTTACCTTTGGTTCAGGACTTAAGTATAGTGTTTTTATTTTAGATTTTTCTTATTTAGTTAATGCAAGTAGAGCCATAAATGGAACTAATCCTCTTGCAAATACAATGCGTTTTTCTATGACATGGAATTTTGGGGATCCTAAAGCATCAGTTAATTAATGGAATTAAGAATTGGCTTTGGTTTTGATGTACATAAACTTGAGATTGGGCATCAATTTTGGCTTGGAGGCATATTAGTTCCTCATTCTAAGGGAGCTTCTGGCCATTCTGATGCAGATGTTTTAATTCATGCCATTTGCGATGCTTTATTAGGAGCTGCTAATATGGGCGACATTGGTAAACATTTTCCTGATAATGATAACAAATACAAGGGTATCGACAGTAAACTTCTATTAACTAAAGTAAAGGATTTAGTTTATAAAAAAGGATACATTATATGTAATATTGATTCAACAATATGTTTAGAAAAACCAAAAGTATCTAATTATACAATAGACATGAGTACAGCAATTTCTAAATGTCTTAAAATAGAAAAAGATTTAATTTCAGTAAAGGCAACTACAACTGAAAAATTAAGTTTTGTTGGAAGAGAGGAGGGAGTCTCAGCATATGCAACCGTACTAATAAAAAAGGACTAGTATTTCAAACTGCCAATTTGTAAATTTTAATTAGAGTGAGCTAATTAATTATGTTAAGTAATATTTTAAAATTTAGATTTTTGATAAGTAATCTGCTACACTTTCATGACTTTCGTTCATAGCCTCATCACCTTGTTTCCAATTTGCAGGACAAACTTCTCCATTTTCTTCATGATGATGTAAAGCGTCTACCATTCTAATTGCCTCATCAACGTTTCTTCCTAGAGGAAGATGGTTAACAAGTTGATGTTGAACGATACCATTTTTATCTATTATAAATAGAGCTCTGAATGCAATCATTGGTCCAGTAGCACTTAGCGAATCGTTTTCGTCTACTTCGTAGTCTCCAAAAAGCACATCATAGTTCATACTGATTGTTTTGTCAATATCTGCCAAAATTGGATAAGTAATTCCTTTGATTCCGCCTTTG
>CACOJQ010000020.1 GCA_902627575.1 uncultured Bacteroidota bacterium
TATATCTTTTTAAGCTTTTTCGCATTTTTTTCTAAAGACACTTCTTTATTAAAATGATTTAAAATATATTTTTTGTGTAACTCTTCTTTAGAAAGAAAGATATCCTCCAACTTAAAACCTTTGTCATTTAGAACTTTTTTTTGTTTCGAGGATATAAGCATAAGAGAGTTTCTGAGAACTAGAATTGGAAAAGGTATTTTCTCAATATCAAAAACTGACTTTAACTGCAACCAATATGATATTTCAGCACCTCCCCCTACGTATGAAACATTTGGCAGAATAATCTCTTGAAATAAAGGACGCATCAATACATTTGGACTATAAATTTCTACATTATCTTCAATTTTAATTTCATCATAATTGTCAGTAATATATTTTCTATTTCTTTTAGATATTTCAAAAAAATTTACTTTTCTAACATTAGCTTGTGTTTTATAATTTTTAGCTAGATCCTCAGTTGTTTTCTTTAGATATTTATAATAAGCATTATAACATATATCTTTTTTCATTTGTTTAACAAATTGCTCTTTAAGTTCTTTAGAATTTGAATCAATAATCACTAGTCCATATTTTCCAAATAACTCATTTACTAAAAACCTTGTAGCTGCAGATAAATTATTGTTTTTCAAATAGCTTTCTTCTAAAATCGAAAATACCTTTTTATTGGAAGAATTTTTAAAGTAGTTCTTTATTTCTAATAAAAAATCCTCTATGTTATTTAAATTCATTTGTCCAACTGCTCCAGTTTGATCTGTATCCCACTGTACCTTTTTACTAAATAAATTGATATGATTTATTTCCTCAAGGTCATGATCTTCAGAGGCCATCCAAAAAACTGGAACAAAATGGTATTCTTTATTTTGTTCAGTTAACTTTTCACATAAATTAATAGTAGAAATAATTTTATATATAAAATACAATGGACCAGTACATAAACATAATTGATGACCTGTAGTAACTGTAAATGTATTTTTTTTTAAAATTAAGTCAATATTGTTATGTGTTTTCTTTGAAAGTTTGAGACTTTGATTTTGTTTCTTTAAACTTTCAACTAAAACATTTCTATTTATTTTTTGCTTTTCTTTTAACTTTATTTGCTTTGTGAAATTTTCTTTTCTGGGAAAATAATTAATAAAAGGCTTCACTTTTTTATCCTCGTTTAAGTAATCTAAAATTAAGTTAGAAAACTGAAAAGTATCTTTATATTTTAGTTTAAACGCCACAAATTAATTTTTCATAATAAATCCTCCAGCTACTAAATCATTCTCTTCATAAAAAGCAGCAGACTGTCCTGGTGCGATACCAGATACTTTGTTATGAAAAATAACTTTTAAATTATTTTTAACATTAAAAATAGTAGCTATTTCTCCTGGATGCTTATACCTTATTTTTACTAAAAGATTTGTACCGTCTTCTATTTTAGGATATTTTACATAATTAATACTTCGCACATACATAGTTTGCATTTTTAAGTCCTCTTTTGAGCCAACTACTACTGTATTGTCCTTGGGATTAATTCCTACAACATAAGTTGGTTTTGAACCAAGAGAGATACCAATTTTTCTTTGTCCAATAGTATAAAAAGGATAACCTTCATGTTTTCCAAGAACTTCACCCTTGGTAGAAATAAAATTTCCACCCGCAACTTTAGATTCTAAATCACTAACTCTTCTTTTTAAAAAAGACCTATAATCATTATCAGGAATGAAACAAATTTCATAGCTTTCGCTTTTTGTTGCTAGTTCTTTGTAACCTCTGCTAATTGCCATCTTTTTGATATCTTCTTTGTGATAACCTCCCATTGGAAAAATAGTTCTAGCTAAACATTCTTGTTTGACTCCCCATAAAACATAAGACTGATCTTTGTTACTGTCAAGACCTTTAGAAACTATGTACCTTGAATTTTCATATCTTACTTGAGCATAATGACCAGTGGCTATAAATTTACAGTCTAGCATGTCTGCTCTTTTTAATAATGCTTCCCATTTTATATGAGTATTACAAAGAACACAGGGATTAGGGGTCCTACCTGCAATATATTCATTAATAAAATTATCAACTATATAGTCTCCAAATTCGTCTCTAATATCAAGTATAGTGTGAGGAAAACCACAGTCAACAGCTAATTTTCTTGCGTCATTTATTGCATCAAGGCTGCAACAACCTGTTTCTTTTTTGTTACCACCTGAGCTAGCATAATCCCAAGTTTTCATTGTTAAACCAATTACTTCATATCCTGATTCATGCAGTATTAAAGATGCCATTGTACTATCAATACCTCCACTCATAGCCATTAAAACTCTTCCTTTACTCATTGAAATTTATTGTTGTATCAATTGAACCATCTTCAAAATAGTACTGCCAAACACCAATCTTTAAATTATTATTGTAAAACCCAGATGATAAAATATTACCATTTGGATAATAATAAAACTCCTCCCCATCCCTATTATTATTGTTATATTGAGCTTTCATCTTTAAGTTTCCGTTTAAATAAAATTGTTTCCAAATTCCATTTAAAGTATTATCGGACCAATTTTTAATTTCATAGATAGACCCCTCATTATAAAAAGTTTTTGTAACTCCATTTAATTTACCATTTACATATTGCTCAGTCATAACCAAAACACTATCATAATCATAATAATTCCATGTACTATCTTTTAAGCCCTTAACATATAAACCAGAAGATTTAATATTGCCATTTTTATAATAAAAATGTGCAGCTGCTGCAGTACTGTTGTGGAAAAATTTTTTTTCTAACTTTAAGCTACCATCCTCATAAAAGTATCTAAACAAACCAATCTCTTTATTATCCTTAAAAAAACCTTCATACCTAACATTTCCATTATTGTATTTTTTTTGCCAAGTACCTTGTTTCATACCAGAACTATCAACATAATTTATTAACTGAGAAGAACTTAAGAAAGGAATTAAGAAAAATATAAAAAAACAAATTGGTTGCATGATTTTTTCAGCAAATATAAAAAGAAAAGACAAGTAAATTTTTATGAAAAATTAGTTTTTAGAGCAGGGATACTTGTATAAAATAGCTTTAGCATAATTTTTCCAGCTCATTTTATGTGCTTTTTTATCAATCATTTTTTTATCAATTGGATTTTCAATTGATTTAATCATAGTATCCACCATACTTTGTAGAGAATCTTTCTCTGCTAAAAATCCATCAACACCATCATTTACTGTCTCTGGAAAATGCCCAACATTTGTAGCAAGAACAGGTAATCTAAAATTATAGCTCAATGACTCAACACCTGATGGAGTTGCATAAGAGTAAAATAATAAAATTGCATCAGATACTTGAAAATATTTATTAACATCTTCATTAGGAATAAAATCTGAAAAAACATGACAATTTTTAACCCCTAATTTATCAACCAAATCAAGTGGTCTATAATTGGACTCATCATTTTTTGTTTTTAATAAAAATTTCTTTGCAATTCCAAAGATAAATTTCTTAAGCTTAACTGATATCTTCCTTTGATCAACAGTGTTCCAAAACTCTTCACCACAATAAGTAAACTAACATCATCTCGTTTTTGTTGGAGCATATGAAAAGCCGGAATAACATTATGCAATCCTTTATATTTTCTTATAAATCCAAAAAATAAAAAAAACATGTTTTTTTAAACCTAGTTCATTCTTAATTTTTTGCTTATCAAAGCTAGGATCAACTTTAAATAACTTATAGACAGGATGAAATAAATTAAGAACTTGCTGTGTATTTATTTCTCTTTCACCATTTTCTTTTGCTAGTTTATGTTTTTTATTAAATAATAAATTAAGCTCATCATATGTCTTTAATGAATGAGTGATATATGTTCCAATGGAAGATAAAGTTATCTTCGTTAAAAAATTATCTAAAATACTTCCCTCTTTTTGTATAATAAAATGAAGATCACCTATGATCTCAATATCGCCATGTTTTTTTAATTTTTTTATAACATAATTTAATGGGATTCCTTGAATTGCAATTGCCCATTGTATAATTACAATTTGTGGATTTATTTCTAAGATTCTATTAATTGTTTTTTTCCAAGTACTTAATTTATTAAAATTGAGAATATATTCAATATTGATAGATGTATCATCTAAAAATTTTTTTTTACTTACTTCATCTTTATACTTTCTTGGAATTATTCTTGGATATTGTTCAGTCCATGAAATTATATGAACTTCTGTTTCAGGTTCTTCATTAATTGCTTTAGCAAGAGACACATTATAATTACTAATACCTCCTTTAAATATAGGTCCTGGGCCTAGACATACAACTTTTCGCATTAGTCTTTATCTAAATTAGCTATTGCTCTATCGTATACTCTTTTTAATCCTTCTTCTAAAGATATTTTTGCTTCCCAATTTAGCTTATTTTTAACAAATTGCATATCGCAATATCTTGAGTGTACTCCTACAGGTTTATCAAGTAATGTCTTAATATTAGGGCTATAACCAGCAAATTTGCAAAAAACATTGATTATATCTCTAAAAGTAGTTAATCTTCCCATTCCTATATTTATTGCTGTCCCATCACTAATTTTATTCATAGCTAAAAGAATACAATCAATTACATCTTCAATATGCACAAAATCTCTACCTTGATAGCCTGTTCCCCAAACTTCAAAAGGATCTTCTTTTAATGCGGCTCTTTTGGCAATAGCTGGAATAGGATATGTTAAATCTTGATCCTCACCATAACCAGAAAATGGTCTTATACAAGTTATATGCACCCCATAAAATTTAGCAGCTATTTTAGCTAAATATTCTCCAGTTAGTTTAGACCATCCATAAGTCATATCAGGCTCTCCCATTTTAGAAAAATCTATGTCAGATTCTTTTAAAGCAATAGCTCCATCGTCTGTTTGTAAGTCGATTGGATAAGCTGCAGATGAGCTTGGATACAAAACTCTTTCTGGCTTATTATTACAGATCCAATAAAAAAATTCAGCATCAATTGCTAAGTCTAAAGCTACCATCATTGGATCACCATCTATTTTTGCACGTCCACCTACAATAGCAGCAAAATGAAAAACATCATTTAGCCTATCATAATTTAAATTAAATTTCTTTTTGAAATAAGATCCGTCCAACCTCAAAGACCGAAATGTTTCTCGCGCGTCTTCTTCAATAAAAAAAACACGATCAGTACCATCTTTAGAATAAATACAAATATTATCAGATTGATGTGTTTTTTGAAGATTAATCCACGTGTCAGGATGTTTTCCAACACTTAAGTTATCAATTATTATAAGTTGATCTTTTGTTGTTTCTAATAGTCGCCAGACCATATTTTTTCCTACGAAGCCACATGCTCCAGTAATTAAATTAGTTGTCATAAATTAAATTTCTTGTTCTATTTGATAATTATTACGATCATAATTGTTTCTGGAAATCATTTCCGCTATAAAACCAGCTAAAAATAATTGAACTCCAATAATCATTGCTGTTAGGGCAATGTAAAAACCAGACATTTCTGCAATATTTGTAGCTGGTTCATCATTCATAATACAATATAACTTATTACCACTTATGAAAGTAAATAAAATAAAGCCTAAAAAAAACATTATTAAGCCTAGTATACCAAAAAAATGCATTGGTTTTTTAGCAAATCTAGTAACAAATGTAACTGTCAATAAATCTAAAAAACCATTAATAAAACGCTCAACACCAAACTTAGTTTTACCATATTTTCTTGGCTGATGTTTTACGATCTGTTCAGTTATCTTTGAAAATCCAGCCCACTTTGCCAAAACAGGTATGTACCTATGCATTTCTCCATGAACCTCAATTGATTTGACAACTGAAGATTTGTAAGCTTTCAAACCACAATTAAAATCATTTAATTTAATTCCAGAGGTTTTTCTAACAGCCCAATTAAACAATTTAGTTGGTATAGTTTTAGTTATTGGATCAAAACGCTTTTCTTTCCAGCCAGAAACTAAATCAAAATTTTCATTTTTAATTTTTTTATATAATTCAGGAATTTCTTCAGGGCTATCTTGTAAATCAGCATCCATAGTAATTACGACGGATCCATTAGCTTTTGAAAAACCAACATTTAAAGCCGCAGATTTTCCATAATTTCTTCTAAACTTTATGCCTTTTATTTGTGAATTAGATTTTGATAGATTTTCAATTTTCTTCCAAGAACTATCTTTACTTCCATCATCAATTAATAAAATTTCATATGAATAATTATTTTTTTTCATTACATCATTAATCCATGAACATAATTCTGATAATGAATCCGCCTCGTTATATAAAGGAATAATAATACTAATATCCATAGATTAAATAACTATTTTTTTTCTTAAAAAGAATGCTAGAATTAGATTAATAAATACGAAAAGAAATAACCTCCCAATTAGAATTTTAATAAAATAGGTAATTTTCACACCATCTTTCCATTGATCATTGATATCTGTTTTATATTTTTCCAATTTTTCTAATTTTTCTTGGTACTCCTCTATACCTATTATTTTATCAGCACTATCTTTCTTTAGTTCAGATTTTATTGATTCTATACCATTGAGGGATGGCTGCATTAGAGATGTCTGTAAACTAATATATCTTTCTTCAAACAGACCTTTCCATAAAATTATTTCAATTACAAATAAAATTAATAGACCTCTTAAAGATATTTTATACAATAAAGTGAATACCTGCTTAAAACTAAAAAGATTGTAATTATTTCTATACTCTTTACCAAAGATATACAATAAATAAAAAACTCCTATAATCCACAAAACCCAAAATACTAACTTGAAGATGTTTAGTGATAAATTATTATCAAATAAAAAATAAAAAAAAGGAAAAATTGATAAATATATACCAAAATATAGGCCTCTATTTTTTATAAATTCTTTGTCCTTCATCTGTTTTTTTAAACTTCGTCAAATATAAATAAAATACATGACAAGAAATTATTTGAATCTTATTAGAATAATCTTATTTTTGCAGACAAGGGTAAGTCTTGTACGACCAGCTCCCTATGAACTCCCCCAGGGCAGGAATGCAGCAAGGGTAGTAGGTTGTAGCGGTGCGATATAAGTAGCTTACCCTTTTTTTTATGAAATTCTACTCCAGCCTAATCTCTCTTTTGCGTATGGAAAATATGTTTTAGCAATATTAATATTTTCTGCTTTTTCTAAATTTTGATCGTATTTCAGCAAATTTTCGGCTTCTCTTCTAGCAAAAATTAAAATATTATTATCTCTAACAAGATCTACTAATTTAAAATTAAGCATACCGCTTTGTTGGGTCCCCATCATATCACCTGGACCCCTTAACTTTAAGTCCTCTTCTGCAATCTTAAAACCATCATTTGTTTCCACCATAGTAGAAAGTCTAGCCTTTGCTTCATTACTTAACTTGTTTCCACTCATCAAAATACAATAAGACTGTTCTGCACCTCTACCAACTCTTCCTCTTAGCTGGTGTAATTGAGAAAGACCAAAACGCTCAGCACTTTCAATAATCATTACAGATGCGTTAGGCACATTTACACCAACTTCAATAACTGTTGTAGAAACCATTATATTTGTAACTCCTTCAACAAATCTTTTCATTTCATATTCTTTGTCTTCAGCCTTCATTTGACCATGCAATATACTTACCTGGTATTCAGGTAATGGAAATTCTCTCTCAATAGAATTAATTCCTTCAACTAAATTTTTATATTCTAATTTTTCACTTTCATCAATTAAAGGAAACACAATATAAATTTGCCTCCCGCTTTTTATTTGTTGTTTGATAAAATTAATGATTTTGAGTCTTGAGGAATCAGATTTCCATGTAGTTTTAACTAGCTTTCTTCCAGGAGGAAGTTCATCAATAACGGAAATATCTAAATCTCCATAAAGTGTCATAGAAAGAGTTCTTGGAATAGGTGTCGCTGTCATTACTAAAACATGAGGCGGACGATTATTTTTTTTCCATAATCGAGCACGTTGAGCAACACCAAATCTATGTTGCTCATCAATAATTACTAAACCTAAATTATGAAACTTAACACTGTCTTCAAGTAATGCATGTGTCCCAATGAGTAAATCTATGCTTCCATCTTCTAACTGCTCATGTATTGTTTTCCTGTATTTAGCTTTAGTAGAGCCTGTCAATAATGCAATATTAATATCTAAACTATTCAAAAAGTCAGAAAAATATTGAAAATGTTGTTGACTTAAAATTTCTGTTGGAGCCATAATGCATGCTTGATACTTGTTATCTACAGCAATAAGCATTGAAAGCAATGCAACTAAAGTTTTTCCACTACCTACATCTCCCTGTAGCAATCTGTTCATTTGTTTTGAAGATTTTAGGTCATTACGTATTTCTCTTAAAACTCTTTTTTGTGCATTAGTCAAATCAAATGGTAAGAAATTTTGGTAGAAATTATTAAAATTATCACCTAAAATGTGAAATGAATAACCTTTTATCTTTTCTTGTCTATTAACTTTTGTTTTTAATAAATGTAATTGGAAAAAAAATAATTCTTCAAACTTTAATCTTTTTTGTGCACGAATTAAGCTTTTTGTATTTTTAGGAATATGAATATTAAAAAAAGCTTCCTTTCTACTGGGAAGATTTGATTTAGATATAATATCAGTAGATAAGGTTTCATCAAAACAATCCTGTAACAAAGGAAGTAATGTTTTAATTAATTTACTAATTGCTCTACTACTTAATCCTCTACTATTTAATAATTCAGTTGAAGGGTAAACTGCTTGAAAACCAGTTGCAAAAAAATTATCATTATCCTCTTTTAAGTCAATCTCTGGATGAACTATATTATATGTACCCTTAAAAAAAGAAGGTTTACCAAAAACAAGATATTTAGAATTTAATTTTATTGAAGACTTAATCCACCTTAATCCTTTAAACCAAACTAACTCTACTATGCCAGACTTATCTTGAAAAGATGCTATTAATCTCTTACTTTTTTTATGACCCTTTTCTTCAATTTTTATAATTTTTCCAAATAACTGAATATTTGGCATTTCAGGTGTTAAGTCAGCAATAAGATAAATTTTACTTTTGTCAATATATCTAAATGGAAAATGAAATAATAAATCTCTAAAAGTAAAAATTTTAAGTTCCTTTTTTAATAAATCAGCTCTTACAGGACCAACACCTTTTAAATATTCAATTGATGTTGTAAGTATATGCATTGATTTAATATTTAATGTTTTTTTAAATGAGGACTTTTGAACATAAAAGGTAATAAATCTTGAACTCTATCTACTATCAAAATATCATTATTTGGAGAATGTAAAATAATTTGAACTGGATAGTTTTGATTCTCTTCATATTCTGCCATAACTTGCCTACATGCTCCACAAGGTGAAATTACATCATTGATATTAAAATCAACAGCTTGAACTGATATAGCCATTTTAATTATTTTAATATTTGGATAATTAGAACTTGCATAAAAAATAGCGACTCTCTCTGCACATAAACCGGATGGATAGGCAACATTCTCCTGGTTTGAACCATTAATAATTTTACCATTTTCTAGTAATATACTTGCACCCACTTGAAAACCAGAGTACGGCGCGTAAGCATCTTTAAGAGATGATATAGCATTGTTAACAAGTTCTTGATCACATTGCTCTAATTCTGAAAGAATTCCCTGGAAAAATATAAGATTTACTTCCTTTTTTTTCATTTAAGTGAATATGATATTTTACTTTCAAATATAAAAATAGTTTGTGGATTATTAACTAAAAACTCATTCTGCATTCTATATGCAAAATCTATATCAATATCTTTTGAAATAGGATATGATAACGCAATAGTAGATCTAAGCTTATTTATTTGATCAAAGGAGTTTGAAAAATATTCTACAGCACAATACGGAGTTATTTTTGTTTTTCTAACATTATATTCTAAAGAAAATTTTTGACGAAAAACTCTTTCATATTTATAAATTGATGTTTGATTTTGCCAGCGATTTCTAACAGAGTAAGATAATCTTTTAGAAAACTTGTTTTTATAATTTAAATCAAAGTAAAATCTATTTTGTTTTAACAAGATAAATTCTCTATTACTACTATTAATGTATCGATAGCCTAGCGATACTGAAATTCTTTTATTTAGCTCCTTTTTACATCTTAAATCTATAAAGTTCTTAGCAAACAATGATGAATTCTCTCTAAATCTAACGCCTGCTTTTAAGTTGAAATCTGTTGTTTTATTTATTTCCTTTTTCAAGGACATAGAATGCCAACTTTGAAAATCATTTTCTTGTGCAGTTAGATAAAATGAAGAAGAAAAAATAAAAATACTAATTAGAATTTTTTTCATAGTAAAATACACGAATATTGGCTGTATCTCTAAGAAAATCTATCCTACCTATTTCTACTCTAACAATATTTAAACCTGTTCTCTCTGTTAAATCAGCAATAAGCTCCTCTCTTCTTTCAGGAGCGATTAAATCAATTTTCTCATAAGTAATGTTCTTTCTAGTTTCATGACGAAGTAACCATAACCTTTCTAAACCAAATGTGGCAAAAACTATTATCATATTAGCTGCAAATAATTCAGCATAACTAATTTTTTTATTAGCCAAAGCGTTAATAACAGAAACACCAATCACAATAAAAAGATATGTCATTTCCTTGATTGGAATAGGATCTGTTCTATATCGAATAATTCCAAAAATCGCAAATAATCCTAGTGCAAATCCTAATTCAAGTTTTACATTATCAAGTAAAAAACATAGTAAAAAGACAGTTAAACTTATTAAAAAATAAGTAAATAAATAGTCTTTATTTTTTGTTACAGGATAATAAATATACCTAACAATTAATAAAATTATAATAAAATTAAATAATCCCTTTATAATTAACTTCCAAAAATCTTCTTTATCAAAAACAGGGGTACCTAAATATTGATTTTTATTTTCATTAATATTATCCTCATTAAGTTTTCTTAATTCATCAAGTTGATCTTCAAGTATTTTTATTTCATCATCTATTTGTTCAATTCTTTCTTGATCGTCTAAAGAAGAAAGTGTAAGTTTCTCTATTTTAAGTTGTTTTATTGCTTCTTGATAATCTAACTCTGTTCTTGACAAATTATCTATTTCTTCAATATTGTCTAGTGGTATATTATAGTCATTACGCCAATTTTCTTGTGCATTACTGTTAGTAACTAACAAAAAAAAGAAAACAGTAAATATTTTAAATAAACTCATTGATTCTATGATTTTAATATTCTTCATTTTTCTAATTTAAATTATAATTTTTTAATTTTTCTATAAATAAAACTTTTGGCTTAAATCTATTAGATTTTAAATTTGGATGCAAGGAAAGTGTACTCATACAATATTTACTAATTCTTATTGGTAAAATATTTAAATCCTTAGCTATTGTCATAAAATCAGAACTTCTTGACATTCTTTCTTGCTTTACTTCTCCGATGATAATATTCTTTAAGTCACCTTTTTTATCATTTTCACTAAATGTTAAGTCAACATCAACAGTTAACCTTTCTTTTTGTTTTTTATGTACAAAAGTCATTCTATAAAAGTTAATCCATTGCTTTGGCTCAACAGAAATTTCATTGCCAATTATTTTATTTATATAATCTTGTTGTTCAGAATTTAATTTATCGCTAATACTTTTTACCTTCATCCTCTTTTTTATAGTTTTCCCTTTATTATTTTTTGTTTTAATTTCCAAAAAAACTAATCCACTATCAACATACTCTCTAAAACGTATTTTGTTTCTATTAACTCTATTATTATGATGATCAAGATAAAACTTATTTTCAGATGTATCATAATATAACGATTTATAATCGTGTATAAGCTTATTATTAATGTTTAATATTCTATAAAAAGGTAACATACGAGAAAGTAGTTGTGGTAATTTTGCGGAGCTAAATGCAAACTTTGTATCAGTTCTACTCATCAATTTCACCTCATCCATTTCATCCAGAGTAATCGGGTCAAAATCTTTTATCAAATCTTTAAAATGACTCATTTATTGATTCTTTTCAATTATAAAATCCTCTACTAATACAATAGAATTGTCCTTATCTATTGTAATATGCTTAAAAATTGGATAATCATAATTTACCATATTTATATCAGTACTATCTGCATATACATAAAGAGTATAATCTCCTTTTCTTAAAAACTCAAATCTATATCTTCCGTTGTAATCTGTTTCAAATTTATCATCATATATTTCTCCTTCATCATCAGAATATATTATGTATACATCTTTTCCTGAATCTAGCCTATAAAATGTAGTATCCCAACCTCCAGTAAATGGATCTTGATATGTAAATAATTCCCATACTTGACCTTCTATAGATGAAGTCCCACCCTCTCCTGCTTCTTTATCACAAGAAATAAAAAAAGATGATAATAAAAAAGCTAAAAATATTTTTTTCATAATTATTGTTTTACAATTTTAACAATTTGTTCATTTGCGTGAATTAAATACATACCACTTTCCCATTTAGAAATATCTATAGTTTTAATACCAATATCTTCAAATATTTTTTCACCCATAACATTAAATACGTTGATATTTCCTGAGACACCTAATAAATAAACGATGTTATTAGATGGATTTGGATATGCTCTAAATTTTATTTTATTATAATCTTCATTTGAAAATGTTGGAGTAGTATTAGGAGCATCAAAAGAATGATTTTGATATTTCATTATACCGGTTCCATTAGGAACTCTAGCATAACCTTGATCAGTAATCATATTTACAAAATGAACAGCATCTATTACATTTCCATTTGGATCACTCAAATATACTTCTTCTTGTTCAGCTGACAGTCTATAAGTAGTATGTAAACCTGCTTGAGAACTGCCTGCGGTATCACACCAAATAATTAAATAATCATTTGGAGCAATACTAATATTTGGAAATGACCATTTAAATAAATCATTTTCATTATCTGAAAGATAATAACCATTTAAATTTAAAGAAAAATTATTTCCATTGTATAGCTCTACCCAGTCATCATACTCTCCATCTTGATCTGGAACTGATATTGAATTACCAGCCATTATTTCGTTAATAACTAAACCACTCACAACAGGTATCTGATGAAATTCTTTTTCCGCTCTTTCTGGTGAAAAAATAGCAGCATCATTATTTTCAGCATAAATATAATATTGAATATCTCGTGCATCAACATCTAAAAATGCTCCGTATATTCCATCGCCAGCAACACCATCCCCATTGTTTCCATCATCATACATTTGAATTTTAGTGAATTTATCAGAAAACTTAAATCTATATCCTAAATAAGCATAGTTTACATCTGCAATTTGAGCAGTAATATATACTGAGGTATGAGGCAAGACAGCCGTGGGATTAGGATTAATATTACTTATAGTTGGAGCATTTGCAGAAAATTCGGTTAATGATTGTAAGTATGATACTCTAGGGCTCATTAATTCACTCAATCCAATTACAGGATTTAAGCCAACGGAACTATTTAAATTATCAGTAAACTGATTTTGATTATAAAAAGAATTCGGATCACTATTAAAATCATTTAAAATCAAAGATTGTAAAAATGAAGCACGATTTATATAAAAACTATTTGTAAATTTTTCATTCAAAATAGTACGCATATGTGCTATATACATTTTTTTATATCTTTCATTTGAGAATATTTTATTAGTAAGCTTATTATTAATATTTGCTGACTCATGAAAAACAGTAAGTTCTTGTAAATCATTATTTGTAACAGGGTTTGATAGTCCTGCAGCAAAAGACCCAAAGGACATGTTCATATCCCATAAAACAGGAGAAAACCTACCATTATTATCTTTAAATAAATATAAATTTTCTGCAATAGAATTTATTGGACCATCTAGCGCAACAATTAAATTCTCAAAAGCCATAAACCAAAGTGCTCTATCAATATCCATTACTACTTCAACATCAGAAAAATGGTTATTAAATGTATCTAGAAAATTACCTAACTTTTGCCAATCATTTGATGAAAGCATATCATAGGATTTTTTGTAACAATTTGTATCTGAATAATACTTAAATATACCTAACTGTCCAGAACAACCTGGTACACTTATTCCTGTATTTTTAAGCTGAAATAATGGACCTCTTCTTTCATAAAAATTTTCATTAGTAAAATCATCATCAACTGATTGAATACATGAGTATAATCCAATTAGATTCCCATTAATATATACATTCGCATATGTTGCTTTTGGCGTAGGCATGTAATCACTTGCAATTTCATATGACAAAATCTCTCTTACAAAAGAAGGATCTCTAAATCCATTAGATAGCTTTAATCTATTATAGCGATCAATAGATTGACCATTTTGTATATAATCTAACTGTATATCAATTGGATTTTTGACATTATTTGTATTGTAAGAACTATTTCCAAAATATTTTATTCCAACATTTTGATCGACTTCACCATCTATAATTATCGAATCTGCAATTAATCGCTGATCTAGATTATTAGAATAATAAGCATGTAGAGTGTCATTCCAATTAGGCTCGCTAAAAAAAATCTCTATCTGACGAACACCCAAGTCAAAAACATTTTGAGTGAAAGATGTGAATGAAAAAAAGAGAAAGAAGAAAAATAAATATTTTCTAAACATTATCGATGTATTATTTTTTGTAAAGTTAATAATTTATAACAAAAAGAATCTATTGAGATATTACTAGTTTTTTTGTAAAATTTAAATCACCACATCTAAAAGTTATATAATACAACCCTTGTTTAAATAATGATATATCAATAACATCATATTTAGAAAAGTTTACATCAATGTAAACTAAAGAACCAATAGAATTATGAATGAGAATTTCTTGAATCTCTGAATCATTATCTACAACAGACAATTGATTTTTAGCAGGATTCGGGAAAAAAGAAAAATTATTTTTTAAAGAATTTGTTAGTAAATTTGGTGATGAAAGAATTTTTGAGACACCAGTACTTGTTGCAATCCAAACACTATTATCTGAATCAATAGAAATAGCTCTAATATTTTGTCCAATCAAACCGTCAGTTACATCAAAATTACTCCACTGATTAGCACTCAACATTGCAATACCTCCCTTTGCTAAGTATCCAACATAAATAGCTGACCACAACCTTCCATAAGAGTCTATTTCAAGGTCAACTACAGGATTTAAAGTATCTGGGGGAGACAATGAGTACATCTGAGTATGGTGAATAAATGATGTGTTTGATGGATCTAATACTGAAATACCTCCGCCAGTACCTATCCACTTATTATTTTGATGATCAATAACTAAATCAGTAACATTTTGAGATAGTAAGCCGTTTGATGTATCATAAGCTGTGAAATTAATTCCATCAAAATGCGTTATACCACCAAGAGGAGAAGCAAACCATTTATCCCCATTAGAATCAAAAGCTGTAGATGAGACACCGCTCCAATGAAGATCAGGTGAAGCATAAGAAGTCCATGAGCTTCCATCAAAAACAGAAACTCCTTGACTAGTTCCAACCCAAATATTTCCACTATCATCTTCATCAATACTTTTTATTTGATTATTTACAAGACCATCAGCAGTAGTATAAGAAACCCAAACACTACCAGGAATACCATATAATAATCTGTTTAATCCATAATCAGAACCCACCCATATTTCACCGTTTGATGTTGTTTTTATAGACTTAATATTATTAGATAATAAACTAGGGAAACTTGATTGATCCCATAAATACCAATTTGCACCATCATACATTTGTATACCCATACTAGTACCAAACCAAATATTATCATCTACATCAACATCGATGCATTCTACAAAGTTATCTACAAGACCATCTACTGTAGTATAATTAATAATTGTTTGAGCACTACAAATAAAGCAGGTCAAATAAAATACAACTAAAAATAATAATTTATTCATTTTTACAATTTAATAACTTTAATAGTTTGATTTTTTTTAAGTAAATGTATAAAATAAATACCCGAGTTCCAATCAGAGGTTTTTAGCTGCTTAACTGAGTCGGTATAAATAATCTTTCCTAATATATCTCTAACCTTTATATCGCACTTTTCTTGCAAGTAAATAAATTCATTAAATGGATTAGGAAACACCAAAACATTTTGTGTTATTTCATTTATTAGATTGGGAAAATCATTATTTGAATTGTATGTTGGAGTTAACATATTAAAAGAACCGAATCCATTAGGACTTCTACCAAATGAAATATTATCAATTTGACTTTGATAGGTTATTGAATCAACTATTGTACTATCATACTGTGATAATATGATAGTTTCACCCATATTTGATAATTTAAAATTTGCATGTTTAAATCCTTGGTGAGCATCGTCATCAGCCCAAATTGTAAAATATGAATTAGGTGCAATAACATGATTAGGCAATTTCCATTTTAATAAATTTGACACTGCATCAGTTAAAAACAA
The DNA here is from genome assembly GCA_902627575.1 of uncultured Bacteroidota bacterium. GTDB lineage: Bacteria > Bacteroidota > Bacteroidia > Flavobacteriales > BACL11. The sequence goes on from CACOJQ010000020.1 coordinate 16,442, forward strand.
ACCATTGGTTGAAATATGAAAATTTGTAGTGTTATATAGCTCAATCCAATCTTCAAAAACACCACTATTGTCATTAACAACACTAACATTATTAGACATTAACTCATTAATTACAATATCCGAGGGCAGCAGAGAAAATCTAGCATTATAAAATTCATATGCCGCTCGTGCGGGACTAAAAGAACCGGCACTATCATTTTCTGCATAAAAGTAATAGTCCAAAGAATTACTGCAATTACTAATTTTACCACCAAATACTCCATCTCCAGCTAATCCATCATTGTGTAATCCATCATCATATAACTCAATATTTTTAAAAATTTGATTAGCTCCAAATCTATAATAAACACATACATAATTTGCATCATTAACATGTACGCTTAACCATAAATCATCTCCTAAATTATTATTTTGAGGAACTAAAACATTGCTTATAACAGGATATCCTTGATAACCTTCATAGTTTGCAAGGTAATTTGATCGAGCGTCCATTAATTCTGATATTCCAGGACAAATAGTCGTAGATAAAGAGACTTGATTGTTTAAATTTGATAAAAAATCCTGATATGAGTAAAATTTGTTAGTATCATTTTGTACATCTTGATCAATTAAAGTTTGCAAATACTGACCCCTAGTATAATATTCTTGATTTACAAAATTCTCTTCCATTATGGTTCTAATATGCGCTAAATACATTTTTCTATACCTATCTGATGAAAATAATTTTCGCATCAATGGTCTTGGAGAAACTGAAAGCATATTATAATGCACCAACGGGTCCATTTCTTGTGCCTGAATAATATCAAAGCCATTAAAAAATAATTGTGAAGCATCAGTTAATCTAAAGCTTCCAAATGACATATTTAAATCCCAAATTATCGGATTAAATTGATTCGAGAAAGACTTATACAAATAATAATTTTGAGAATAACCTACATATGAATCAAAATTAATTAAAGAATAGTTTATAGCATGCATCCATAAAGCTCTATCAACATTTAGTATATAATTAATACTATCAGAAAAGTTATTTAAGGTATCAATTAAATTATATAAATCACTCCATCCATAATCAGACTTCAAAATATAAAATGGAATATAATTTAAACTATCTAGTCCGTGGGATTGACTCAAATTAGAATTTTCACCTCCAATTTGAATATTAATATTTTCTGGATTGCATTTAAAGAAAGCATTATACTTACTATCAAAATGTTTTATTAAAAAAGAGCTATTAACAGATTCAACATTTGTATATAAACCCCACAAAGTATCATTTATATATAGATTAGAAAAATTTGCTTGTGATGATGGAAGATACTTTCTAGAAATCTCATAACTTAAAACTTCTCTAACAAAAGAAGGATCTTGAAAACCATTTGCTAATTTTATTTTTTTTACCCCCTCATGACTTTGATCTTCAATAGTATAATCTAATTTAATGTTAAAAGGGTTTTTCAAGCGATCAACACTTGCTGAACTGTACCCTTTGTAGCGAACTCCAACACTATCGTATTGATTACCATCAATTACTAAATCAGCTAGTATTCTATCGTTATTTCCAGCAACATAAAAACTATCTAAAATTGAATCCCAATTTAAGTCATAAAAATTAATACGAATTTCTCTTATCGTGTCAATATCATAAAAGCTAGACTGAGAAAATAAATTAAATTGTAAAAATAAAATTAAGGTTATAATAAACCTAATCAACATAAGACACCATTCTACTTAAAACAATTTGATCATTACTTATTAAATTTACAAAATAAATACCTTTATTATACGAAGATAAATCAATCTTTTTTGAAATAATATCACTATCATTTTCTAAAACTTTAGAAATAATTTTCTGTCCAAAAACATTATAAATTTCTAACTTTAAATAATTATATTGCAAATTCTCTAACACAATATTTAATTGGTAATTTGTCGGATTAGGAAAGATTAAAACATTTTCTAACACATAAGTATTTAATGATGTGTGATCAAAACATGAAGTTGTTGCGGTATTAATGTAAGGTTCTAGGGCAATAATTCCAGGATAATCACATTCATACCTAAATCCTTTTTGTGAATCTGCATTATATGGCCCCCATATAATATTACCAAATGTATCAACTTCATACATTACCCCAGCTCCTCCCTGACCACCAGATGCATTGACAAAAATATTACCATTAGACATCCGATCAGATGCTGACTGACCGTTTGCAGAGTATGCACACTGATATCTATTAGAATATGAAAAAGGTTCAAAAGCTTGACCTGAATTTCTTATATAAGTGTTAGTAACAGGATCCCAAGGGGTATCTATTCCATCAACAGTAGATTGGTTATTTCCGTTACCACTATTATTAAAAATTTGTAAAAAGCCTCCATAAGGTCTTCCATCATTTGGAATCCATCTTGGATCATGAACAGCATTTGGTATCACTTGTAGTCCAAAAAAGCCATAATTTGAAGGGTTTCCCCATCTATATAAAATATCGCCTCCCATTCCTGAATTTCCTCCACTGTGAGAAGCAGCCTCAGCAGTTGAAGTACTATGATCAATTATATAAATTTCAGAGGCAAATCTAGATGAAAATACAATTTGATCTAGTTCTTCATTATAATCAACACCATTTACATGAAACCAATCTCCGTTATTTCCTCCACCTGGACCTCCACCACCTCCAGAAATCATATTGATATCAATTAGTTCTGGATGTTCGGAAATATTAGATACATAATTAGGCTTGTTGGGATCAACATCTTGACAAAGATGATCCCAAATATGCCATTCCCAAACAATGTTTGCCCCTCCATTACCATCAGGCTCCAATTCTATGAAGTGTGTGGGCCATTTTGCAGATGATGCGTTATTGAATCCCGCGGCATTTAACTCACTAGCTGTTTTCTTTTCATATGCTGTAAGCAAAACATTATCTCCAATTAATGTTAAATCATGATGACTAACATAATCATTACTTACATATGTGTAATCCCAAACAATTGAACCATCCGGAGCAATTTCTTGTACTCTACCAGCAGAAGCTGCAATATTTCCATTACTAAAAACACTTGTATTTGTTTTTGTTCCTCTTATCAAATTACCATTCTTTTTTAAAGCAACTGTGTAATTACACTCTGTGTTCATATTCCAAGTATGTGCAATATTTTGATTTTCATCAATTAAGTATGTAGTATTTGATCCTTGAGCATTATATAATGCAAAACCATTAAACTGAGCATTAGTAATCTCAACTAAAAATAAAAAAATAGAAACTAAACAAAATATTTTTTTCATTTTGTTTATTGTTTAAAAAATCTAATATTTTGATTATCAATTCGTATAATATATATTCCTTGTGCAAGTTCTGAAACATTAATATTTTTATTATTTGTTTCAAATATCTTTTTTCCTACAAGTGAATATATTTGCTTTACTCCTGAATGATTAATTGTAATAAAATCTGAAGTTGGATTTGGATATATTGAAATAGCATTATTTGATAAATCTTCAGAAACATAAGTTGTTGCATCAGAGCTAATATTAATATTATCCAAAAACAAATTATTCTCATATTGATTTACGTTTCTAAATTTAATAATTACACCGTCTGAATTCGCATAATTATTTAAGTTAATACTTGTAGATTTCCAATCGTTATTTGATGAAGGATACCACTCAAACTCATTATATACAGGAGAAGTTGTAACCAAATTATTTCCTGCTCTCTCCCATACTTTTTGCCAAGTTAATCCGCAATCATTAGAAACTAATACAATTAAAGTATCAGACCAAATTTGTGAAGAATTAGGATTTGTCCATAGCGAGTAAGCATAATCAAATGTCAAACTAATTGAGTTTGCAGTTGTAAAATTAAATGTTGGAGAATTTAAATCATCGTACTGTCCATTAGCAGCGTATACAGAGTTTTCAATAAAAATAGAGCTACTACTATTATAACCATAATTTGAATTTACCTCCCATGTTTGACTTCCATCTGGATTATCAATAGACCAGTCATTTGGTAATGAAAATGATTGAAAACCTTCACTTAATTGATATATATTTCCTGAGCACTCACAATCTGCAAAGCATGCATTATAACTACTATACGCACCGTTGCCTGTACCTGGATCTACACAACCTGACCCTATACAATCCCATGATGTTGGATTTGTACTTCCACTGCATAAATTATGGTTCAGTAAATTAGTTCTATACTGATTAATTGCAGCAATCATTCTTAACTTTTGATCATTTGTAAACATATTCATACATGCATCATTAGTATAATCCATATAATTCATAAACATATCACCATTATTTCCATTGCCTGTACAATTTGAAGTAGAAGGAAAATTAGGGCAACCATAATTAGAAGACTGCTGAACAGGCGTATCATTACATTGATCATTTCCACAATTACTATCACCCCAAATATGATCAAGATTCAACCAGTGTCCAACTTCATGAGTAGCTGTTCTACCTTTATTGTAAGGTGCTTGAACTACTCCTGTAGTTCCAAAATATCTATAACCAATCACAACGCCATCATTTGGATTTGTCCAGTTTGATGGTGGTGTTGCATATCCTAAAATCCCACCAGATAAATCGCAAACCCATATATTTAAATAATCATCTTGAGGCCATGGATCAACGCCTCCACTAGAAGAGGATTTAACATTATCATTACTAATAGAGAAAGAGGTTTGAGAAGTACTAGTTCTTGTTATTCCAGTTGTTGGAGTTCCATTTGGAGCTATATTAGCAAGACAAAAATCTATTTCACAATCAGCAGCAATATTTTGCCATACAGAAGGGGTATTACTAGCATCATTATTTGTCCTTCTAAAATCAGCATTTAAAACGTCTATTTGTGAAAAAATTTGAGCATCAGAAATATTCTCAGCAGTTGTATTATAAACAACATGTACTACAACTGGAATAGTAATTATACTTTTATTTAAATTGTCTTCGTTTTTTTTGAGCCATTTTATTGTTTCAATATTTACCTGCGATCTCGCATTACTATATTCAGGATATTTTTGCATTAACTGCAAAGTATAAAATTCTGTACCACACTTTTCTTGAGAAAAACTATATTTTATAAAAATTGATATTAAACAGCATAATACTATTCTTTTCATTTTTCATTTTTTTTAATTGCTAACTTACTCAAAAATACAAAAAATTTATTCTAAATTATTGATTATATTTTTAGCTTTATTCCAATAAACATCCATTTCTTCTAAATTCATCTGATCAAAATTTAAATCCTCATCTTTTAATAATTTTTCCATTACTTTAAATCTCTTAATAAACTTTTTATTTGCTTTTTCAATAGCATCTTCAGGGTTAACATTTATAAAACGAGAATAATTAGTTAAGGCAAAAATAACATCACCAAATTCAGACTCTATTTTTTTCTGATCACCATTTAAAACTTCAAATTTGAGCTCTTCTATTTCTTCTAATACTTTATCCCAAACCTGCTTTCTATTATCCCAATCAAAACCAACTCCACGAACTTTTTCTTGAATTCTATAAGCTTTTACTAATGCCGGTAGTGATTTGGGAACGCCTTCTAAAACTGATTTTTTACCTTCTTTTAATTTTAGCTTTTCCCAATTCTTTTTAACATCGTATTCATTACCAACTATAGTATCTCCGTAAATGTGTGGATGTCGATGAATAAGTTTTTCACAAATAGAATTAATCACATCTTCAATATCAAAATAGTTTTTTTCAGAGGCTATTCTAGAGTAAAAAACAATATGAAGTAAAATATCTCCAAGTTCTTTTTTAACTTCCTGCATATCATTGTCAATTATAGCATCAGACAGCTCATATAATTCTTCAATGGTCAAATATCTTAAACTTTGGATTGTTTGCTTTTGATCCCATGGACACTTTTCTCTTAGTTCATCCATAATATTAAGCAAACGTTCAAACGCTTTCATTTTACTTTGCATAAATAATAGTTTCTGTAAAATTAACGATTAAAGCTTTTTATATTAAATTTGCAATAAAGTATTTTAAATGAATTTCTCAACACTTTTTTTAATCACAATTTTTATGCTCGGATTAGCATTAATTGGTATTGGAATAAAAATTCTGATTAAAAAGAATGGTGAATTTTCTGGTACATGCGCAAGTCAAAATCCTTTTTTAAACAAAGAAGGTGAAGCATGCGGATTGTGTGGAGCTCTTCCACAAGAAAAGTGTAAAAATTAATCTATCACACTGTTATTCAAAGAAGAACTTATATAAGTTTCTAGTTCTTCATTTTCTTTAGAAGAATAAATTAAGAAAACTTGAAGTTCTTTATTTTTTTTAATAAAATCTTTTGTTTTTTTTACTCCCATAACCATAAAAGCAGTTGCATATGCATCAGCTATCATACAATTATCATGAATTACTGAAACACTTAACAATCTGTTATTAGCTGGATATCCAGTTGAAGGATCGATAACATGAGAATATTTTTTTCCGTTTATTTTATGAAACTTTCTATAATTACCAGACGTAGCAATAGCTTTATTATTTAAAGATATAATGAGTTTATATTCATCATTAATTTTGATCGTTGGCTTTTCAATTCCTATTTTCCATATATTACCTTCTTGATTTTTCCCACTAGCTAAATTTTCTCCACCAACGTTTATAAGAAAGTCATTGACTCCTTCTTTTCTTAAATGTGAGCCTATTAAATCAACTGTATAACCCTGAGCTATAGAATTAAAATCTAGTGTCATATTTGTTGGTAATTGAACAAAATTGTTATTTAAATCTATTTGATCAAAACCTATATTATTTAATATATTAATAATTTCAAGAGTATCTATTAAAATCTCCTCAGCACCAGTGTAATTATAAAATCCCCAATAATTTACAAGTGGACTTATTGAGGGATCAAAAGCCCCATTAGTTTTTTTATTTATTTCTTTTGAAACATTAAAGACAGTATTAAATAAAAAGTCTGTATTTACGCTATCACCATTATTTATACTAGATATCAATGAATTATTGTTATAAATTGAAAGAGAAAGATCTATTTCATTAAGAATACTATCGATATCAGTTTGAAAACTTTTACCGTTTACTGAAAGGTATTTTATATAATAATAAGTTCCCTGTGTATTTCCCTTGTTAATTACTAAAACAGACTTATTAGAGGACTCATCGATTGAACATGAAACTAAACAAATTACAAATATCAAAAGATATCTCATTAGTAAGTGTATAGATTATTTTTTAAGAAAGTTGCTATCCACCAAAATCATCAAATCGCACATTTTCATCAGGAATTCCCCAATCATCTGCCATTTTTATAACAGCCTGATTCATCAAAGGAGGTCCGCAAAAATATAATTCAATATCCTCGGGAGCATCATGTTTTGATAAAAATTTATCAATAACAACCTGATGAACAAAACCAACGAAACCGTCCCCTTCTAGATCATCAAGATCTCTCTTCTCAGTCCAATTGTCTTCAGGTAAAGCATCAGAAAGAACTAAATGAAATTTGAAATTTGGATAATCCTTTTCTAAATCTCTAAAATAATGTATGTAAAAAAGTTCTGCTTTTGACCTACCACCATAGAAAAAAGTAACTTTTCTTCCAGTTTTAATAGTCTTAAAAAGCTCATATAAATGAGAACGCATGGGAGCCATTCCTGCCCCTCCACCAATATACAACATTTCAGCATCAGATTCATTTATGAAAAATTCTCCATAAGGGCCTGATATAGTTACTTTGTCACCTGGTTTACAATTAAATATATATGAAGATGCAATACCAGGATTAACATCCATAAAATCGTTCTTTTCCCTATCCCAGGGTGGTGTAGCAACTCTTACATTTAACATGATTTTTCTTCCTTCAGCAGGATAAGATGCCATTGAATATGCTCTAACTATATCTTCGTCATTCTTCATTACCAAGTCTCTCATTGAACCTTTAGACCAGTCAGACTCAAATTTGTTTGGCTCTCCTGGATGATCCTGAGGGTGAGCTGTAACATCCATGTCTGAATATTTTGTTTCTCCTTGAGGAATCTTAATTTGAATATAACCTCCCGCAAGGTAACCCATATCTTCAGGAATCTCCACAATAAACTCTTTGATATATGTTGCAACATTATAATTTGAAACAACTTCGGCTTCCCATTCCTTAACTCCAAACACCTCCTCAGGGATTTCAATTTCCATATCCTCTTTAACTTTTACCTGACATCCTAATCTATAATTGTTTGCAATTTGCTTTCTACTAAAATGAGGTTTTTCAGTTGGTAGTATGCCCCCTCCTCCTTTATGTACTTGACATGTGCATTGTATACATGTTCCACCACCACCACAGGCAGATGGAAGAAATATTCCTGCATCACTGAGTGTGGTTAATATAGTATTACCTCCATCAACCTCTAATTCTTTTTCACCATTAATAATTAATTTTATTTTACCAGCAGGTGACAATTTAGCTTTTACAAATAATAAAAGACCAACTAATGTAAAGATTATAAACAAAAAAACAATAATACTACTTAGTATAGTTGTCGAACTTGTGGCACTCAGTATAATAAATGAATTTAATAATATCATTCTAAATTTATATTGATTATAATTTAATTCCCATAAAACTCATAAATGCAATTCCCATTAATCCTGTTATTATGTAGGTTATACCTAATCCCCTTAAAGCAGGAGGTACATTTGAATATCTGATCTTTTCTCTTATTGCCGCGATTCCAACAATAGCTAAAAAAAACCCCACACCAGAACCTAATCCAAATACAGTTGCTTCTACAATATCATTATAAGCTCTTTCTTGCATAAACAATGATCCACCAAGAATTGCACAATTTACAGCAATTAATGGTAAAAAAATTCCTAAGGAGCTATATAAAGAAGGTAAAAATTTTTCAACTAACATTTCAACTAGTTGAACCATTGAAGCGATTACAGCAATAAACATAATAAATGATAAAAAAGATAAATCTACTGACTCAAAATCAGGATTTAACCATTTTAAAGCACCTTCTTGAAGAATATAATTTTCAAGTAAATAGTTTATAGGAACGGTAATTCCAAGTACAAAAATCACTGCTGCTCCCATTCCCAATCCTGTTTTAACAGTTTTTGATATTGCCAGATATGAACACATACCTAAAAAATAAGCAAAAACCATATTGTCAATAAAAATTGATTTAATAAAAATATTAGCTAAATCTTGCATATCTATTTCTCTTCTATTAGTTTTTCATTTCTAGCTCTTTGCCACCAAATAAGGATTCCTACCGTTATTAATGCCATTGGAGGTAAAATCATCATCCCATTATTTTCATAACCCACTTCATAAATACCAAGATTCTTTAAAACAGGATACCCATATAAAGTTCCCGACCCCAATAATTCACGAAAAAATGCAACAACAATTAGTATGACTCCATATCCAAAAGAATTTCCAACACCATCAAGAAAAGCTTTGTAAGGAGGATTTGCCAATGCAAAAGCTTCAAATCTACCCATTATAATACAGTTTGTAATAATTAAACCAACAAAAACTGAAAGTTCTTTGCTAACATCATACACATAAGCCTTTAGAATTTGATCAACTAAAATAACTAAAGTTGCTATTACAACTAAAAACACAATTATTCTTATTCTGGATGGGATCATTTTACGCATCAAAGAAACAATGACATTTCCAACAGTTAATACTGCTAGAACAGAAATTGCCATTACAACAGCTGGTTTAAGTTTAACCGTTATTGCTAATGCAGAACATATACCAAGAACTTGCACTGTAATTGGGTTGTTATCATCAAGCGGGTCACTTAATAACTTTTTATCCTTCTTTGATAGTAACGAAAACTTACTCATAAACAAATTTTAATTGATTATTTCTAAAATATGGCTCATACATTGTTAATCTTTCTAATAGCATGTCAGTGACGCCATCCGAAGTTATTGTGCCACCTGAAATTCCATCAACGCCATGCTTGTCTCCTTCTGGAGCACCTCCTTTAATAACTGTTATAGATACTAACTCATTTCCATTTGATATTTCTTTTCCTTCAAACTGTTTCTGAAATAATTCATACTGATTAATTTCTGCTCCGAGACCTGGTGTTTCAGATTTGTGATCAAAAACAGCCCCATAAACAGTATTGAGGTCATCGTTTAATGCCATAAAACCCCAAATAGGACCCCAAAGCCCCTTTCCTCTTAAAGGTATAATATATTTATTTCCATTTTCTGTTTTAGCTACAAAGAGAGGTAATAATTGATCATCTGGCTCTTTTTTTAATTGTTTACCTAAATCAATATCAAAAGCTACACCATCTACTTTTTCTCCTTTATTATTTAAAACTAATTCTTCGATTATATATTTTGAATATTCCTTATCAGCAATATTTCTATCAACATCAATACCGATTGAACTTAATATATTTTGCTTCTTTTCAAGTGCAACATTAGTTTCTTGGAATGGCTTTAATGAAATTGCAGTTGTAGCAAGTAATGCTGCAACAATCAAAACCATAATAGTTGCAAAAGTAAAGGTGTAACTA
>CACOJQ010000021.1 GCA_902627575.1 uncultured Bacteroidota bacterium
TTAATATTAAGAGGCCTGAGTTTTTACTCGGGCCTTTTAATTAATAATAAATCTTTTGGTATTATGAAGGAATTTGATTAAGTAAATTCCTTTATCTAAATCAGAAATGTTAATCGTTTCTATTTCTGATATTTTTTGTTTTCTTTTCACAATTTTTCCCTTTAAGTTATAAATTTTAATTTCTCCATTAAGTGTTGAACTTATATTAATTTTATTTTGATTTGGATTAGGAAATATTGTAAATAAATTTTTATCTAAATTATTATTATATGAAATAGTAGTATCGTTAAATAAAGAATTGCTAGAAAAATATGAAATCCCACCAGCTAAATTTCCAATTATCATTTCAGGATTATTATCATTATTTATATCTTTTAAAGTTAAAGCAGATTTGCCCCCGTCCCATATATTTGAAACAGTACTATTTACTTCTATAAATTGTCCAAATATATTATTTTCAATATCTGAAAATTGATAAATATTTCCTGAATAACTTCCAACAAAAAGTTGATAAACACCATTGCTATCATAAAGAAAGGGGCTACTAAATCCAGTAGTAATATAAGATTGATCTACGTCAATTCCTCCCCAGTTTTCAATTATTGTATCAAAAACAGCATTATTTGTAGTACCGTTGTTAGGAAGAAAATTAATTGTTCCATCTTGCTCACCAATTATAATATCTATTAATCCGTCTCTGTTAACATCAATCAGCTGGGGTTGTGCAAATTGCCCAACATCTATATTTTGAAAATTAGGATTAGATAATTGAAAATTATTATTACCAATGTTAGTAAACAAATGTAATTTCCCATCAGCATCACCTAAAATCAAATCTTTATTATTATCCCCATCAAGATCTCCAAATGTTGGATTCAAATTTAGAGCAGGTATATTCAATGATGTGTTTAGATTGATTGATGATATATTTAACCAGTCCCTATCAATTAGATTAAATGAAGGGATAGAATCACTGCCTGTATTTTCTAATAAAGCTAATGAAGAAGTAGGGTCATTATTAACATTATGATATCCATAGTTGCCAATAATTAAATCTTCTAATCCATCATTATTATAGTCATAAAAGACAGGAAAGGCCGATGTTCCAAAATCTAGCATGTCAGATTGTAAAAAGTTATTTTGTATAAAATTAAAGTTTGGTTCATTATTTTGACCATTATTTTCATAAAGCCAGCAGCTTTCATAATTTTCTGAATTATTTTGACTATTTGTTGTAACTATTAAATCTTTAATTCCATCATTAGTTACATCAACATAATATCCTGCTGGAAACACTTGAATGTTTGCTGCTATAGTGTTATTAAAATTTTGAGGAAAAATTGAGTCAATGTCTATCATAAAAGCATTTTGGTTGTCTCCTCCATTTATCAGTATGTTTAGATTGTTATAACTTATGTCACCAAGAATTAAATCCTTATCATTATCATTGTCAATATCAATAGCAAGAATAGTTGATCCAGCGTGTTTTTGTTTAGCACTATAACTGTTATTTACTTGTGGGCATTGGCAGTTTTGACAATTTAGTATATATGAATTTAATCCTTCGTAAAATAGACCCCAACAGCTTTCAGAAAATTCAAATATGAGCGAGTCGCAGTGGCCATATAGTTCCATAGATCGATTTTTATGGTATTCAACAAATCCCCCAAGTATCGAAAAAGTCAAAATATCTAAATCTCCGTCATAGTCTATGTCAGATATTGCGGGTATATCAACAGGACTTATGTATATATTAAGAAAATTAGATCCATAATCACTTAATACTAACTGTGTGATCTCTGTGAATTCTAAATCAATATTGTCTGAAGTATTTAAATAAACAGCCATTCCTCCAGATGAATAAGTAAAAATATCATTCTTTCCATCCAAATTATAATCTCTCAAAAGTATCCAATCATGAATTTTGGGAAAATTATTTCTATACTTTGGAGCATATATATAGTTTCCATTATCGTTAATGTACGGATTTAATTTATTTCCAGATCTGTCAAAAACAATCAAATCCATTACACCATCTAAATTAAGATCGATATTTGAAAATTGTCCTGAATTAATACCTCCATCTAAAGCTGAATTGTATGGCAATCCATTTTCAAAAAATGATAAAGATGTGTCTCTATTCAAAATCATTTGTGCATATGAACATTCGAACAATAATGATATTAATAAAATGACTCTATAAATTATTTTCATATTTTTTTCTGTAAAAATAACTTATTAATTTTTAACTAAAAATATATAAATTATTCTAATAGTATTTATAGATTCACTTTATTGCATGAGTAATTGTATTATTTGCTTTATAATCTTATATTTGCCGACTTTTAATCAGATAAATTAAGCTTATGCGTGAGAGAAATGCTATAAAAATTTTTGCAATACTTTTTGCAATAGTTTGTTTATATCAACTGTCCTTTACATGGGTAGTTAACAATATAGAACAAGATGCTGTTCAAGAATCTTTGTACAAAAGAGACCAGGAAGCTAAATTAATAGAAAGTAATAGATTGTTATTGGAGGATGGTCTTGAGCTAGACACTAGTCAGTTTTATATTGATTCACTACAAAACGAATTAGATAAATTAAAATATACCAAAACAGATATATACCTTGATGATTTTCAACAGAGTGAGGAACGTAGTTATTTAGAAAATAAAAGCTCAGAAAAAGTATTTGGTCCTTATACATTTCTACAATGTCAACAAAGACAATTAAATTTAGGTCTTGATTTAAAGGGGGGGATGAATGTTACTTTAGAAGTAATGGTTGTTGATGTTATAAAAGCTTTAGCAAACAATAGTGCCGACGAAAATTTTAACAAAGCTATAGAAAATGCTAATGAAAGACAAAAAGATGGTAATGTAGATTATCTTTCATTATTTGCAGAAGAATATGAAAAACTTTCCAGTGAAAACGGTTTGTCAATTATTTATTATGCACAGCTCAAAAATAAAGGAATAAATGTTGATGCAAAAAACAAGGAGGTAATTGAAGTTTTAAGAAAAGAAATTGATGGCTCTATTGACAGATCTTTTAATACATTAAGAACAAGAATTGACCGTTTTGGAGTTACTCAGCCTAATATTCAAAGATTAGACGCGGGAAGGATTTTAATAGAGCTTCCTGGAATTAAAGATACAGAAAGAGCAAAAAAATTATTGCAATCTGCTGCAAAGCTAGAATTTTGGGAAACTTACAACTACTCAGAGTTATATCCTTTGTTAGTAGAATCAAATTCTTTAAACATTGATGGAGTTGAATCAGTACTAACTCTTTTACTTCCAAAAACTAATGAACAAGGTCAACAAATTCCGGGTCCCGTATTTGAAGTTAGACTATCTGATACTTCAAAAGTAAATAAACTTATTAAAAATTCAGATTTTTTAAAGGTTTTTCAAAATTCAGGAAAAGATGTTGTGTTTGCATTTAGTGTAAAGGATAATGATCAAGAAATTGATAAAACTATTGACCTCGTTGCTTTAAAACGAAATAATAATGTTAGAAGTAGTATTCAAAATTCAAACGGGTATTCTAATGTTTCTTCTCCAATGAAAGGAGATGTTGTAACTGATGCCATGGAAGAAATTGATGGACAATCTGCAGGTGTTTCAATGCAAATGGATAGTAGAGGTGCTGGACAGTGGAGAACATTAACAAAAGCAAATATTGGTAAGTCAGTAGCAATTGTATTAGATGGATTAGTTTATTCTTGGCCAACAGTTAATGATGAGATAGAAGCTGGAAGATCATCAATTACAGGAGATTTCTCATTAGAAGAAGCACAAGATTTAGCTAATATTTTAAAAACTGGAGAAATTGCAGCACCAGCTAGAATTGTTGATGAGGCAATAGTTGGTCCATCATTGGGAGCTGAAGCGGTTAGCTCAGGTATGTCTTCATTTTTAATTGCACTTATAGTTGTTTTAATTTATATTGCTTTTTATTATGGAAAGGCTGGTCTAGCTTCTAATGTAGCTTTATTAGTTAACATATTTTTCATTTTTGGTGTGTTGTCTTCATTGGGTGCTGTTTTGACTTTACCAGGAATAGCTGGAATTATTTTAACTATTGGTATGTCTATTGATGCCAATGTTCTCATATACGAGCGTGTTAGAGAAGAAATGAAAAATGGTAAAGGTATTAAACTCGCAATAAAAGATGGATATCAAAGTGCCTACAGTTCAATTATTGACGCTAATGTTACAACTCTTTTAACAGGTATAATTTTATATACTTTTGGAACAGGTCCTATAAAAGGATTTGCTACTACTCTTATTATAGGTATATTAACTTCATTATTTGCTGCAATATTTATAACACGTCTTATCATTCAATCTAGACTAGATAAAGGAAAAAACATCTCTTTTTCGACTAAAATGACCGATGGTGCTTTTAAGAATATAAATATTGATTTTATTGGTAAAAGAAAAAGATTTTATTTTATATCTTTAGTTGTTTTGGGATTAGGTGTTGGCTCTCTTTTTACTAAAGGATTGCAATTAGGTGTTGATTTTGCAGGAGGAAGAACTTATGTAGTTAGATTTGATAAGCCTGTAGATAATGAAAAGGTCAGAACTTCTTTATCAAAATTATTTATTGATGATGAGGGTTTAAGTTATGCGCCAGAAGTTAAAACATTTGGTAATTCAAATCAAATTAAAATTACAACATCTTATTTAGTTAATAATATCGATTCTGAAGTTGATACTGTAATTGCTCAAAAGTTGTACGAGGGATGCAAGTTTTTATTATCTGAATCATTTTTTAGTGGAGAATTTGAGGATCTTTCAGATGAAGAAAAGGAAATTTTATATTTAACAAAATTTAAAAAAGAATATATTCAAAGTTCTGAAAAAGTTGGTCCAACAATTGCTGATGACATTAAACAGTCTGCTGTGTGGTCTGTAGTTTTTTCTCTAATAGTTATTTTTGTTTATATACTCATTAGATTTAGAAAATGGCAATTTAGTTTGGGAGCCGTGTTGGCTGCATTTCATGATGTAATAATCGTACTTTCATTATTTTCTATTTTCTATGGCTTATTACCATTTTCTTTAGAAATTGATCAGGCTTTCATTGCAGCTATACTTACAATAATAGGTTATTCCCTAAATGATACAGTGGTTGTTTTTGATAGAGTTAGAGAGTATTTAAACAATAACAAAAAGAAACAAGTAAAGGATATAATGAATGGTGCGTTAAATTCTACATTAAGCAGAACAATTAATACCTCTTTAACTACTTTCTTTGTTTTATTAATTATTTTTATTTTTGGAGGTGAGGTTATACAAGGGTTTATGTTTGCTTTGATGGTGGGTGTTCTTGTAGGAACATATTCTTCTTTATTTATAGCATCACCAATTATGCTTGATACTTTAAGTAGGCAGAATTCCAAAAAGTAATCTTTTTATTAACCCTTTCATTTGAAAGGGTTTTTTTATTTTTGTTTTATGTTATTATTTATCGGTGGTCCTGAAATTATTATAATATTGCTTTTTGTTATCATGTTTTTTGGTTCTAAAAAAATACCTGAGATTGCAAGAAGTATCGGAAAAGGTATTCGAGAAGTAAAGGATGCTTCAAATGAAATAAAAAAAGAAATTCGAGATAGTGCTAATTCTGTTAATGATGACCCAGATTTAGAAAAATGATGACTATCTTTTTTTTATTTTTAGGATTTATACTTTTATTTTTCGGAGGAGAGTTATTAGTTCGAGGTTCTGTTGCTCTAGCAACCAAAATGAATGTTTCTACTCTTGTCATTGGTATGACAGTAGTTTCTTTTGCTACATCTGCACCAGAACTTTTTGTTAGTTTAAAGGCGGTTTTTAGCAATAGTGGTGATATTTCTTTGGGTAATTCCATAGGCTCAAATATTGCGAATATTGCATTTGTTCTTGCCATTACTGCTATATTTTTTAAAGTAAAAATTGCAAAAAAAGTATTACTTTTAAACTATCCCTTAATGCTTATTTCATCTTTTCTTTTAGCTTTTATTTTATTTTACTTTAAAGGGATTTCTAACTTTATTGGATACTTATTCATTATTTTACTCATTACATATATTTTAATTTTAATAAAAGATGCTCGTGAAAACCAATTTAATATAAAGTCCGAGAAACATGTAGTAAAAACTTCTAAAAATAAGCTTACATACTTTAAAAGTGTTTTAATGTTATTATCAGGTGTTATTTTATTAAAGTATGGAGCAGATTTTTTAGTTAATTCAGCAATGGATATTGCTAACTATTTTAAAGTTCCTGATCGAGTTATTGCTGTAACTATTGTAGCTATTGGAACAAGTATACCAGAGCTTGCTGCATCAATTATTGCTGCTTACAGAAATGAAGATAGTTTAGCAATAGGTAATCTTATAGGTTCTAATGTCTTTAATATTTTTGCGGTTCTTGGATTCACGGCTATAATTAAGCCGATAAATATGATAAATAAAGCTTTACTTTCTTTTGACACAATGTGGATGCTTTCAATAACAATTGTTTTAGGTGTTACGCTATATTTAAATAAAAAAAGATATTTATATAGAAAAGAGGGTTTTTTTCTATTTATCTTGTATTTAATTTACATGTATCTTGCTCTAAATTGATTTTTTAATAAATTGTTAATAAATCAATATTTTCTAAATACTCTAATTTTTGTTTGACTAAATAGTTTTAGTTTATTTGTATCAATAAATTTACAAAATATGAAGACAAAACTAGAGTATATTTGGTTAGATGGATATGCCCCTACACAAAACATGAGAAGTAAAACAAAAGTTGTTGATAATTTTGACGGTAATTTAGAATCTTGTCCTGTGTGGGCTTTTGATGGTAGTTCAACTAAACAAGCTGAAGGGAACTCTTCTGACTGTCTTCTAAAACCTGTTGCGATTTTTCCGGATCCAGTTAGAGAGAATGGTTTTTTAGTTATGACCGAGGTTTTAAATGCAGATGGCTCTCCTCATGAGTCAAATGCTAGAGCTAGGATTGAAGATGATGATAATGATTTTTGGTTTGGATTTGAGCAAGAATACTTCATAATGGATGTAGAAACTCAACTCCCTCTTGGATTTCCAATGGGAGGTTATCCTGGACCTCAAGGAATGTATTATTGTTCAGTAGGAGGTAAAAATACTCATGGAAGATCATTTGTTGAAGAGCATGCCGATTTGTGTATCGAGGCTGGTATAAATTTTGAAGGAATTAATCAAGAAGTTGCTTGTGGTCAATGGGAATTTCAATTATTTGCAAAAGGAGCTAAAAGAGCAGGCGATGAATTATGGGTTGCAAGATATTTATTAGACAGGTTAACTGAAGATTATGGTTACTATATTGAGTATCATCCAAAACCTGTCAAAGGTGACTGGAACGGTTCAGGTATGCACGCAAACTTTTCAAATTCTGTGTTGAGAGAATGTGGTTCCCAAGAAGTATATGAAAAAATATGTGAAGCATTCCGTCCAGTTGCAGCTGAACACATAGCGGTGTATGGAGAGTATAATGACCAAAGATTAACTGGGCTTCATGAAACAGCATCAATAAATGATTTTAGCTATGGTATCTCTGATAGGGGTGCTTCAATAAGAATACCAATTATTACAGTAGAAAAAGGTTGGAAAGGCTGGTTGGAAGACAGAAGACCCGCTTCAAATGGAGATCCTTATAAAATAGCAGGTATAATAGTCAAAACAGTTAAGTCTGTTTGATTTCAACTCTTAACAATAAGTTTGTTATAATTCGAAATTCTGATTATACTTATTTGTAAATTATTATATATTTTTACGAAATATTAAAAATATTATTCTCATGAAAAATAAAATTAATCTATTAATTGCTTCGTTGTTTTTTGTTGTTTTTTCATTTTCCGATGTTAATGCTCAAAAAAGTAGAAAAATGAAGAAAGCGGATCAAGCTTTTGAGTTAGAATTATATTCAGAAGCAATAAAGCTATATAAAAAAGCCTACAAAAAAACTAAAGACAAAAGTTTAAAGGCTGAAAATATTTTTAAGCAGGCAGAATGTTATAGATTATCTGGCAAAATTTTACAAGCTTCAATTTACTATGAAAGAGCAGTATTTATGAATTATCATAATGCAATTGCAATCTTTAATTATGCTGAAGTTTTAAGAATGCTAGGCAAATATGACGAGGCTCGTGATCAATATACTAATTATATTCAAAAGACATTAGCAGAAGAAAAAATAAGTAAAGAAGAAATATTAAAATTAGCTTCTGATGATGCTAGACATGTTAATTATATTAAGGGAGAATTGGGCCTACGATCATGTGATTTTGCATTAAAGTGGAAAGATCTTCCAACGCGATATAGAGTTAAATCTATGCCGTTACTAAATTCAAGATTCAATGACTTTTCACCAACTTTTGGTGATGCAGATTATTCTAAATTATACTTTGTTTCATCTAGAGAGGGTGAATTAACTAGCAAAATTGATGGTAGAACTGGTGAGTATTTTTCAGATATATGGTTTACAACCTACAACAAGGAAAGAAAAATGTGGCTCAAACCTTCACTTGCTCAACCACCTATCAATACTGAAGGAAATGAAGGACCGATTCACTTAAATAATAGAGGCACAGTAATGTATATTACGCAATGCAAATTTGAAAAAAAGAAGATATTGGGTTGTGGAATATATGTTTCTGAAAGAAGTGGTAGAGATTGGAAAGAAAGTCAATTATTACAATTAAAAGTTGACAGTAATACTGTTGGTCATCCAACTCTTAATAAAGATGAAACAATCATAATTTTTTCAGCTGATTTACCAAATGGGTACGGCGGAAAAGATTTATGGATTTCTAGAAAAGGCAAGAGAAATACCTGGAGTGATCCACAAAATTTAGGTGATCTTATTAATACAAAAGGTGATGAATTATTTCCCTTTATTTTAGAAGATGATGATGGTAAGATGACTATATATTTTGCTTCAGATGGTCACATTGGTATGGGTGGTTTAGATATATTTAAAACTACTGAAAACGAAATTGGTGCTTTTACTTCTCCAGTAAATCTCAAATCACCAATAAATTCCCCCGGTGATGATTTTGCAATGATTATTGAAAGTGATAAGGAAAGAGGATATCTCACTTCTAATAGAGATGGAGGTTTTGGAGGAGATGATATATACCAATTTGAGCTTTTAGCTTTGAATTTATCACTTCAAGGAATCGTAACTGATGCAAAAACTGGCTCAATAATGACTGATGTATCTGTCAAGTTAGTTGGAAGTAATGGAACTAAGGCTTATGCTAAAACAGATAACACAGGAAAATATTCTTTTCCTCTAGAGCCATTAACATCATATGAAATTATTGTTAATGCTGATGGGTACATAAAAAGTACTTTAAAAGAAACAACTGAAGGTATTGAAAATGATAAGATTATAATTGTTGATGTTGCGGTTAATCCTAAAAAGAAGGAAGTGGTATTACCATTAGTCAACTTTGATTTTAATAAATATGATCTTAATGAGGAATCTATAATTGCTCTTGATAAATTAGCTGAGGGTCTTATTGATAATACTAATTTTATTGTTCAAATTACTGGACATACTGATGATATTGGGTCTCAGTATCAGAATAAAAAACTTTCCCAGAAAAGAGCGGATGCATGTTTTAGTTATTTAGTTTCTGTTGGAGTAGACCCAGGTCAGTTAATAGTTAAAGCAATGGGAAAAAAAGAGCCATTTGTCATTGAAATTGATGATGGAAGGTTTAAAGTTGGGGATGTTCTTTCAGAATCTTATATTAGAAAAATTAAGTTTAAGAAAAATAAACAAAAGGCTAATCAATATAACAGAAGAGCTGCTTTTAGAATTATTAGTAAAGAATATAATATAGAGGATGAAAAAAAATAATTTTTCATCTTAAGAACACACGCGTTCTATTCAAAAGGGTGCTTTTATAATATGAATGAAAGATATACTGCAAGGGGAGTTTCTGCACACAAGGAGGATGTCCATGGTGCTATACGAAAATTAGACAAAGGGTTATTTCCACAAGCATTTTGTAAGATTGTTCCAGATTATTTAAGCGGAAATGATGAGTATTGTTTAGTTATGCATGCAGATGGTGCTGGTACAAAATCATCATTAGCTTACATGTATTGGAAAGAAACAAATGATCTAAGTGTTTGGAAGGGAATTGCACAAGATGCTCTTGTAATGAACATTGATGATCTGTTGTGTGTTGGTGCAGTTGATGATATTATGCTTTCTTCTACAATTGGAAGGAACAAAAACTTAATAAATGGAGATGTAGTTTCTGCAATTATTAATGGAATGGAAGAGTTGCTAAAAGACTATAAGTCATTTGGAGTTAATATAATTTCTACTGGAGGAGAAACAGCTGATGTCGGCGATCTAGTGCGAACAATAATTATAGATTCTACAGTTATATCAAGAATGAAAAGAAGTGATGTAATTGATAATTCGAGTATTTCAGAAGGAGATGTAATTATTGGACTATCCTCATTTGGAAAAGCTAATTATGAGTCTGAATACAATAGTGGTATTGGTAGCAATGGTTTAACCTCAGCAAGACACGATGTTTTTAATAAATCCTTAGCAAATAAATATCCTGAAAGTTTTGATCCAAAAATCCCTGATCAATTAGTATATTCTGGATCTAAATCTTTAACAGATTTAATTAAAGATAAAGATTTAGACGTTGGAAAATTAGTACTTTCTCCTACCAGAACTTATGCGCCAGTAATAAAAAAAATATTAAATAAATATAGATCTAAAATTAATGGAATGATCCATTGTAGTGGTGGTGCTCAAACAAAGATTTTAAATTTTATTGAAGATTTACATATTATAAAGAACAACTTATTTGATTTACCCCCAGTTTTTAAGTTAATTCAAGAAGAATCAAAGACACACTGGAAGGAAATGTATAAGGTTTTTAATATGGGACATAGAATGGAATTATATGTCCCTAGCTCAATTGCTGATGATATTATATCTATTTCAAAATCTTTTAATGTTGATGCAAAAATTATTGGCAGAGTAGAAAATCATAAAGGAAAAAAATTGACTATTGTGTCTGATTATGGAACATTTACATATTAATTATGCTTGATAAACTTAGTGCAATATATGATAGATATTTAGAAGTAGAGAAGTTAATATCATCATCTGATGTAATGAATGATATGAACTTATATGTAAAACTAAGTAAAGAGTATAAAGAACTAGAACCCATAATAAAGTTATATAAAAGCTATAGAAATTTATTATCAAATATAGAAGATGCAAAACAAATTTTATCTGATTCAAATGATTCAGAAATGAAAGAGTTAGCCAAAATAGATTTAGACGAAAATCTACCGAAAAAAGTTGAAATGGATGAGAAAATTAAAATATTGCTTATTCCAAAAGAACCGGCAGATTCTAAAAATGCAGTTATGGAGATTAGAGCAGGAACAGGAGGTGACGAAGCATCAATATTTGCTGGAGATTTATTTAAGATGTATAGTGCTTTTGCCCAATCAAAAGGATGGCAAACAGAATTAGTTGATTTTTCTGATGGAACATCTGGAGGTTACAAGGAAATAATTTTCAATGTTATAGGTGAAGATGTTTATGGGCAATTAAAATTTGAGTCTGGGGTGCATAGAGTACAAAGAGTTCCTCAAACAGAAACACAAGGAAGAGTACATACTTCTGCTGCTACTGTTATTGTTTTGCCTGAAGCTGAAGAGTTTGATGTAGAATTAAATCCTGCCGATATTAGAAAAGACACATATTGTTCATCTGGTCCTGGAGGACAATCTGTAAATACAACATATTCAGCTGTAAGATTAACTCACATACCAACAGGAGTTGTTGCTCAGTGTCAAGATCAGAAATCACAGCTTAAAAATTATGATAAAGCTTTAAAAGTTTTGCGTTCACGAATCTATGAGTTAGAGTTACAGAAAAAATTAGATGAAGACGCTAAACACAGAAAAACAATGGTTTCTTCTGGAGATAGATCTGCTAAAATCAGAACATACAATTACCCCCAAGGAAGAGTTACAGAGCATAGAATATCTCTCACAAAATATAATTTACAATCTACAATGGCAGGAGATATACAAGAGTTTATTGATGAACTTCATATTGCCGAAAATGCTGAAAAATTAAAAATTGGAAGTTCTAATGAATAGAGAAGAATTAGTTAATCAGATTAAACTTAAAAAAACTTTCTTATGTGTCGGTTTAGATTCTGATATAGAAAAAATACCTAAACATTTATTAGAATTTGAAGATCCTGTTTTTGAGTTTAATAAGGCTATAATTGATGCTACTAAAGATTTTTGTGTAGCATATAAACCAAATATCGCATTTTATGAAAAAAATGGAGACAAAGGATGGATTTCATTAAAAAAAACTATTCAGTATATTCCATCTAATATTCTTACGATAGCTGATGCAAAAAGAGGAGATATTGGAAATACGTCTAGTATGTATGCGAAGGCTTTTTTTGAAAATTTGAATTTTAATTGTATTACCCTATCACCTTATATGGGGTTTGATTCTGTTTCTACATATTTATCTTATAAAAATAAATGGATAATACTTTTAGCCTTAACATCAAATAAGAGTTCATTAGATTTTCAAAATGCAAAACTAAAGAATGGTTTGCATCTTTTTGAAGAAATTATAAAAACTTCAAAAAAATGGGGTTCGTTAAAAAACACAATGTATGTAGTTGGAGCAACACAAGCAGAAAGATTAAAAGAAGTAAGAAAGATTATTCCTGATCATTTTCTTTTAGTTCCCGGTTTTGGGAAGCAAGGGGGTAGTTTATCTAAAGTAGCAAAATATGCTTTGAATTCTGATTGTGGTATTTTAGTCAATTCATCAAGAAATATTATTTATGCAAGCGATTGTTTGAACTTTGCTGAAAATGCTAAAATTGAATCAAAAAAAATACAGCAAAAAATGTCAATTATTTTATCTCAATCAGATTTTTTAAAAAAATAGTTTGTAGCTAATATATCCAAACCATTCATGTATCAATTCTTCCCAAACTTCAATAGCTCTAGATTGAGGTATAAATAAATAATCAAATCTAATTTTTGCATTAGAATTTATGCGATCTGTTGCAAGATAATCTACAGTAATATTTGACTTGTCAAAACAAAATTTAGCTCTTTTTATGTGTATTGCAGATGTAATAAGCAAAATTTTTTTTTCTTTAAAACTATTCTTTAAAATTTTTGCTGTGTATGATGCATTCTCTTTAGTATTTCGAGATTTTTTTTCTATTATTAGATCTTTCTCAGGGATATTATTTTTTAAAAGATAGTGCTTCATTGATTCAGCTTCTTTATAGCCGTTGCTGAAAAGCATTCCATTACCACCACTCAATAAAATTTTTTTGATTACTCCCCTTCGGTATAGTTGTTCAGCATACATTAATCTGTCAGCATGTTTATTAAAATTATGTATTTTTTTTTGAGAATCATAATTTGAAATACCACCAAGAACTATTCCAACATCGTATCTTTTTTTTAGCTTCATGTCTTTAGCTTCCCACATTTTTGCACAATTGTCAGCAAGAAAACTATTCGTTAAAATATAAAATAAAATGAATGTAAAAAACAATATTTTTTTTCTTTTTTTCTTTGAAAATATTGCTGCTAACATTAACAAAAATAGCCAAACTGTTGGTTTGATTAAAATAACAAGTATTTTAGATAAAAAGTAAAACATTCTAGCTTTTGAATCAAATATTTTTACGCTAATATATATAATATCTAAAAAATGATTAATTTGCAGGTCTTACACTTTATGTATGATACGTTTATTTAGATTTATATTTGAAAAGAAATTTTTTGGGGTAAGTTCTTGGTGGAGTGATCTACTTGGAATAAAGGTTTCATTTGTTAGGCTCTTTTTTATCTATGCTAGTTTTGCTAACGCAATTACTATATTATTGTACTTATCTATGATGTTTATGTTAAAAATAAGGTATCATTTCAAATATAAAAAAAGAAAAAGTATGTTTGATTTATAAGATATGGAAAATTTACAAATAACTCTTACAGTTGTACTACTAATTATTGAGGTTGTAGCTTTTGCATGGCTAATTATAGATATTCAAAAATCAAAAAAAAATCAAGCTAAAATAATTGAATTAGAACACCAAATTTTAAAATTAGAAAATTCTATTATGGATCTAGAAAAAGTAATTGTCGATAAAATAGATATATTAATAAATAAACAGCAAATTAGTAAAGATTAATATTTATGAAAATTTTTATTACAGGTAGTAATGGTCTGCTTGGACAAAAACTTCTTAATAAGTTACAGTATAGTAGATTATTTCATTTAATTGCTTCATCCAAAGGGAAAAGTAGAGTTAAAAATAAATGTAATTATAAGTACTATGAGTTAGATATAACAGATAAGCTAGCTGTATCCAAGTTAATTCGTGATGTAAGTCCTGATGTTGTTATAAATACTGCAGCTATGACAAATGTTGATTTGTGTGAGGAGCTTAGAGAAAAATGTTATGATTTAAATGTTAAAGCCGTGGAATACTTAGCGGATGAATGCTTTAAAATTAACGCTCATTTAATTCATATTTCTACAGATTTTATTTTTGATGGAAAATCTGGTCCTTACAAAGAGGATGATCAGCCAAATCCACTTTCATATTATGGGCTTTCGAAATTAAAATCTGAAAAAATCATTACTAGTCACAAAGTTAAATATACAATTTTAAGAACAATAGTGTTATTTGGTGTTGCAGAGAACATAACAAAGAATAATATTGTTTTGTGGGCCAAATCCGCATTAAAGAATAAAGAAAAAATAAATATAATAGATGATCAATTTCGTGCGCCTACTTTAGCAGAAGATTTGGCAGATGCTTGTATATTAGCAGCAATGAAAAAAATCGAAGGAGTTTATCATGTATCAGGAAAAGATATTATGAGTATTTATGAAATGGTTACAAGAATAGCAATGCATTTTAACTATTCTTGTGACAATTTAAACAGAATTAAAACTAATACTTTAAATCAAAAAGCGATTAGGCCTAAGAAAACAGGTTTTATTTTGGAAAAAGCCAAGCATGATTTAGGTTATAATCCACATTCATTTGAAGAGGCTTTAGATATTATTGATAAACAGTTAATTAATTAAAAAAATAATGAGTAGTTTAATATTTTTAGTGTTATATATATTGATAATTTATTTCGGCTTTAGTGTCTTAAAAGCAGGAGTTAATCTTAAAAGTAAAGAACTTGTTAATGCTGGTAAAATTTGGATTTTTACAGTAATTATAATTTCGGTATATAATATATATAATTATTTTAGGGTTATTTTATTAACTTGTGAGGGAGTTAGTATTTCAGAAAAAATAAACTGTTTATTTGAGCCTATAGTAAATGAAATGGCTAGTTTAATTTTTTGGGATCCATTTAAATTTTTTGGAATTGATGTAGGACCACCAAATGAAGATCCAGTTATAATTCCAATTGTTGTAATTTGGTTAATTTTTGGTGCTTTATTTTTTACTTTTAGGATGAATTTTATAAATTTTAGAGGTTTTAAACATGCTATTGGACTTATTAAAGGAAATTATCATGATCCAAAAAATAAAGGTGAAGTCTCACATTTTCAAGCTTTAACAACTGCTTTATCCGCAACTGTTGGGCTAGGTAATATTGCTGGTGTAGCTATTGCAATTTCTGTTGGTGGCCCGGGAGCTACTTTTTGGATGATTATTGCTGGATTACTTGGTATGTCTGCTAAATTCGTTGAATGTACTTTAGGTGTAAAATATAGAAAGCTTGATTCTGATGGTGAAGTTTCTGGTGGTCCAATGTATTATTTAAGAGATGGATTAGCAAAATATAATATGGCTGGTTTTGGAAAGGTTTTAGCAGTATTGTTTGCAATTTTATGCATTGGGGGTTCATTCGGAGGAGGAAATATGTTTCAAGCTAACCAAGCTTATGCACAACTTTCTGGCCAATTTCCCTTTTTGGCAGATAATGGGCCATTATTTGGATTGATTTTAGCTATTTTAGTTGGCGTAGTTATAATTGGAGGAATTAAATCTATTGCAAATGTTACAGAAAAAATAGTTCCTTTTATGGCTGCTTTGTATGTTGGTATCGCACTGGTAATTATTTTTATGAATTTTACGAAAATTGGAGATGTATTTAGTTTAATTTTTGAAGGAGCTTTTACTCCTGAGGCAGGTCTAGGAGGCGTAATAGGTGTATTAATACAGGGGTTTAGAAGAGCAGCTTTTTCTAATGAAGCAGGTGTTGGTTCTGCTTCAATTGCTCACTCTGCAGCAAAAACAAATGAACCAGTTTCTGAAGGTATTGTAGCATTGTTAGAACCATTTATTGATACTGTTGTAATTTGTACAATGACTGCAATAGTTATTATAATTACGGGATTTCATGTTTCTACTGAATTTGCTAGTGAGGGAGCGCAAATGACTTCTGCAGCGTTTGGATCTGTTTTTTCTTGGTTTCCATATGTATTAGTTTTTGCTATCTTTTTATTCGCATTTTCGACAATGATTTCATGGTCTTATTATGGCTTAAAATCATGGACATTTTTATTTGGTAAAACAAAATTGTCCGTCTACGCTTATAAGTTTTTATTTCTTGTTTTTATTGTTATTGGTTCATCGGTAAAATTAGCTGCAGTATTGGATTTTTCTGATATGATGATATTAGCGATGGCTTTTCCAAATATAATCGGATTACTTATTTTGTCAAAAGAGGTTAAAATTGATTTAGATGATTACCTAAAACGATTAAAATCTGGCGTTATCAAAAAATTTAAATAATTATATGATATCAAAAGAGATTGATCATTTTATTAGAGATATTGAAGATTTTCCAAAAAAAGGGATTAGATTCAAGGATATAACCTCATTATTACTAAATTCCAACTTATGTACTAAAATTGTAAATTATACATCTGCAAATTTAGATAGGACGAAAATTGATGCGATTGCTGGAGTAGAAAGTCGTGGATTTTTATTTGGATTTTTATTAGCTAATAAATTAGATGTTCCATTTGTTCCTGTAAGAAAATCTGGTAAATTACCAGGAGAGACAATTAAATATAGTTACGAATTAGAATACGGAAGATCTGAAATTGAAATACATAAAAATGATATATCAAAAAATTGGAATGTATTAGTTCATGATGACTTGTTAGCAACTGGTGGAACAGCAGCTGCAGCTGCACAACTGATTAAAAATTTAAATGCAAATGTTTTTGGCTTTTCTTTTATAATCGAATTAAGTGAACTTAATGGAAGAAAAAAACTAAGTAAATACTCAAATAATATAATTACATTAAAAAATTATTAGAAATGAATTTTAGTTACAATGAAAATCAAAAATTAATTTCAGAAATGATTCAGCAATTTGGAAAAAATTATATCACTCCAAATGTCAGAAAATGGGATGATAATCAATATTTTCCACTTGATGTTTTTAAAAAACTAGGAGAACTAGGATTAATGGGGGTTTTAGTTCCTGCAAAATTTGGTGGTTCAGGTTTTTCATACAACGAGTATATTACATCAATAGAGCAGTTAGCTATTTTAGACCCTTCAATAGCTTTATCAATGGCTGCTCATAATTCTTTGTGTACAGGACACATCTTGCAGTTTGGAAATGAAGATCAAAAGAAAAAATGGTTACCAAAATTGGCTAAAGGTGAATATCTTGGTGCATGGGGCTTAACAGAGCATAACACAGGCTCTGATGCAGCAGGCATGTCAACTACTGCTATTCAAGATGGAAATTTTTGGATACTTAATGGAACAAAAAATTTTATTACACATGCTATTTCAGGAGATATTGTCGTTGTAATTGCCAGAAACGGTAGTAAAGGTGATTCACGTGGTATGACTGCATTTGTTGTTGAATCAGGTACCAAAGGTTTGAGTTCGGGAAAAAAAGAAGACAAGTTAGGTATGAGGGCATCCGAAACCGCAGAATTAATTTTTGATAATTGCAGGATACCAAAAGAAAATGTGTTAGGCAATATTGGAGATGGATTTATACAAGCAATGAAAGTTCTTGATGGAGGAAGAATTTCAATTGCAGCACTTTCTTTAGGAATCGCAAAAGGAGCATATCAAGCTGCTCTCAAATATTCTAAAGAACGAAAACAGTTTGGTAAATCTATTTCAAATTTTCAGGCAGTCTCATTTAAGCTTGCTGATATGGCGACCGAGATTGAAGCAGCAGAATTGTTAACCTATAAGGCAGCATTTAAAAAAAACAATAAACAAAAAGTTACTTTAAACGGAGCGATGGCAAAGTATTTTTCATCTGAAATTGCTGTAAAAGTATCAAATGATGCTGTACAGGTTTTGGGTGGCTATGGCTTCACTAAAGATTTTCCTGTTGAAAGATTTTACAGGGACTCAAAACTTTGTACCATTGGTGAGGGTACATCAGAAATACAAAAACTTGTCATTGCAAAACAAATTATTTCACAATTTTGATATTTGTAAAGATATTTGTAAATTTGCGGCCCTAAATTTAAAATGAATGCTAGTAATACCAGTAAAAGAAGGAGAGCAAATAGATAGAGCTCTCAAACGTTTAAAAAGAAAATTCTTGCAAACAGGAACTTTAAAAAAGATTCGCGAGAAAAAACAATATATAAAGCCTACAGAAAGACATCGGGTCAAAATGCAAAAAGCATCTTATTCTAATGCTCGTTTAAGAGAAATGGAATAAAAAATTTAAAATAAATATTTATTAAAACCTTTTAGTTGTAATTTCGTACATATTAAAAGGTTTTATGCATATTAAAGAATTTATATTTTTTTTATCATCTGAAAAAAGATTTTCAGCTCACACAATCACTGCATACAAAAATGATTTATTGCAATTTTTTTCTTTTTTAAATCAAGAAGACCCCTCAATTAATGATTTAAAACAAATTAGTTTTAAAATTATCAGAAAATATGTTGCATTTTTGTTAGATTCTCATTTAAAATCTAGAACCGTAAACAGAAAAATTTCAACATTAAGGTCATACTTTAAGTTTTTAGTTAGGATGGATTATTTGTCTTCCAATCCAATATTAAAAATTATTCCACCAAAATCTGAAAAAAAAATTCCTGTTTTTGTTGATCAAGACAGTATGCAGGCACTATTAAATGAGGTTTCTTTCGAAAAAGGATTTATTGGAGAAAGAGACAAGTTGATTATTGAACTTTTTTATGTGACTGGTGTTAGATTATCTGAATTAATCAATATTAGAATTGCGGATATTAATTTTGACAAATGTAGTGTTAAGGTTTTAGGTAAAAGAAATAAAGAAAGAATTATACCGCTTTCTAATTCTATAACAAATGAAATATCTTCATTTATTTTGAAATTTGATTTAAGTAAATATTTATTTACTAATTTAAAAAAACAGAAAGTTTACAATAAATTAGTGTATAGAGTCGTTAAAAAATATATTAGTAAAATTAGTAGTATTGATAAAAATAGTCCTCATATATTAAGGCATACTTTCGCTACTCACATGCTAAATAATGGTGCGGATATCAATGCAATTAAAGAGCTTTTGGGTCACGCAAATTTAAGTGCTACTCAAGTCTACACTCACAATACTATTGATAAGCTAAAAATGATATATAAACAAGCTCACCCAAGAGCATAAAAAAATATTATGAATCTACAAATCAATTCTGTTAATTTTTCAACTGCAGCTCATTTAAATCACTTTATTAAAAAAAAGATTAAAAAGTTATTTTTAGTTACAAATAGCTTAATAAGTGCTGATATCTATTTAAAAATAGACAAACCTAAATCACATAACAATAAGGTCGTTGAAATTAAATTGCGTTCAAAATTGGGTATCTTTTTTGCAAAAAAAAATACTAATTCATTCGAAGAGTCTATTATTTTGGTTTCTAAAGCCTTAAAGAAACAGATTATAAAAAACAAAAAAAAATAATTTTTTAATTTTAGAAGTCTAATTTATTGCTTAAAAAAGTACTCATTTAAGTTGCCTTTATTAAATATTTTGCTAAATTTGCAGCCCATTTTAAGGGAATGGTTCATTGAAATATGTGTTAAATTCGATAATTAGCCGATATAGCTCAGCTGGCTAGAGCAGCTGATTTGTAATCAGCAGGTCGTGGGTTCGAGTCCCTCTATCGGCTCTTGTTTATCATGGGGAGATACTCAAGCGGTCAACGAGGGCAGACTGTAAATCTGCTGGCTACGCCTTCACAGGTTCGAATCCTGTTCTCCCCACTCTTTAAGTCGAATTACTGCGAGAGTAGCTCAGTTGGTAGAGCGTCAGCCTTCCAAGCTGAGGGTCGCGGGTTCGAATCCCGTCTCTCGCTCTTATTTCTTGCCGATGTAGCTCAGAGGTAGAGCGTTTCCTTGGTAAGGAAGAGGTCACGGGTTCAATTCCCGTCATTGGCTCTTAAATAAAATGGATTTAATACTTATTGATATGAATTTTATTAAAATATTTAAATTATTAACTAAATTATAACAAAATGGCAAAAGAAAATTTTAATCGTACCAAGCCACATTTAAACATTGGTACAATTGGTCATGTTGACCATGGTAAAACAACTTTAACAGCTGCAATTACCAAAGTACTAGCTGAGATTCACGGAACTGAGGTTCGTGCTTTTGAAGAAATAGATAATGCCCCAGAAGAAAAAGAAAGAGGTATTACCATTAACACTGCACACGTAGAATACGAAACAGCTAATAGACACTATGCACACGTTGATTGTCCAGGACACGCTGACTATGTTAAAAATATGGTTACTGGAGCTGCTCAAATGGATGGAGCTATTTTAGTTTGTGCTGCTACAGATGGCCCTATGCCGCAAACTAGAGAACATATCTTACTTGCTAGACAAGTAGGTGTTCCAGGAATTGTTGTCTTTTTGAACAAATCTGACATGGTTGATGACCCGGAGTTAATGGAACTAGTTGAAATGGAAGTCAGAGAGTTATTATCATTTTATGATTATGATGGTGATAATACACCTGTTGTTTCTGGATCTGCATTAGGTGGTTTGAATGGTGATGGTGAGTGGACCCCAAAAATTCTTGAATTAATGGATGCAGTTGACTCATGGATCAAAGAACCGGTTAGAGAAAATGAGAAGCCTTTCTTAATGCCAGTAGAAGATGTATTTACAATTACGGGAAGAGGAACTGTAGCAACTGGAAGAATTGAAACTGGAGTTGCAAATACAGGTGATGCCGTTGATATTATTGGAATGGGAGCTGAAAAGTTAGACTCTACTATTACTGGTGTTGAGATGTTTAGAAAAATACTTGACAGAGGTGAAGCCGGAGATAATGTTGGTATTTTGTTAAGAGGAATTGAAAAAACAGACATTAAAAGAGGAATGGTTATTTGTAAGCCAGGGTCTGTTACTCCTCATGACAAGTTTGAGGCGGAAGTATACATATTAAAAAAAGAAGAGGGAGGAAGACATACACCATTTCATAATAAATACAGACCTCAATTTTATATAAGAACTACTGATGTCACAGGTGAAATTGTTCTTCCGTCTGGAACAGAAATGGTTATGCCTGGAGATAACTTAACAATAACAGTTGAACTAATATCTCCTGTAGCAATGAGTGAAGGTCTAAGATTTGCAATAAGAGAAGGAGGTAGAACTGTTGGAGCTGGACAAATTACTAAGCTTCTTTAGTAATTACAGTATAATTATTAAGTAAAGAAGGATTGTTTTATCAATCTTTCTTTGCTCTTATACGGGTGTAGCTCAATTGGTAGAGTAGTAGTCTCCAAAACTATTGGCTGGGAGTTCGAGTCTCTCCACCCGTGCAGAAAAAAAGTGTAAGTATAAAATATATGGCAAAAAAACAATCATATTTGAAAAGTTCGTATGATGAGCTAATCAACAAAGTAAGTTGGCCAACCTGGTCCGAATTGCAAAGTAGCTCTGTTGTAGTTGCAATAGCTTCGCTAATCATAGCTTTGATAATTTACTTTATGGATCGTATTTTTAGTGGAGCTATGGATATATTTTATAGTTTGTTTTAAATGATACAACAAGTTGAAAATATGAATTGGTACGTACTTCGAGTTATTGGAGGAAAAGAGCGTAAAACTGTTTCTTTTATTGAAAAAGAGATAGAAAGATTAGGAATCAAAGATTTTGTTTCTAAAATTTTAGTACCCACTGAAAAAGTTTACCAGATCAGAAACGGAAAAAAAGTAAGCAAAGAAAAAAATTTTTTTCCAGGCTACATCTTAGTAGAAGCTAATCTTGTAGGTGAAGTACCACACATATTAAAAAATGTTACAAATGTTTTAGGTTTTTTAGGAAGTACAAAGGGAGGTGTACCTGTTCCAATGAGACAAATTGAAATAAATAGAATTTTGGGCAAAGTTGATGATATGGCACTAACTGAGGAACAAGTTAACATTCCTTTTGTAGTTGGTGAAACTGTAAAAGTTATTGATGGTCCATTTAATAGTTTCCATGCAGAGATTGAGGCTATTGATGAACAAAAAAAGAAACTACAGCTAATGGTAAAAATATTTGGTAGAAAAA
This sequence comes from uncultured Bacteroidota bacterium, assembly GCA_902627575.1. GTDB lineage: Bacteria > Bacteroidota > Bacteroidia > Flavobacteriales > BACL11. The sequence continues at coordinate 22,603 of CACOJQ010000021.1, forward strand.
CCCCGTTAGAGTTAAATTTTATGCAAGTTGAAAAAATATAAGCAATGGCAAAAGAAATTTCAGGAATTATTAAATTACAAATAAGAGGTGGAGGTGCTAATCCAGCCCCACCTGTAGGTCCTGCACTTGGTGCAAAGGGAGTAAATATAATGGAGTTTTGTAAACAATTTAATGCAAGAACTCAGGATAAAGCTGGTACTATTGTACCAGTCATAATAACCGTTTTTGCAGATAAATCTTTTGAATTTGTTACTAAAACTGCTCCTGCAGCTGTTCAAATATTATCAGCAGCTAAGAAAAAAGGGGGTTCACCTGAACCTAACAAACAGAAAGTGGGTTCCGTTACATGGGAGCAAATTAAAGTTATTGCAGAAGACAAGATGGACGATTTAAATGCTTTTAAAATAGAATCTGCTATGAAAATGGTTGCAGGAACTGCAAGAAGTATGGGTATTAATGTCAAAGGAAGTTTTCCTTCTAAATAAAAAATAAATATAGATGGCAATTAGTAAAAATAGAAAAGCTGCTCTTGAAAATATAAATTTAAACAAATCATATAGTTTAGCTGATGCTGCAATTATAGTAAAGGATAATTCTAAAGTAAAGTTTGATGCTTCAGTTGATTTATCAATAAGATTAGGGGTTGATCCAAAGCAAGCAAATCAAATGGTAAGAGGTGTTGTTTCACTACCGCATGGAACAGGAAAGGATATGAAGGTTTTGGCTTTAGTTTCTGCTGATAAGGAGTCAGAAGCTAAGGAGGCTGGTGCAGATTACGTTGGGATGGATGAATTTATTGACAAAATAAAATCAGGGTGGACTGATGTTGATGTTATAATTACAATGCCATCACTTATGGGAAAAATTGGAGCGTTGGGTAGAATACTAGGTCCACGAAACTTAATGCCGAATCCAAAGTCAGGAACAGTAACAATGGATATTGGTAAAGCTATTAAGGATGTAAAAAAAGGAAAAATTGATTTCAAGGTTGAGAAAAATGGAATTATACATGCATCCATTGGAAAAGTATCATTTGAATCTTCCAAGCTTAAAGATAATTCTGATGAATTGATTCAAACTATCATAAAACTTAAGCCATCTGCTGCAAAAGGCACTTATCTTAAAAGTATTTATATGTCTAGCACTATGGGTGTTGGTATTGAAATAGATATTAATTCTTTAAAATAAATTTGAAAATTAGAAGCTATGAATAGAGAAGAAAAAAACGAAATGATTGCTACTATTGAAGAGATGCTAAATAATAATTCTAATTTTTATTTAGCTGATATTTCAGATTTGACTGCTGAGCAAAATAGTGCATTGAGAAGATTATGTTACAAAAGAGAAGTTTCTTTAAAGGTTGTAAAGAACACGTTACTTAAAAAAGCTTTCGAAAAAAATGATACAGATTTTTCAGAATTATACAGTACTCTTGTAGGAAATACTTCAATTATGCAAGCTGAAGCTTCTAATTCAGCAGCTAAAGTGATTAAGGAGTTCAGAAAGAAAAATCCAAAACCAATTTTAAAGGCTGCATATCTTGAAGAAGCTATGTATATAGGAGATGAAAATTTATCTGCTTTAGCTGACCTTAAGTCAAAAGAAGAATTAATAGGCGACATTATAACGTTACTACAATCTCCAGCAAAAACTGTTGTTTCCAGTTTGCAGTCTGGTGGTAGTAAACTCGCAGGAATTTTAGCTGCGTTAGAAAAAAATAATAATTAAAATGCTTCCAAAACATTTAAAATAATAAAAACAATTAAAACAAATTAATATGGCAAATTTAAAAGATTTCGCAGAGCAGTTAGTTAATCTTTCTGTTAAGGATGTGAATGAACTAGCAACAATACTCAAAGAAGAGTATGGTATTGAACCTGCAGCAACGGCGGTAGCTGTAGCTGGACCAGCTGCTGCTGGAAATGATGCAGGAGGAGATGAGAAAACAGAATTTGATGTTATCTTAAAAGCGCCAGGTGGTGCGAAGCTTCAAGTAGTTAAAGCTGTGAAAGAACTTACAGGTTTAGGACTTAAAGAAGCAAAAGATATTGTTGATTCTGCACCTAAGGCTGTAAAAGAAGGCGTAGCTAAAGACGAAGCTGAGGGTATTAAAAAAGCTTTAGAAGAAGCAGGAGCAGAAGTAGAGCTCAAGTAATTTAATAGAATTTTCCTAAGTTTCAAACCTTATAATTAAATAAGGTTTGAAATCTTTGGTTTCTATTGTTTCATCTTTCATAACTTTAAAAAAATTATAGCCTTGCTTAACACAAAAAACAACCAAAGAATTAATTTCGCATCTATAAAAAATAAGGCAGAATTTCCTGATTTTTTAGATGTTCAACTTAAAAGTTTTCAATCTTTTTTTCAGATTGGGACAACCTTAGAAGAAAGAAGAAATGAAGGTTTGTATAAAGCTTTTGAAGAACTTTTTCCAATTGCAGACTCTAGAAACAATTTTGTTTTGGAGTTTATTGATTATACAATTGATCCTCCAAGATATTCTATTGAAGAATGCCTTGACAGAGGATTAACTTTTAAAGTTCCACTAAAAGTAAAATTAAAATTATATTGTACAGATCCAGATCACGAAGATTTTGAAACAATTGTTCAAGATGTATATTTTGGAAATATACCTTTTATGACACCAAAGGGTAGCTTTGTAATAAACGGCGCTGAAAGAATAGTTGTTTCTCAATTACATAGATCACCTGGTGTATTTTTTGGCCAAAGTTTTCATTCAAATGGCACAAAGTTATACTCTGCTAGAGTTATCCCTTTTAAAGGTTCCTGGATTGAATTTACTACAGATATAAATAATGTTTTATATGCATATATAGACAGAAAAAAGAAATTACCAGTTACTACTTTATTAAGAGCTATTGGATATGAGTCAGATCGTGATATTTTACAGATTTTTAATTTGGCAGATGAAATTAAAGTATCTAAAAGCGGTTTAAAAAAACATTTAGGACGTAAACTATCTGCCAGAGTATTAAAATCATGGGTTGATGATTTTGTTGATGAAGATACTGGTGAACTAGTTCCTATTGAGAGAAACGAAATAGTTCTTGAAAGAGATACTGTTCTATCCAAGGAACATATAAATGATATTGTAGATTCAGGTGTTGAAACTATTTTGTTACACAAAGAAGATGGAGCTGCAGCTGATCATGCACTAATTTATAATACTTTACAAAAAGATCCAACTAACTCGGAAGTTGAGGCTATACGTCATATTTATAGACAGTTGAGAACAGCTGAAGCTCCAGATGATGAAACTGCTAGAGGAATGATTGATAAATTATTCTTTTCAGATCAAAGATACAGTCTTGGTCATGTAGGAAGATTTAGAATTAATTCAAGATTAAAACTTGATATTGCAGAAGATAAAATGGTATTAACAAAAGAAGACATTGTTTCTATTATTACAAATTTAATATCTTTAGTTAACTCTAGAGTAGATGTTGATGATATTGATCACTTAAGTAATAGAAGGATAAGAACTGTTGGAGAACAGTTATCAAATCAGTTCAATGTTGGTTTGAGTAGAATGGCTCGTACTATTCGCGAAAGAATGAATGTTAGAGATAATGAGGTTTTTACTCCAATTGATTTGATCAATGCTAAAACATTATCTGCTGTAATTAATTCCTTCTTTGGAACATCTCAACTTTCTCAGTTCATGGATCAAACAAATCCACTTGCTGAGGTAACACACAAAAGAAGAATTTCTGCTTTAGGACCTGGTGGTTTAACAAGAGAAAGAGCAGGATTTGAAGTGCGTGATGTTCATTATACTCATTACGGTAGGTTATGTCCAATTGAAACCCCCGAGGGTCCGAATATTGGACTTATATCTTCGTTAGCTGTTTTTGCTAAAATCAATTCTTTAGGTTTTATTGAAACTCCCTACAGAAAAGTTATTGATGGTAACGTAGATTTTAATAATAATCCAATTTATAAAACTGCAGAACAAGAAATTGATGAAATTATTGCACAAGCTAATGCAACGCTTAATGATGAAGGTTCATTTGCTAATGAAAAAATTCAATCTAGAAGTGAGGCAGATTATTTGATAGCAGACCCTAAAAGTGTTACACTTATGGATGTGGCTCCAAATCAAATTGCTTCAATTGCAGCATCTTTAATTCCTTTTTTAGAGCACGATGATGCAAATCGAGCTTTAATGGGTTCTAATATGATGCGTCAAGCAGTTCCTCTATTAAAAACTGATTCTCCAATAGTTGGTACTGGAATTGAACCATCTGTTGCTAGAGATTCAAGAACAATGATTAATGCCGAAGGAGATGGAACAATTACTTATGTTGACTCAAATGAAATTAAAGTTAAGTATCATAAAACTAAAGAGGAAGACTTAG
>CACOJQ010000022.1 GCA_902627575.1 uncultured Bacteroidota bacterium
AATAAATAAATGTAGGAGCTAAACTTAATAAAACAATACTAAATACAGATAAAATTTTACCATTTACTATTTCTAATGAGGTTATTGGTTTCGTTTTCAATGTTTCAAAAGTTGAACTATTATACTCTTCAGTAAATATTCTCATAGATATAGCAGGAACTAACAAAACAAACAAAATTGGAGTTAAAGTAAAAAAGGAATTTAATGATAAATAAGAATTTTCTAGTAAATTAAATTCACTAATGTTTGACCATAAAAGTAATCCATTAACTAATAAAAAAACACAAATAATTAGAGGTCCAATTAATGTGCCTAAAAAAATACTTAATTCCTTTTTAAATATTGCTATCATTTAAATTCTATTCTAATTATTTCATGCATTTTAATACCTAATAATTTATTTGCATTTCCTTGATTAATAGCAATTTGAAGTAAATTATTTTCACCAAAAATTGCTATTTTTTCTGAAAGTAAAACTTCGTTATATTGCTTTGAAATGACACTGATTTTTTCTTCTTCTCTACCAAATAAAATATCAAATTTTCTATCTCTTCTAACTTTTTCAAAAACATTTTTTGAAATGTTAGTAACAGTATTTCCATAGCTATCTATATAAATAACAGCCCCTCTTATTGTGTCTGCTTGCAAAACTGGCTTTAGCTGAATTTTTTTATTTGAAAAGTCAGTAACAGGAGTACCTATTACCTCTAAAGTACCACCTCTAGCTATGTGACAAGCTGCGGGAACAAAAATATTTTTGCAAGAAAAAGTTAAACTATTTGTAGTTAAAGAAAGGTTTAACTTAACTATTTTGTCAGGATTTATTTCATGAAATAATAAAGAAAATATTCCATTATCTGCCCCAATAAAGTAATGTCCAAACGCCTTAACTGCCAGATGTTCATTTGAGATAGAAAGTTCATCATTTACACTAATTATATGTATAGTGTCTTTGGGAAAGTCACTAAAGCAACTATTTACTACATATGCCGCTTGTTGAATATCATATTTATTGATATTATTTGATATGTCTACTATTCTAACATTACTTAACTCGGAATATATAGATCCTTTTACTGAAGCCAAATAACTATCATTTGTGCCTAAATCAGTTGTTAGTGTTATAATTGACATTTATAATGACTAGTTGATTAATTACTGAAAATGTTTTTATTTTTGTGAAATCAAAAATAATACAAATCTATGACAGTTATTATTCATGATTGAAAAAAAAATAACAATTGAGAATATAGAACTTATTAAACTCTTTGGCACAAATAATTCTAAGTTTAATAAAATTAAAAAATTATTTCCAAGTTTAAAAATAGTTGCTAGAGGAGAAATTATAAAAATTAAAGGTGAAAACGCCAATGTATTATATTTTGAAAAGAAATTAAATGCCTTTATACAACACATTATCAAATATGATTCATTAACACAATTACAAATAGATAGATTACTTGAATCCGATGAAAAAAAAGTTTTTGAAAATTCTAATGAAATAATTCTTCATTGTCAAAATGGTAGAGTTATCAAGGCTCGAACAATGAATCAAAGAAAAATTGTTGAGTCTCTCAAAAATAATGACATGCTATTTGCTATAGGGCCAGCTGGTACTGGAAAAACATATACATCAGTTGCTCTTGCTGTAAAGTTTTTAAAAGAAAAGAAAATAAAAAAGATAATTTTAACAAGACCAGCTGTAGAATCAGGAGAAAATCTAGGTTATCTTCCAGGTGATCTTAAACAAAAACTAGATCCATACATGCAACCACTTTATGATGCATTATTTGATATGCTTCCTATAGAAAAACTTAATGATTACATTGATAACGGAACTATACAGATAGCTCCACTGGCATTTATGCGGGGTAGAACATTAGAAAATGCATTTGTTATTCTTGATGAAGGTCAAAATACTACTGTGCATCAAATGAAAATGTTTTTAACAAGAATGGGTGTAAGATCAAAATTTATTATTAATGGAGATGTAACGCAAATTGATTTACCAAAAAAACTTCAATCAGGACTAATTCATGCACAAAAGAGTTTAATTAAAATAAAAAATATTAGTTTTATTAAACTTGATAATAAAGATATAATTCGCAATAAATTAATAACAGAAATAATAAAAGCTTATAAAAATGAATAACACAATTAATGAAACAAAATTTAATTTACCTAACCAAACAAGTTTTTACAAAGGTAAAGTCAGAGATGTTTACACTGTAAATAGTGACAAGTTAGTAATGGTTACATCTGATAGAATATCAGCATTTGATCATGTTCTTCCAGAGGGAATACCATATAAAGGTCAAGTACTTAATCAAATTGCTGCAAAATTTTTAGATGCAACAGCAGATATTGTTCCAAATTGGAAAGAAGCAAATCCAGACCCCAGCGTAACAATTGGAAAAATGTGTGAGCCTTTCAAGGTTGAAATGGTTATACGTGGTTATCTTACTGGTCATGCTTGGAGAGAATATAAATCTGGAAAAAGAATGCTTTGTGGAGTACCAATGCCAGATGGTATGGTTGAGAATCAAAAGTTTGATAATCCAATTTTAACTCCAACGACAAAAGCTGATATTGGTCATGATGAAGATATAAGTCGAGAAGAAATCTTATCCCAGAATATTGTAAGTGAAAAAGATTATATAAATCTAGAAAATTACACAAAAGCTTTATTTCAAAGAGGTACAGAAATAGCTGCTGAAAAAGGTTTAATTCTTGTTGACACAAAATATGAATTCGGAAAAGACAAAAACGGAATAATAACTTTAATAGATGAAATACATACACCTGATTCCTCGAGATACTTCTATGCTGAAGGATATGAAGAGAAAATAGCTAAAGGTGAATCTCCAAAACAATTGTCTAAAGAATTTGTTCGTCAATGGTTAATTGAAAATGGATTTCAAGGAAAAGAAGGACAGAGTATACCTAACATGAGTAAAGAATTCTGTGAATCCGTTTCTAACAGATATATTGAGTTATTCGAATATATTACTGGAGACAAATTCATTAAAGAAGATGTTCAAAATGTTGTAAATAGAGTAGAGAAAAATATTTTAAACTACTTAAATAGTTAACACTCTTTTTTATTAATGACTATTGAACTTTTAATCATATTAATTTTATCGATTAGTTTCTTTTTTCTTGTATTTTACCATTTGTTCTTCTTCTTGAAAATTACATTTCATAGAAACTCTATTATTAAAGATATAAGTGATATTTCAAGTTTTAATAATAAGAATGTAGGCTTATCCATTATTATTTGTGCTAAAAATGAACTCGAAAACCTAAAAAAAAATTTACCAAATATTATAGATCAAAAACAATTATCAATTGTACTTAATAATTCTCATTTTAATTTGAAGTCAGAAATAATTGTAGTAAACGATCAGTCCACTGATGACAGCTTAAGTTATTTACAAACACTAGAAAAGCAACATGACTGCTTGAAAATCGTGAATATTGATCATTCCATTAATCACAGTGAGGGTAAAAAATTTGCATTAACTTTAGGTATAAAAACAGCAAAATATGATAATTTATTAATGACTGATGCAGATTGCAGTCCTAAATCGCAAAACTGGAGTAATATTATTTGTAAAGCTTTATTATCAAATAATAATGATTTTGATGTTATTTTAGGATATAGCCCATATAAAAAACAAAAAGGTATATTGAATAAGCTTATCAGATTTGATACATTTGTTGTTGCACAAAATTATTTATCATATGCATTACGTAACCTTACCTACATGGGTGTTGGTAGAAATTTAGCATACAAAAAGAAAATATTTTTTGATAACAAAGGTTTTGCAAGTCACATTCATATTCCCTCTGGTGATGATGACTTGTTTATTCAAGAAGTTGCATCAGATAAAAATATAAAATTTGGAGTTGAATTCTCTAAAGACACACATATGGTTTCTGAAGTTACAAGTAGTTGGAAAGATTGGATATATCAAAAAAGAAGGCATGTTTCCACATCATCATTTTATAAAATTAAATTTAAAATTTTACTTATGATATACCCTTTATCACAAACATTTTTTTTGCTGAGTTTAATTTTTGCATTCTTATTAAAATTAAATCTTATTCTTGTATACACAATACTATTTTTAAAATTACTTATTTCATACACAGTTAATTATAAAGCCATGAGAGCTCTTGATGTTAGTGATTTATATTTGTTTCATCCATTTTATGAACTTCTACACCTTTTCATACAAGCAAATTTTGTAATTTTGAGTGTATTTCATAAAACTAAAAAGTGGAGTAGATAATGAAAAATCTTACAAAAAAAGGTCAAAGAGATTTATCTTTAGTAAATAGAGCTTTGAAAGAGGGTGATAGTAGTGCATATAATGAACTATTACATTTGTATAGAGATCCTTTATATTTCATGCTTTATGAAAAAGTTAATGATCAAGAAGTTGCTAAAGACTTAACAATTGAATCTTTGGGAAAAGCATTTAAAAAATTACATCTTTACACTCCAGACTTCACCTTCAGCACCTGGCTGTTCACTGTTGCTAAGAATCATTGTATTGACTATTTAAGAAAAAAGAATCTACCTACTACATCTATAAATAACATTATGTTTAATAATGATGGAAAGAGAACAAGTTTTGATATAATATCTAATGAACTTATGCCTGATCAAGAAATGGAGAAAAGTCAAAGAATTGCAATATTAAGAAGGATAGTTAATAAATTAAAACCGAAATATAGAGATTTAGTTAAATTACGCTATTTTAAAGAAAAAACCTACGAAGAAATTTCAGAATACTTAGATATACCAATTGGAACTGTAAAGGCTCAATTATATAGAAGCAGAGAGCAGTTATTTAAAATTTTATCAGGCTCTAAACAATCTTTATAATGCAAATTATTCAAAAGTATTTTAAAAATTTGACAGAAAAACAATACAATCAAATTGCAAAACTTCCTATACTTTATAAATTTTGGAATGAAAGAATTAATGTAATTTCTAGAAAAGACATTAATTATATTGAAATTCACCATATTCTTCATTCTTTGTCAATTGGAAAAATTATTAATTTTAAAGATAAGACTAAAATACTTGACATAGGTACTGGAGGTGGCTTTCCAGGTATTCCTCTTGCAATATTATACCCAAAATGTAATTTTGTTTTAGTTGACAGCATAGGAAAGAAGATAAAAGTAGTTAACAATATCATAGAAGAAATAGGTATTCAAAACTGTGTAGCACTAAATTTAAGAGCAGAAAATTTAGATCAAAAATTTGACTTTATTGTTAGTAGAGCAGTAACAAACATATCAAAATTTAAAAGTTATGCAAAAGGAAAAATTAATATAAAACAAAAAAATAAACTAAAAAACGGTATTCTATATTTAAAGGGAGGAGATTTAGAGAAAGAACTTTCTAATGTTGATTATCAAATATATAATATATCAGATTATTTTGATGAATTTTTTTTTAAGACTAAAAAAATAATTCACATAAAAAATTAAATCTTTTCGCAGAAATATATTATTTCATCTTTTTGTAAAGCATATCTTTTAATAATATCACTTTCTAAAGTGCTTATAAAATCACTTTCTGTTACTTTAAATCCAGCTGAACGTAATCTATCGCCATAATCTAAACCAAAAAGTCTTAAATGATCTTTCTGCCAATACAATCGTTCTCTTTCTTTAGGATCAACAATGCTTTTATCTTCCATAGTTATATCACTATTTTTATCAATTGGGACTTGAAAAATACCCCATCCTCCAGGTTTCATTATCCTGTAAAATTCAGTCATAACTTTATGAGAATCCTCTACATGTTCTAAAACATGATTACATATAACAACATCAAAAATATTGTTTTCAAAAGGAATGTCATGTACATCAAATTTTACATCTGCCCAAGGAGAAATTAAGTCACCAGTAATGTAATCTAAATTTTTCATTGATTTAAATATATTAATGAAGCAATACTCTGGAGCTATATGTAAAAACTTAAGTTGATCACTAAAAAATTTAGTTTTTTCTTTAAGAAATAACCACATTAGCCTATGACGCTCTAGACTCATACTGTCAGGAGCCAAAACATTATCTCTAGATTTTATTCTTCCATAAGGTAAAAGCTTTCTATATGTTATGCCATTAATAGGATCCTCAAAATTATCCCCTCTCATAAATAAGGATATTATTTTTAAGAAAAAATGACTAACATGTTGAAGATAATGTCTTGGAATTACTCTAGTCGCAATCGAAATCATTAATTTCATAAAGATGATATCTGTTTTAATTATTTATCATTTAAATTTTTAAATCCTATTCTTTTTAAAAACTTTTTTTCAAATTTCCAAAAAAACTTAAATTGACCAAAAATCGTTCCTATAATTAAAATAAGAATTTGATAAATTGGAAAAATAATCAAAATTTTTAGAGGCCAAAATAACCAAATTGACAAAATCTCCCTATCGATAGATAAAGCTTCTAATATAGGAGTAGAAACATAAAGAGACAATGACCCGGTAATAGCAAATACAATTAAAATTATAACTAGCTGATAATTAGAGCTAATATTCCATTTCTCTTTAAATTTTTTCATTTTGCAAATTTATGCATTAATCAATCTTTTTCAATTGATATAAAGAAAAAAATGATACAGCTCCAACAATTATTCCCATTGTAATAAATGTTATAGTCAATGAAAAATTTATTTCCGAAATATAAGCTAGTATAGGAGCAAGTATTGCAAATGTTAATCTTATAAACATACTTCTAATAGACAATACAGTTGCTCTTTTATTTGATTCAATATTAATATTTATTTCATTTCTCAAAATAGGTGTTACTATTCCTCTAATTAAATAAATAAAAAAAATAAAAACTAATCCTAAGTATGTTATATTTAATCCAAGCATTATAAATGATACAGACATTATAAGAGAAATAAATATTAATAAATTATAACTTTTCATTTTATCATAAATTTTATATGCATTATATGATGTTATACCAGCTGTAAAATTAAGAATTGCCCATAATATTCCATAATAACCAAGATAAAAATGAATTTCAATTAAAAATGGCTGTACAAACCAAGCCATTGATAATGTTGCAAATCCAATTATTGAAGAATAGATTATTAAATATCTAATTTTTTTATTTTTTATAATAGCAAACTTCATAATATCAATCATACTTTTAATTGATTTTTCAACACGATTTTTTTTGTTTATACTAGGTTCAACTAACGTCAAAGATATAGGTATGCTAAAAAACAAAACTGTTGTTTGAATATAGATAGGTAGTGATAAAGATGTAAGTGCTAAATATCCTCCTAATATTGCAGCAATAGATTCTGAAAAATTACCTATGGCATAGTTCTTTCCTTCTATTTTGGTATATGTTTCATTTTTTTTTAGTTCCAATAATGTATCATAAATTAATGATGAATCACTTCCTGAAACTAGGCTACCACCAATTCCAACTAAAATCTGAGCTATAACAAAGTAGTAAAATCCACTAAAAAAAGAAAAAATAAGATATCCAAAAAAGGAAAAAATTGTACTCAAAAAAATAATATTTTTTCTTTCAAATACATCAGCTATAAAACCGGAGGGTATTTCAAATAAAACTATTACTGTTGAATAAATTGCTTGCAATATCATTACTTGAGTTAATGACAAATCATGATCTTGAAAAAAAAGAACAATAATTGGCATAGCAACCATAAACCATTGAATTGCTTTCAAATAATACATTTTGATTATATTATTTTCTACATTCATTAGTTTCGAGGATGAAATTCTATTATGTTACTTCTTAAATAATCGCTATCTAGATGTGTGTAAATTTCTGTAGTTGTAATGCTTTCATGTCCTAGCATTTCTTGTACTGCTCTTAAATTAGCTCCTCCTTCAATTAAATGTGTTGCAAAGCTATGTCTAAATGTATGAGGACTAATTTTTTTACTTAATCCAATTTTCTGTTTTAATTTTTGAATGATTAAAAAAATCATTACTCTTGAAAGTTTAGTACCTCTGTTGTTAATAAAAACATAATCCTCATTTCCATTTTCAATTGATTGATGATTACGAATTTCATTAATATATATATCCAAATACTTTAAAGCTTTTGATCCAATAGGAGCTAGACGTTCCTTGTTACCCTTGCCCATTATTTTAATGTAAGAATTTTTAAAATTAACATTTGATAGTTTTAAGTTAATTAGTTCACTAACTCTTAAACCACAACTATATAACATTTCTATTATTGCTCTATTACGTTCACCATGCTTTGTTGATAGATCGATTGCAGATATAAGTTTATCTATTTCAATTATAGAAAGGGTATCTGGGAGTTTTAGACCGATTTTGGGGCTTTCGATAAGTTCAATAGGATTAACATCTATAAGGTCTTCTATGGCTAAAAACTTATAAAAGGATTTTAAAGAAGAAATTATTCTTGCTTGACTTCTAGCAGAAATACCATTTTTCTTTATTTCATTTATGAACTCAACAATATCATCTTTTGTCACATTTATTTCACAAATATTTTTATTTTCAGAAAAAGATCTTAGTTTACTCACATCTCTAATGTAAGCTAATATTGAATTCTCAGATAATGAGCGCTCTACTTTTAAATAATATTTAAAATCATCAATTGAACTGTTCCAACTCATTTATTTATTTTTGCTGTGATTATGAAAGTTATAATAATAAACGGTCCAAATTTAAATTTATTAGGCAAAAGAGAAACATCAATTTATGGTAAAGTTTCTTTTGACTCATATTTTAAAAATCTTAAAAATGAATTTAAATCATTAAATCTCACTTATTTTCAAAGTAATATTGAAGGAGAAATTATAAATAAGCTACACGAAATAGGTTTCTCATATGATAAGATATTACTAAATGCTGGTGGATATACACATACATCTGTTTCCATCTCTGATGCTATTGCTGCTATTAGAACACCTGTGATTGAAATTCATATAAGTAATATCTATAGCAGAGAAGATTTTAGAAAAAAATCATTACTTTCATCAAATTGTGAAGCGATAATATGTGGACTAGGACTAGATTCATATAAAGCAGCATTATCAACATTATTGTAATCTTGCAGGATCCATTACTTTTATCTAAACAAAGCTCTTTTTGTAATATAATCAGATGTTATTATCTCAACTTCAATGGTGTGATTTACTCTTTAATCAAAAAATTCTAAAACATCTACTAAACTTTTAGAACTTTTATCAATCATTATTGTTGTATATAATTCATTAATTTCTTGATTATTTACTACATTATCGATAATTTTTTAAAATACTTTGAATCATTCGTACACGCAATTAATAGGACAGAAAAAAATAGTCTAAAGATTTTATTTATTTAAATATATTTTTCCAAGTCAGAAAATTTATTACTCTTTTTAATTTTGTTTAGAAACAATATAGAATTATTCATTATACCCTTGTGATTAGATTTTTGTTTGATTATTGATCTTTTTCTTATTAACTTATTAATGTTTAGGTAAAATGTTAAGTGTGCTTTTATAATTGATAAAAAATGTAATAAACCATTTCTTTGAAAAAGAAAAGTTAATGCAGCTATTCCATCTAAAATTAATCTTATGGGTATTATAAATAAAAGTTGATTTAGCTTAAGATTCTTAAATAACATATATAAATTATTTCTAAAATTTAAATATGTTTTTTTAGGTGAACTTTTTTCCAATGTAGCACCTCCCATATGTAAAACTTTTGATTCAGGTTCTACCATTATTTTGTATGATTTGTTCTTAAGTCTCCAACAGAGATCAATTTCTTCTTGATGAGCAAAAAAATCATTATCAAAACCACCAACTTCCCAAAAACTTGCAGATCTAACTAGTAGGCAAGCTCCTGTTGCCCAAAATATTTCAATACTATCGTCATATTGAGATGAATCTATTTCTAAATTATTAAATATCCTTCCTCTACAAAATGGATATCCAAAAATATCTATAAAACCACCTGAAGCACCGGCATATTCAAAATATTTTGAGTCCTTATAGCTAAGGATTTTAGGCTGACACGCAGCTATTTGTTTGTTACTATCCATCAAATCAGTTAAAGGTTTTAACCAATCTTTAGTTACTTCAATATCAGAATTAATTAAAACATAATAATCAGCTTTTATTTTTTGTAAAGCTACATTATAGCCTTCAGCATATCCTAAATTTGACTTGTTTATAATAATGTCAATATTAGAATAATGAGTTTTTAAAAATTCTATTGAGCTATCTGTTGAGTTATTATCTACAACAAAAACTTTTGATTCGTCACTAAATTTAATTAATCTAGGTAAAAATCGTTCCAAAAGTTCTTTTCCATTCCAGTTTAATATAACAATTGCAATTTTCATCTTTTATATTTCCATCTTTTATGTGTCCATAACCAATATTGAGGAAAAATTATTATATCCTTTTCTAAATTGTTCATGTACAAATCTGTAATCTTTCCAAATTCAAGATCATTTGGCTTTTCTGTTATTAAAGTGAATTTAACTTTATAGAATCCTCTTTTTATCTTGCTTACTGCAACATAAAATACAGGTAAATTATATTCTCTTGCATACTTTTCAGCACCAGTAAATACCATCGTCTCTTGATTTAAAAAATTTAACCAATAAGATTTACTATTTTTAGTTGGTGTTTGATCAGATGCAAACAGGAAAGCCTTAACAAGATCTAAATTACTGAATATACTTTTTGTTTTTTTCATAGAGACTAAACTCAAACCAAATCTTGTTCTAGAATTATATATTTTATTATTCAAAAAAATATTTTTTAGTGGTTTATAAATACCATAACACTTATATTTTAAGGACAATGCAAATGCCTGAGCGCACATTTCCCAATTATTGTAATGTCCTCCAATTAAAATTACACTTTGATTCTTTTTAGCATATTTGTCTAATATCTCAGAATTTTCAATTATTAATCTTTCTGAAAGATGTTTACCAGAAATGGTGAAACCTTTAATGATTTCTAAAATCAAATCAGAAAAATGTCTATAAAAGCTTTTTGTAATTTTTTTAATTTCTTCTTTACTTTTTTGTGGAAATGCGTTTTGAAGATTATTAACAACAATGTTTTTTCTGTATGTAAACAAATAATAAATAACTAAATAAACTAAGTCAGAAATTATGTAGATTATTGAAAAGGGAAGGAGCGATATTGGAATTATCAAAAAATAATACAATATTTTAGTAATCATAGATTAAGATTCTATCTGGGATTAATATAATTATTATTAAAATCATCGCCAAATGTTGGTGAATTACTTTGCTCAATTTTATTCCACCACTCTGAGTTAGTTACTTCTCCAAAAACATTAGAATACTCAAGTCTATATTCATTTGTAGCAAAATCAGTATTGACAAAAACAAATTTTCTATCGCTTTGATTCTTCAGTTTATAATAGTGCCATATTTCATAAGGATAAGAAGAAGATGCATTTTCAACAGAATGAATAGTGTTTGGTGGTCCGTATTGTAAATAAACTCTTCCTCTGTCTGTAAGATATCCAGGTATTTTAAAGTTGGTGAAATCATTATTAACGCTTTTGACTTCTTGATAATACTTAAGCCATGCTTCTTCTGGACTTAAAGGGTTTCTACTTTTCCAAAAATTTAAAAAAAACTTTTGCATTAAACTAATGTTTTTATCTTTAAGTTGATTCTGAGCAAATATATTTTCATTAGGCGAGCAAATAGGGTATAAATAATCGATGTAAAGAGATAATAAATCCTTTTCAGTGATATTTTCAACAAATGTACCACCAACTGATATTATATCTATGTCATTATTTGAATAGGATGAAACAGAATTACTTCTTTGAAAAAAAGTTTTTTTAAAATCAATTAAATTATTTTGTTCATCAATAAGTTCACAAACAAGGTTATAGTTACCTGTTGGCAACTTATCAATATCAAATGAGAATATAAAATTTGAAGATGAGTCTTGTTCTATTATTTTTCTTCTTACCTTATCATAATTAAAAAGAGATTTTTTTGATGAAAAAGATTCAATATAGGTTCTAAGTAAATATTTATTATTTATGAAATTTTCAGTGTTATAAACTTCAAAATAAAAAGATAAGCTATTAATATTTTGAGGAAAATAGTTAGAAACAAAAGGAGTAATGTTACTTATGTCATCTCTAACTAATGTCTCGTTTAATGTTATTAACTTTAGATCGGATAAATAAATTTTTTCATTAAAATTATAATTAATTTCTTTTGTGTCAAAATATTTGATAGTATCGCCTGTATTGTTTATATCAAATACAGAGATTAACAAATCATACTCTCCATTGGGAAGATAAAACTTTTGAGTATCAAAAAAGAATATATTATTATTTTCAGACTTATAAAATGAAGGGCTTTTACAAACGTAATGATCATAATAATACGTTGAATCTTGCTGTTTAATTTCAGTTATAATATCAATTTCAGAATAAAAAAAGTTTGATTCCTTAATTAATTTCAATGTATTTACATCAAAAGCAATATTTAGTTCAAGATATGATAAATCTAATTCTTCATCCCAAAATGAATTAAAGGAAGGATAGTATTGAATCTGCTGAGCAGTAATACAGTTACTCAAAAAGAAAAAAAATAAAAATGCAAATAATCTATTCATAATTTTTGCTAAATTAAAAAATCTTAATACCAATTCCCTTTTTTTTGATAAAGAAATATTTTGTGTTTAGATAGTAATTTCTATTTTTGCATTCCCAAGGAGAGATGGCAGAGTGGTCGAATGCGGTGGTCTTGAAAACCATTGTGCAGCAATGTACCGGGGGTTCGAATCCCTCTCTCTCCGCACAAATCCTAACTTTAAGTTAGGATTTTTTATTTTTGTTGATATGCGAAAAATACATCAAAACATAAATATTGCAAATACACTTAAAGGGGAATTTTATAATTCTCGTCACATTTTTTTGGAGTCAATAGAAAAAATATTTGCTAATAACTGGCATTTAGTAACTGATATCAATAGTGTTAGTAATGAAAAAAATGCATTTCCTTTTATGTATATGGAAAAATTATTACCGGAACCTCTATTACTTTTTAAAAATAAGGATTTAAAATGTTTTTCTAATGTTTGTACACACAGAGGTAATATCTTAATAGATAAGCCTTGCTTTATTAAGAAATATATAACATGTAATTATCATGGTAAAAAATTTGATACTGAAGGAAAGTTTAAATATATGCCAAAGTGTGAAGGTATGATAAATTTTCCATCACCAGAGGATAATTTAAAACAAATACCGGTTGAAAAATGGAGACAATTTATTTTTACATCACTTAATCCAAAAATAAAATTTGACCAATTAATACAAGAAATGGATGATAGAATAGGTTGGATGCCTATAGAAGATTTTAAATACAGAGAAGATCTTTCAAAAAAATATCAAGTAAGTGCAAACTGGGCTTTATATTGTGATAATTATCTTGAGGGCTTTCATATTCCTTTTGTACACGAGGGATTAAATTCAGTTTTAGATTTTAACAACTATGATGTTGAAATATTTAAGTATAGTAATTTGCAAATTGGTATTGCCAGTGATAATGATATATGCTTTGACATACCCAAAGAATCGATTGATTATGGTAAAAAAATTGCAGCTTATTACTTTTGGGTTTTTCCAAATATGATGTTTAATTTTTATCCTTGGGGATTATCACTCAATTTAGTTAATCCAATATCTATTAATAAAACTGAAATTATATTTAAATCATATGTTTGGGATGAATCAAAACTTAATGTTGGAGCAGGAGCTGATTTAGATAAAGTAGAACTAGAAGATGAAGAGATAGTTGAAAGAGTTCAGATTGGTACTAGATCAAGGTTTTATAAGCATGGAAGATTTTCTCCTACAATGGAAAAAGGAGTTCACCATTTTCATACTTTAATTAGCAATGCAATGAATTTTAAATAGAAATTAATCACATGAAAAAGCATGCTTTAGTCATCGGCAGTACAGGAGCTACAGGAAGAGAAATTATAGACTTATTAATAAAAAATCCAAAATTTTCAAAAATCACTGTTTTTGTAAGAAGAAAAAATAGCAAAAAACACAGTAAGATAACTGAACATGTAATTGATTTCAATAATTTGGAAGTATATAAAGAATTAATTAACGGTGATATTCTTTATTCATGCTTAGGAACAACTAAACTAGATGCAGGTAGCAAAAAAAAACAATTTTTAGTTGACTTTACTTATCAATATGAATTTGCTAAAATTGCAGCAATGAATGGGGTGGAAAATTATTCTTTAGTATCATCAATTGGAGCAAATAAAAACTCATTTTTATTTTACCCCAAGATTAAGGGAATGCTAGAAGAGGAAATTAAAAGTTTAAATTTTCAAAATATTCAAATTTACCAACCCCCATCATTAATCAGACAAGTTGATTTATCTAGAAAAGGAGAGAGGCTAGTAATTAGTATATTAAATTTTTTAAACAAATTCGGACTATTAACATCACTAAAGCCATTAAAAGTGAGAGATTTAGCTAAAAAAATGATTAATGAATCATTTAAACGCAAAGAAATTAAGATACAAATATTTCAGAGTAGGGATTTAATTTAATTTAGTTTTTTTACTACTACATTTTTTACTACAGTATTTTACATATTGCCAATCTCTTTCCCATTTCTTTCTCCAACTAAAAGGACGTTTACAAATTACACATATCTTATGTGGTAGATTTTGTTTCTTCATTAAAATACTAAATAGATTTAAAATTTCTCGTATGCTTTTTTATTAATCTCAAATTTTCTTTCTTAACAATATTATCAGTTCTATGACTCCATATTTTTTTTCTTGCGAGCCTACTGGCTTTAATTATATCAATACTTGGGACGCTAAATTGTTCATTTATTTGATAAAAACTCCTATCCAAGTCAGTCATTAACCAAGGTTCATGTACAAACTCAGATGGAATATTTACAAGTTCATCAACCCATTTTTTTATGAAAATACCATCAGGATCATGATCCTTTGATTGTTTTATTGGATTATAAATTCTAATTGAATTTATTCCTGTTACGCCCGCTTGCATTTGAAATTGTGTATAATGAATTCCTGGCTCATAATCTAAAAAAAGTTTTGCTAGATGATAAACTCCATTTTTCCAATTACAATCAAAATGATGACAAAATATTGAAACTAACATAGCTCGCATTCTAAAATTTATCCATCCAGTTTTTTGAAGACATCTTATACATGCATCAACTATGGGTATGCCAGTTGTTCCATTTTTCCAGCTATTAATTAATTCATTGTTATCAGAGTATTGAAGTTTCTCATAGCCTCTATTAACACATTTATCTTCGTATTCACATTCCATTTCAAATTTTTGTATAAAATGACATCTCCATTTTAGTCTCATTAATGATGCATTAAAACTCCTCTTAAAAAAAGTGTATTTTTTACATTGTTTTATTGTTATGTATACTTGTTTTACACTTAAATTACCCCATGATAAATATGGTGATAATCTTGAACAAGAAACTCTACTTTCGTTCGGTTTTGATATATATTTAGAATAGTGTTCTCCACGTTTATTTACAAAGGATCTTAAATAAGTATGAGCAAATCTTTCTCCAGCAGGTTGATATAAAGAGGGCCAATTGGTCATTTTATTTTTTAATCTGATATCCAATTGAAATGGATTGTCTTTAAGTTTTATTGTAGAATTAGAAAACTTATTAAAAATAATAGGAACTGAAACATGATTATACCACATTTTATCCCATTTTTCTCTGTTTTTTAATCCTCTTATAATACCATCACGTTGATATTCAACCCACTTTATATTTTTTTTAGAACAGAATAAACTAACTTTTTTATCTATTTCCCAAAAACTACTTACATCTGTTTCCTGGTAAGAAAATATTTTTGAAATAGAGTAAAGTTTATTCAAATAACTAAAAACTTTTACTGAATCATAGTGAAAAATATTTATTTCTCTTGAAAACTTTTTTAGATTATTGTTAATATCGATAATCGAATGATAAGTAAATTGTAGATGTCTTAAGGAACAACTTTGATGTGCTATTTTTTTTGGGTCATAAATATATATGCACAAATAATCTATATCTTCTTTTTCTGCGTGAAATAAAGGTAAATGGTCTTGAGTTCTTAAATCTCTTTTAAACCATACAATATTCAATTTAGTTTTAACCATTTCTTTATGCATAACTAATTAATAAATAAGTTATGCAAAAATAAATAATTATATTTAATTATAAATAAAAAAAACGCAACTTTGTTGCATTTGATTACTATATTTGTAAATAAAAAACTAGTGATCCAATTAAAAAATATTCAAAAAAAATTTAAAAATAAGATAGCTTTAAAGAATCTTAATCTTGAAATAAAAAGCGGCGAAATATATGGTCTTTTAGGTGCAAATGGTGCAGGAAAATCAACAACAATTAATTTATTACTAGGCTTTATTAAAGCTGATAATGGATCAATTTGCATGAAAGATCCAATAAATAATTTAAAAATTAAAAGAGATAAATTAGGATACATTCCTGAAAACGTTAACTTATATCCATACTTAAGTGGGATAGAGAATTTAGATTATTTTTCAAAAATTGCTAATTTACACTTCAATAAAAGTCAACTCGAAGAAATTTTAATAAGTTGTGGATTACAAGAAGATTCCATACATAAGTTAATATCTGGATATTCAAAAGGAATGAGACAAAAAGTTGGTATTGCAATCGCTTACGCCAAAAAAGCAAAAATTTATCTCTTGGATGAACCTGCTAGTGGATTAGACCCTTATTCAAGTAATGAGTTATCAATACTTCTTAAAAAACTTAAAAATCAAGGATCAACTATTTTAATGGCATCTCATGATATTTTTCGTGTTAGAGAGACATGTGATAAAATAGGTATCTTAAAGGGCGGTGAATTAGTTAAAGAAATGTATTCAAAAGACGTAACTTCAAAACAACTTGAAGAATTATATCTTGATTTTATGAAAAATTAGAAATATGCTAACAATTTTTAAAAATGAATGGAAAGCCTTTCTAAGAAATAAGATATTTTTATTTTTCTCTATATTTTTTGTTTTATTATTAATTATTACAACTTATTTTGGAATACTTCAAAACAACCAACAAATAATAAATCAGAAATCTGCACAAGATCATATTAGAAACCAATGGGATGAAATGGGACCATATAATGCTCACAGTGCAGCGCATTTTGGAACGTATGCATTTAAGCCAAATTCGATTTTAAGTAGCTTAGATGAAGGAGTAAATGCCGTAACTGGAATAGTACTTAGACTAGAAGGGCATAAACAAAATGATGCTGCCTTTTCTGAATCTTCTCAATCACTCTTCGTTTCACAATTTGGTAAATTTAAAATATCTCTTCTATTTCAGTTTATAATTCCTTTATTTTTAATTTTTTTCTCATACAATATATATACTTCTGAAATTACTTCTGGAAGATTAAAATTATTAATTGTTCAAGGAAATAGCTTTAAAAAAATAATATTTTCAAAGATTTTGACATTACTAAGTTTAGCTGGTATTCTTCTATTATTTTCTGTATTATTTCAATTACTATTCAATTTTAATCAAATAGGAGTGGAGGAACTTTTAAGATTATCTATCTTCTTTTTAGCATATATTCTGTATTATTCTATAATCATCTCTTTTACTGTTTTAATTTCATTACTCTTAAAAAATAATACTTCTGCTTTATCATTAACATTAATTTGTTGGTTTCTATGGACAATTTTTTTCCCAAAAACTATTGGTTCATTTACTGAAGACTTAACACCACAATCTTCAAGATTTTTATTGCAAAGCAATATGGATGAAGACAGAGAAAAAGGAATAGATGGCCACAATCCTGAAGATGTTAGGATAAAAGAATTAGAAGCTAAAGTTTTAAGAGAATACAATGTAGATAGTTTATCTCAATTGCCGATAAATTTTTCTGGAATATTATTACAAGCAGATGAAGATTATGGTAATAAAGTATGGGACAAACATTATGGTCTGTTATATTCAAACCTTTTAAAACAAAAAAAACATTATCAAATTAGTGGTTTAATCAATCCATTTGCTTCGCTTCAAAATTTAAGTATGGCTTCATCTGGTACAGATTTAATACACCATTTAGATTTTCTCAGTAAAGCTGAGCTTTACAGAAGAAAATTTATTAAAACCCTTAATAATGAATATACTTACGGAAATTTTAAAATAGATGGTGGTAATTTATCAAGTAGCGATTTTTTTAAATCTATTGACGATTTTAATTATAATGGATTATCAATTCATAAAATTATTGTTAAATATACCCTGGATATTTTATTTCTTATTTCATGGACTGCTATTTTGTTATTATTAATAAATGCAAAAACAAAAAAATATTTAATTAATGAATCTTAATATTTTTAAATACGAGTTAAAGCATTTTTATAGAAATAAAGCTAAATTCTATTCCTACATAGTTTTTATGTTTTTAAGTTTATACGCATTAATAAATGTATATAACATAAAGGAAAAACAATTAGACACTATAAATGAAATATATAATAAGCAAGAGCAAGAAAGATTAAAGGTTATTAATTGGTATGAAAATAATCAAACTGGACCTGATGATAAGTCATGGGTTAACATCAATGATCCTTTTTGGGCAATATTATATAATCCCACATATGTTATTAAAGAACCCTCAGAATTATATCCTCTGGGAATAGGGCAATCTGAACAATATGGTTTTTACAAGCAAACAAAAAGATGGAGTTCAACCTATGATACTGATATGGCAGAAGAAATATCAAATTATGAACGTTTAATTAATGGTAGTGTAGACTTTTCATTTTTAATAATCTTTTTGCTTCCAGTTTTATACATAATATTGACTTATAACATAAATACTTTAGAGAAAGATTTATATTTCCACAAATTAATTTCTGTACAATGCATTAAAGTAAAGAAATGGCTCATTTCAAGACTGTTATTTTACTTAACTTTAATCTTGGTATCAATCAATAGCTTAATAATTACTGTTGGTTTAACAAGCGGAGGATTTGAAATTATGGGTCAAATTTTAAAATTAATTTTTTTATCAAATATTTATATTTTTTCTTTTTCTATTATATTCTATTTTATAAATATCAAAAGTAAAAACTCAAGTTCTTCATCTTTTAAAATGATAAGTATATGGATGATTTTTTGCGTTATAATTCCTGGATCTGTACATCAATATGCTAACTACAAATATCCTGGTAATTTTATGACAGATTTTCTTGATACAAACAGAAAAGAAACATACGAAGTATTTAAATTAGATAACATTGATTTACATAATTTACTAATTGAACTTTATCCTCGTTTAGAAAATTTAGATAATTTTAAAGACCAAAATTTAAAAGCGCAAGCAATCAGAAGAAGTATAAGCGCTATCATAAATCAAATGAATATACATGCAGCTAACGAGATTGAAATTCAAAATGAAAATAAAAATAAACTGATAAAATCTAGTTATATATATAACCCAGTATCATTTGTTCAAAATTTATGGAATAGTTACACAGAAACTGATTACTACGCATATAAAAGTTATAGATTTCAAGTTCAAAAATCTATTACTGTAAGAAATGAATTAATGCTTGAAGAAATTTGGAATAGTAAAGTATCAGACAAAAAAACTTATTTAAAATATATACAAACGCTTAAATTAGATAATTAACATGAAAAAAATTTTTACAACAATAATTATTTGTAGCTTTATGCTTGCTTGTAGCTCAAACGAAAAAAACACTGATTCTAATCAAAATAATGGATTTAATTACAGTAAGAAAAATAGCTACTTTAAAGATAAAAAAGTTAAAAACAAAAATAATGGTCACCACCAGGGATGTACTGCCCCTTGTTGTGCAGAAGAATAAATTTTAAAATAAAATAACCCACTATTTAAAGCGGGTTATTTTTGAGTGATCGAGACAGGATTCGAACCTGTGACCGTCTGCTTAGAAGGCAGATGCTCTATCCAACTGAGCTACTCGACCATTATGGCGTGCAAACTTATAAATTTTTAATTTTTAATTATAAAAAATACTTTAAATTATTTATTTATTAGTGCCATTTTTATGGCAGTGACTGCAGCTTCAACTCCTTTATTTCCAAATTTTCCTCCAGACCGATTTATAGCTTGCTGCATATTATCATCAGTCAACACTCCAAAAATGACTGGTATATCTAACTTAATATTTAAATCCATAATTCCATTAGAGACAGACTGAGAAACAAAATCGAAATGTTTTGTTTCACCCTTTATTATACTACCTAAACAAATTATTGCACTTGGTTTTGATCTTGCAGCAATTTTTGCTCCATAGACTAATTCAAAGCTACCAGGGACATCTATTTTATTAATATCGTCCATTTTAACTCCACAATCAATTAGGGTCTTTATAGCGCCTTTAAAAAGGTTTTCAGTTACATTGGAATTCCATTTAGAGACTACAATACCAAAACGTAAACCTTTAGCGTTAGCCATATCATATTGATTATATTCTGAAAGATTTGTTTTTTTCGCTGTCAATTAATCCCTAGAGTTAAGCTTAGCAAGTAGTCTTAGTATTTCAAGGTATAACCAAATTAATGTAACTAATAAACCAAATGCACCATACCATTCCATATACTTTGGAGCTCCACTTGAAGCTCCTTCCTCAATAAAATCAAAATCCATTACTAAATTTAATGAAGCGATTACCACTACAAAAAGTGAAAAACCAATACTTAACATAGATGCGTTAGAAGGGTTCATGACTGGTAAACCATCTCCACCAAACATACTCATAAAGAAACTAACTAAATATACAATACCAATTCCAGCAGTAGCAGCAAATAAACCTAATTTGAAGTTTTCTGTAGGCTTTATAATTTTTGATTTATAAGCAAATAAAAGAGCAAATAAAATACCTAAAGTTAGCATTATTGCCTGAGGTACAATTCCCGGCTCAAATGCACTAGCATACATTTTGGAAACACCTCCAAGAGCCAATCCTTCTAAAACAGCATAAATTGGAACTGTTGTTGGAGACCATTCTTTTTTAAATATTGTTATTAGAGCTACAATGAATCCACCAATAAATCCAATTACAACATAATCCATAATAGCATTGGTATAAGTATAGTAAGCAGCAAGTAATAATATACCCATACTAATAGCTGTTTTATTTACTGCTCCATCAAGAGTCATGACGTTACTACTATTGTTTGTTAAATTTTCAAAAGTTTTTTTACTTAAAGCTGGATTTCCGGATCGTATCATTTCTTAATATTTTGGTTAATTAAATTATGTTATATATCATTTAGTTCTAGATATAAATAGATCTATGTCTTTTGCCTCATGAGATTCTTGATAATCTATTTTTATTTTGTTGTAAAGCTTATTAGCTTCTTTAACATTATTATTAAGCTCATATAATCTCGCAAGTTTTTTCATAAATCTTGGTGCAGTAAAAAGATTACTTGAATTTTCGATTGCCTCATTGTAAGACTTTATAGCATTATCAATATCACCTAACTCCCAGTATGCATCACCTGTACAGCCTTTCGCTAAAGATGATAAAATAATATCTTCTGATGAAAAATCAGATAAATAATTAATAGCATTTTGATAATCTCCCATATTCAAATACGATATACCAGCATAATATTTTGCTAACTCTGCAGATTTAGAATTTAAATAAAAAGGGAAAGATTTTTCATATTCATTAATTATTGAAACAAATCCTTTATACTGCCCATCACCATTAACAGCTAAGTTAAATGAATCAACAGGAAAATATGTTTCAGCTGTTACCATATCGCTTTTTATAGACTTTTCGTTTGAGGGTACAAACCATAGTTGTCTGGCGCTAAAAAATAAAATTACGAGCAATAAAATACTAAAAATCGTAGTCGTTAACTTCTTATTTTCGTTAAAATAATCTTTAAACTTTTCAATTTTATCCTTAGCATCAATCAATACATCATCGTTGCTACTATTATTTTCTTTTTTGACTTTTTTTGCCATTATTATATTTATTTTTGAAACGCAAATATAAGTTTTTTACGTTATCTATTTATTAATTACTTTTGTTTTAGAATAATAATTATTTTTTTTGAAATTGCATTTAAAAAACCTACAACTTTATCAATTTAAAAATCACAAAGAAACAAACTTGATTTTTGATAAGCCAGTTACTTGTTTTGTTGGAGATAATGGGGTAGGAAAAACAAATATTTTAGACTCGATACATTATTTATCACTAACTAAAAGTTATTTTAATTACGTAGATGCAGAAAATGTAAATTTTGATTCAAAATATTTTAACATAAAAGGAGTTTTTGAAAAAAACAGTAATATTCAGATCGTTGAGTGCAATTATCATATTGGAAAAAAGAAAGTTGTTAAACTTGATAGTAAAAAATATACTAAATTTTCTGAGCATATTGGTGAATTTCCTATTATTATAATTTCACCTACTGATACTAATCTAATTTTAGAAAATAGTGATGTTAGAAGAAAGTATTTAGATAGCACAATTGCAATGTATAATAAGAACTATTTACAAGTTCTCATCAAATATAATAAAGCGCTAAAACAAAGAAACTTTTTATTAAAAAAATATGCTGAAAGTGGATTTTATGATAATGTTACTCTAGAACTGTATGAAGATCAAATAATAAAAAATGGAGATATTTTATATGAAGAGAGAAAAATATTTATATCCCAATTTGCTCCAGTATTCAATAAGTACTACAAAGAAATTTCAAATAATAATGAAAATGTTTCTATTGATTATGATTCTCAGCTTCATGATTTATCTCTAAAAGAATTGATATATTTAAATAGAAACAAGGATAAGCAAAGTAAAAAAACACAATCAGGCGTACACAAAGATGATATTTTATTTAAAATGAATAATCATTTAATTAAAAAAACTGGCTCCCAAGGTCAACAAAAATCTTTTCTAATTTCACTAAAGCTTGCCCAATTTGATTTTATTAAGCATAAAGTAAGTTTTAATCCAATACTTCTTCTTGATGATATATTTGATAAATTAGATAATAAAAGGATATATAAAATTATTAATCTAATAAACAAAAATACTTTTGGTCAAGTATTTATTACTGATACAAATGAAGAGAGAAGCAAGAAAATTCTTGATAAGGCAAAAATTTCATACAAAATTTATAATGTAGATAATTTTAGTAAATGAGGGGTAGTAATAATCAAAAAATAGGTGACATAATTAGAAAACTAACTGCTAAAACTAATATTAAGGATAAATTAGAAAAGCTGGATATATTAGATTACTGGCATGAGGTAATTGGTGAAAACTTAAGAAGATATGTAGTTAATGAGTATGTGAAAAACGATACTCTTCATGTTAAACTTAAGTCTTCTGTAGTAAGAAATGAATTAACATTTAACAAAAGTAAGATTCTGGTAGAAATAAATTCAAAAGCTGGAAGAAAGGTGCTACATGATATTTATCTCAAATAAATTAAAATCTTTCCTCTGAAGAAAAATGGAAATTAGATTCTATAATTGCATTCTCATCAGAATCCGATCCATGAACAGCATTTTCCCCCACTGATGTAGCATATATTTTTCTAATTGTCCCTTCAGCTGCTTCTTCAGGGTTTGTTGACCCTATCAATTTTCTAAAATCTGCAACCGCATTATTTTTTTCTAATATAGCTGCAATGATGGGGCCACCACTCATATAATCAACTAATTCTGCATAAAATGGTCTCTCTTTGTGAACTTCATAAAAAGACGCTGCTCTTTCTTTACTTAAAAATACTTTCTTAATTGCAGAAATTCTGAAGCCAGCATCTTCAATCATTTTTAATATACCTCCAATATTATTTGCTGCAACCGCTTCAGGTTTTATCATTGTAAATGTTATGTTACCTTTGTTTTCACGCTCTTTTCTGAATTTCTCCATCATTTTATTTTCATGATCAAGCATTTCACCTTCAACTTTTTTTATTCCCATTTTATAATAATTTTAATTTTATGCAAAACTATAAATAAATTACATTTTAAATCTGTTAATTTATGCTAATTTTGTCACAACATGCAGGAGGAATATAATAAACTTTATACAATTATTACTGGCTCAAAAAAAAATGTTGTAATTACAACACATAGAGGACCTGATGGTGATGCTATGGGTTCATCTCTTGCTTTATATCATTTGCTAAAAAAACTAGAGCATAACGTACAAATAATAACTCCTAATGATTATGCTTATTTCTTACATTGGCTTCCAGGAAATAAAGACGTAATTATTTATGAAGAATCTAAAGAAAAATGTAAAAAAATAACCGAGAAAGCAGATTTAATATTTTTTATGGATTTTAATAATATCGATAGAATCGCTGATTATAAGGAATGTGTCAGAAATTTATCGTCAACAAAAATCTTAATAGATCATCACCAAGATCCAGACTATTCAATTGCAGATTTGGTTTTTAGTGATACTAAATCCAGTTCAACAGCTGAACTATTGTATAAAATCATCAATGTTTTAAATCTTAATCACTTAATAGATATAGATATATCGGAATGTTTATATACTGGAATATTAACTGATACAGGAAGCTTCAAGTATAATTCAACAACATCAAATACACATAAAATTATTTCTGATTTAATAGAAAGGGGAGTAAATCATTCAAGAATTCATGATTTAATATATGATAACTCAACAATAGATAAAATGAGACTATTAGGTTACTGCTTAAAAAATAAATTACAAACATATGAAGAGAATAATAGCGCTATAATTTCGTTAAATCACGAAGAACTTAAAAGATTTAATTTTAAAAAAGGA
Organism: uncultured Bacteroidota bacterium; assembly: GCA_902627575.1. Classification (GTDB taxonomy): domain Bacteria; phylum Bacteroidota; class Bacteroidia; order Flavobacteriales; family BACL11. The sequence continues at coordinate 24,932 of CACOJQ010000022.1, forward strand.
GATACAGAAGGAATAATAAATTATGCACTTGCAATAAAAGGAATTATATTTGCAGCTTTCATAGTTGAAAAAGACGGTATAGTAAAACTATCATTAAGATCTAAAGGAAATTTTAAAGTTAATGAAATTGCAAAAAAATATTTTAATGGGGGAGGACATATTAATGCTTCAGGTGGAGTATCTCAACTATCTGTAAAAGAAACAATTAAAAAATTAGAAAAGATAATAAATAAACTTAAAATCAAATGAAAAAAATTACTATTTTAATGATAC
>CACOJQ010000023.1 GCA_902627575.1 uncultured Bacteroidota bacterium
TACATTGGAATTAATTACTGAAAAAAAAGATACAAAATGGGTTAAAATAGATTTACCCAATCTAAAAATAAATACAACTGACAGTAACAATTCTTTGTTAAAAAAAGATTCTTTTACAAAGAATAAAAAACCTAAATGGTTGAAGGTCAAATTACCAACAGGTGAGGCATTTAAGAAAGTAAGAAGTTTAACCAAATCACACAGCTTACATACTATATGTGAAAGTGGTAATTGCCCTAATATGGGTGAATGTTGGGGAGAAGGGACTGCAACGTTTATGATTTTAGGTAATATTTGTACTAGATCTTGTGGTTTTTGTAATGTCAAGACAGGTCGTCCTCTTGCTGTTGATTTGCTTGAGCCCAAAAAAGTTGCTCGATCAATATATTTAATGCAAGTTAAACATGCAGTTATTACCTCTGTTGATCGAGATGATTTAAGAGATGGGGGAGCGAGTATTTGGGTAGAAACAATTAATGAAGTAAGAAAAAAGAATCCAAAAATTACTATGGAGACACTAATTCCTGATTTTAAGGGAAGGTTAAAAGATATTCAGCCCATAATTGATGTTGCACCTGAAGTTGTTTCTCACAATATTGAAACAGTTAGGAGGTTAACCAAAAAAGTTAGAATTCAAGCTAAATACGATAGAAGTTTGGATACATTACGTTTTTTGCATGAAGGTGGAATAAAAACAAAATCTGGTTTGATGTTAGGACTAGGCGAGACCAAAGATGAGGTTATAGAGGCAATGCACGATTTAAGAAATGTTGGTGTTTCAATTATGACTATAGGTCAATATTTACAGCCATCAAAAAAACATCTTCCTGTAGTTGATTTTATCACGCCTGATCAATTTTTAGAGTATAAAAATATTGGGCTTTCTCTTGGTTTCAAACATGTTGAAAGTAGCCCTCTGGTAAGGTCTTCATATAGAGCTGAAAAGCATATTCATTAACAAATTCAATTTTTTTAGTTTAACTTTGATTCGTTTAATCTATAAATTCTATATTTGTAGAATATTAAAAATAAAAACATATGAAAAATAGAATCCTTTCATTAATTTTAATAACGTGTCTAACTTTTAACTTTTCTGTAGCTCAAAAATGTGCTTCTTATGAGCATTCACTGTCTGAACAAATGCAAAAGTATCCTGATTTTTATAATGGAATTGCTGAAAAAAATACTGAAATAAAAAAGAATTTTGAGAATGCAATTTCGAAAATGAATAAAGTTAAAACAGAAAATGGTGTTAGGATTATTCCGGTTGTTGTACATGTCATTCATGATCTTGGAAATGAAAATATTTCTGATGCATCTATTCAAAATGCACTTGATATACTGAATGCAAACATTAACGGGCAAGGCGCAAATTTCTTGAGTCAAACACCCGATGTTTTTGCCAAGGTAAGAGGTGAAGCCAAAGTTGAGTTTAGATTAGCAAAAAAAGATCCCGACGGTCTTCCTACAACTGGTATAAATCGTGTAAGGTCTTCTTTGACTAATCAGCCAGAACCTAGAGATGCTGTAAAGGCGTTAAGTTATTGGAATTCTTATCAATATTTTAATATTTGGACTGTAAAACAGTTTGCACCACAAGGTGACGGTAACATATTGTTAGGGTATGCTCAGTTTCCCTACAGTGGCTCAATGTCAACAGATGGAGTAGTCTTATTGGCTAGTCAAATGGTTAGTGGAGGTACTTTAACTCATGAAGTAGGCCATTGGTTAGGACTAAGACATACTTGGGGAGATACCGATTGTGGTGACGATGGAATCAAGGATACCCCAACAGCAAGAGGACCAAATTATGGAATTTCTCTAAATAATTTTCCATATCATGTTGGATTAGCTCCACCACCACCAATTACAGGTCCATGGGGTTGTGTCGCAGATTCTTTAAATCCTGCAGGAGAAATGTTTGTAAATTATATGGATTATTCCTCTGATGCAGCAGTTACAATGTTTACCAAAGGTCAAGTTGAAGCTATGAATATTACATTAAATGGAGAACTTGATGAACAAACTGGTTTAACTGGAATTGGATTTAGAGAATATATGTGGTCTGATGAGAATCTTGATTTAACAGGAACTAGTGACGGTTATCAGGCGCCAACTTGTACTCAGCAAGCATCGTTTAAGATACGAAGTGGAGACCCTGCTATTTGTGAAGGCGAAACTATTATTTTAGAGGGAAACAAAAATATGTTTGGTATAGGTAATGTAAATTCATTCGTTTGGGATTTTGGAGATGGAAACACTGATAATTCTGGAAATAATTTTATTACACATACATATAATTCTACAAATCCTCAGGGGTATGATCTTACACTAACTGTTGATTATGAAGAAGTCACTGAAAGTCGTGCAGCTAACTTATCTGATTTGGACCTTACAAATGCAACATCTTATGATTCTATAATAGATATTTTAATTGTTCAAGGCAGTGAACAGGAGCTATTAGATATGGGAGCTAGTAACATTAATATGTTTATTGACCAAGATGGCTACAGTTTAGATTCATATTGGAAAAACAATCAATTTACAACAGATAGTTTGGAAGGAGCTTTTGATATTGATACCTTTAACATTGCAAAGGTTGAAGATCAAGTCATAATTTACATAGATGGTAGTGGTAATAGTTTGCCAGTACCTGATTCTGTTTTATTTATTGATGATGGGGATAGTACTTACATTCATATTGATGGAAGCAACTCTCTTAGCACACAAGATTTACTATTATTGCAAAGTTCAAATTATAATGCTGATTCGTCAGAAATTTATTCGACTCAGTTCATTGTGGACTATTTAGATTCTATTGTAGATTATAATTTTTATTATGACACAACAGTACACGATATTTTAACTTACATAGATAGTACATATTTGACTCCTTCAGATTCAAATCTAATTAATGGAGCGGACAGTGTATGGTTTATTGACGGTATTTTAAATAATTCTGATTCTGTTAGAATATATTATGCTCAATATAATATGGATACTACAATTACAATTTCTGTAAATACTGACACCGCCTCATTAAGTGCCACTGATTTACTAATGTTTAATGATGCAGATAGTACTTGGCAAGTAAATAATTTTATTGGTTGGGTTGATACTGTTAGAACCTATTATGGAAAACATTATTATACCAGATACAACGGTTATTATGCTGACACAATGTTTTATAGAGGTAATTTAGCTAAGAAGACTTATGTAGCATATTTCTCAAATTCATGTACTTCAACATTTAAAGAATCAAATTATTTAAAAGTATTCCCTTCAGTAGCTTCATCTAATTCGTCATCATATAGTTATAGTTTCGAGGATGCTTCTGATTTAAATGCTGATTGGGTGTTAAGTGCTTCAACAAATATAGAAAGCCCATGGAGTTTTAATTCTGATAATAGTACCTCATGGCAACTTGTTTCCGGTACTGCAGCTGAAGGTTCTTCTTCAATTAAAGTAGATGGAGAATCCATGCAAGTTGGAGTTTCTACAGAAATAATTTCCAAGGCCTATAATCTTAGTGCATTCACTCAGCCTGTTATAAAATTTTCTTGGTCTGGAGCAGCAATCAATACTTTTCCGTCAAATGAACTTTTAGTTACTTATTCTGATGATTGTGGGAAGTCCTGGAAAAATTTGGGTTCTTTGGATGCTGTAGAAGCATCAAATGCAGGTCTTTATGTAGAAAGTTTTAAACCATTAGTCTATGAGTGGAATGATACAATAATGTATGACAGAGTAGGGGCAAATGCTCTTAAATCAAATAACATAAGGTTTAAATTTGAATACGTAGTTAATGGAAGTTCTAATAACTTTTACTTAGATAATATTCAAATAGGAGAGCTTAATAGTTTAATTGTCAATGATTTGTCAAGTGCAAGAGTTATAGCTTACCCAAATCCTGCTAATAATAATACAACCTTATCTATTGAAAATTTAGCAGATAGAAATATTGAGATAACACTTCTGAATGTTTTAGGTTCTGAAGTTAGCAAGCTATTTAAAGGTAATATAGTGAGTAACTATCAAGAAATAAAAATTAATGTAGGTGATTTAAATAAAGGAGTTTATTTTATTAATGTTGAAACTAAAAATGATGTTATTTCAACTAAAAAATTAATTATTGAATAAGATAACAGAATTATTTCTAAACAAAGCCACCATATTAATGGTGGTTTTTTTTTTAGTAGGTATTTATTTTTATGATGCCATTTTCTAAAACCGCATATGTATTATAGTGTATCCATTCTCCCAAATTAATATATTTTGCTTGATCATCTATTTTTATTTCTAATGGCAAATGTCTATGACCCATTACATAATAATCAATAGAATTTTTCTTTTGTAAATTTTTACAATAGTTAAATAAGACCTCTTTTTCTTTCGAAAGAAATGGTTTGTTTACTTTTTTTCTACTTTTTTTGCTCAAATTTTGTGCTATAGAGAAAGCGAAGTTTGGATGTAGTTGAGAAAAAAACCATTGACAAATTTTAGATTTAAAAATTTTTTTTATAAACTTATAAGTATAATCTCCTTTTCCTAAACCATCTCCATGAGCTACTAATAATTTTTTATTTTGTTCTTCAATAATTTTTTGATGATGGTGGATATTTATCCCTAGCTCTACTTCTAAGTAATCTTTTGCCCACAAATCATGATTTCCTACAAAAAAATGTATTTCAGTTCCCGATTCTACTAGTTCAGCTAGTTTTGATAAAAATCTAATATAACCTTTAGGAACTACTTTTTTATATTCAAACCAAAAGTCAAAAATATCACCTAAAAGGTAAATAGCTTTGGCATCTTTTTTAATGTCATTTAACCAATCAATTATGAGTTTTTCTCTTTTTCTACTTTCTTTAATATTTGGACTACCTAAATGAAAGTCTGACGCAAAATATATTTTTTCGTTATTCAATTTCTTTATTTAATTCATTTAACAATGTTTTGTTTGCTTTTTTAGGATCAACCTTTCCTTTGGATATTTTCATTACCTCTCCCATAAATAATCCAATAAGACCCTTTTTCCCATTTTTGTATTCAATTACTTTTTCTGGGTATTTATTAATTGCTAATTTTATGTATTCATTAATTTTATCGTCGTCACTTTCTTGAATCCAATTTTTTTCCTGTGCTATTTCATATGCCAATTTATTACTTTTTGTCATTAATGGAAAAATTTTTGTTTTTGCTATTGTACTACTTATTTTTCCTTCATCTAACAGATTAATAATGCTTGAGATTTGTTCTTTGGTTATAGTTAAATCGTTTATTGCTATAGCATTTTCATTTAGGTATGATTTAATTACTCCATTTATCAAATTAGCTGCTAGTTTATAATTATTTGTAATATCACATAGTTCATTAAAATATAGTGCCATATCTTTTTCATCAGTCATTAATCTAGCATCATAATCTGATAAACCAAAATCATTTGTAAACTTTTCAAATAAATAATTAGGTAAGGGTGGTAGTTTTGATTTTACATAATTAATGTATTCATCATTTAAAAATATTGGTGGAAGATCTGGCTCAGGAAAATATCTATAGTCATTAGCATTTTCTTTATGGCGCATTGAAATTGTTGTATTATTTGATGCATTAAAACTTCTTGTTTCATGCTTTATTTTACCTCCATTTTCTATTGTTTTTATTTGTCTATTAATTTCATATTCAATAGCTTTCTTTAAATTTCTTGTTGAGTTCATATTTTTTACTTCAACTTTAGTTCCAAGTTTATCTCCTTTTAATCTAACAGAAATATTTGCGTCACATCTTAAAGATCCTTCTTCCATATTGCCATCACATATATCTAAATATCTAACAAGTTTTCTGATTTCATTTATGTATTGATAAGCTTCTTCTGCTGATCTAATTTCTGGCTCTGAAACAATTTCTAAAAGAGGAACACCAGCTCTATTAAGATCAATTAATGTACTAAAAGGATCAATGTCGTGTATTGATTTACCTGCGTCTTCCTCCATATGAATTCTTGTGATATTTATCTTTTTATTTTCACCATTATTATCTTTAACTAAAATAGTTCCCCCTTTACATATTGGTGAGGTATCCTGAGTAATTTGATACCCTTTTGGTAGGTCAGCATAAAAATAATTTTTTCTTGCAAACTCATTTTTTTTTGTAATATCGGCTCCTACAGCAATTCCTAATTTAATTGCATATTCAACAACTTTAAGATTACTTTTGGGTAAAGTTCCTGGGTGACCCAAAGAAATAATTGAGGTTTTGGAATTTGGTGTTGCTCCATATATATTTTGATCACCGGAGTACGCTTTTGTATTTGTTGATAACTGCGCATGTACTTCCAAACCAATTGTAGCCTCGTATTTTTTTTCCATTATTTAAAAATTATTTTTCCTGTACTTAATTTTTGATGATTATTCATAAGTTCAAAAAAGTATATACCACTTTTAAAACTATTTGTATTAATTGCATGTTTTGAACTTAGTATTTTCTGATTAACTATTATCTCACCAACACTATTATAAATAATAATTTTATTTGCGTTTGATTCAATCCAAATTTTTTCATCAGCAGGATTTGGAAAAATTTGGAATTTTGATAAATTCTGATTAACTACATTAGAATTTTCATCTAAAGTAAAAATATAAAGTCCTGTTTGCATGTCCGAAACAATAATATTTCCAGATGGTAAATATGGATATACACCCCAAGCACCTTTGTATGAAGCATGACTTAGCGGATCATATGTATCGTATTGCCAAGTTTGTATTGGATTATATGGGTCAGATATATCAAATACCCTTATGCCATCATGATAGTAAGGAATATAAACATTATTTCCTTTAATAATTCCGTTATGTGCCATAGATTGTGAACTTACACCAGAACTAAATGTTGATGCAACAGAAATATTACTAACATCACTTACATCTAATATTTTTACGTCATATCCATGGTTTTCATCTTGCATGACGTATGTTTTTCCATCATCACTAAGCCATCCAGAATGATTATATCCAGCATCAGGATAAGAAGTTAAAGATCCTAGTAGTATTGGTTGATCTCCAATTTGATTTACATTTGAAAAATCAAAAATTCTTAGTCCTTCATTACCACAGTTCAAGTATGCAGAATCATTTCTGACAAAAGCGTCGTGTACATGGCCAACATTGTTATAGGAATATATGAGTTGAGGACTTATAGGATTTTGTAAATCATATACATCCATTGCTGAATTAGAGGCACAAGCATACATTTTTGCTTTTGCAGTATCTATAAAAATATTATGTGCTTTTGTGAAAAGATTATTTGAATCATAAACTGTATTAATTGAGTTAGGTAAGTTAGAAATATCTATGATTTGCAATGTTGAACTATTACCTTCATCACATACTGCATATAAGTACCCTTGATAGTCGTGATAATCTCTATGAATTACACCTGCCCCAGTATAACCCCCAGCAACAAAACCAACCTCGCTTACTGAAGTAGGATCAGTGATATCAAAAAAATGAGTTCCCTCAGTAGACCCAATGATTGCAATTTCTCTATTATTTACATAAAGACCCCAACATTCATTATATACATTATCATATGCCCACGAACCTACTAAGGATGTATCTTGCCAATTATATAGTAGTGTTGCATTTTGTTGAGCACTCATAAAAAATGTTACTAATGTTAGGTTAATTATTAAAAATATTTTTTTTATCATTTTAAATTGATTTAATGACTTCCATAATAATGGTTGTTAGTTTTGGTTCAGATGCTTCAGCAATCTTTTGTATTTCTTTATGACTAACTTTTTTTATCTTTCCAGGTATTCCTAAATCAGTTATTACAGAGATTGCAAAACATTTTATATTCATATGTCTGGCAACTATAACTTCAGGAGCAGTTGACATGCCAACGGTGTCCCCACCAATTATTCTCATATAATTATATTCGGCAGGTGTTTCTAAAGTAGGACCTGTAAGTGCAACATATACTCCTTTGTGAAGATCAATATTTTTGGATAAACTAATTTTTTCCGCCTTCTTAATTAGTTCTTTACAATAAGGCTCACTCATGTCAGGAAATCTAGGTCCAAGCTGATCAATATTTTTTCCAATGAGAGGATTAGTAATAAGATTTATGTGGTCATTTATAATCATCAGATCACCGACCTTATATTTAGGATTTACGCCACCACTTGCATTTGATAGAAATAATGTTTTAACACCTAAATTTTTCATCACTCTAATTGGGAAAGTAACTTTTTCAATATCATATCCTTCATAAAAATGAAATCTTCCTTGCATAGCTACTACATTCTTATTTCCTAATAAGCCAAATATTAGTCTGCCTGTGTGACCTTCAACTGTAGAAAGTGGAAAATTTGGAATGTTTTTATATTCTATTGAATGTGTTATCTTTATATCTTTTACCAATCCACCAAGTCCTGTCCCAAGAACTATTCCTATTTCAGGCAATAATTTAGTTTTTTCTTTTAAGAAGACTGAGGACTCATTAATCTTGTTTAGCATAATCTAACAATTGTTTATTAAATTTTTCTTTTTGATCTATATTTATTTTAATATTGATATAGTATATTTTATTATCCCCAAACATAGATATATATTCCTTTAGTTTAGTTGCATCTTTTTCCGTGGTTAATATAAGTTTTTTTCTGCTTTTATGTTTTGAATGAAGAGTTAAAATTTTATGAACATCGTTTTCGTTAAAGAAATGGTGATCTATAAAACTTAAAATTTTAATATTATTATAATTGCTTTGTATGTGCTCTAATAATTTTTTGTTTGATGCAATGGCTGTGACAAGTGTGACACAATAATTTTTAAACTTTTCTTTTTTTACCTCACTATTGTCCTTTAAAGATATATAATTTAAATATTCAATACTAGAGAAAAATACACTTTGATTTTTTTGTGGATTTATATATTTTATAATATTTTTTTTAGTTGCTTCTGAAATTTTTTTTGGAGAATTACTTACCATTATTATATCTGCTCTCTTAGATCCTTTTTTACTTTCTCTCAGTGTTCCAAAAGGAAAAATATTATTATTAAAATACAGATTGTGAAATGGAGTTGTTAAAATATAATTTTTGGCTTGAATTTTTCTATGTTGGAACCCATCGTCAAGTATAATTAAATTTATTTTTGGAAAGTCATTTATAATTTTTTTTACTGCTTTATTTCTATTATTTTCAACTACAACAATAGCTTTAGGATTTTTGTTCTTTAACATAAGTGGTTCATCTCCAACATCTAATGGGCTACTATTTAAATCTACGTATCTGAAATCAGATGTTTTTCTTCCATATCCTCTACTTATGATTGCAACTTTAAAACTTTTTAGAAGAGTTTTTGTAATATAGTCCGTGAGAGGGGTTTTACCTGTACCTCCCATTGATAAATTTCCTACACAAATAATTGGTGTTTTATGTTTTATTGATTTTATAATTCCATGATCATAAAATAGGTTTCTAATTGTTGTTATAAGGTAGTAAATTAATGAAAATGGATATAAAAAATAACGCATACTGCAAAGATAATCTTTTGTTGTTAAAGACTTTTGTATTTTTGAAAAATGAAAATAAAACAAATAGTTAATTATCTTGAAAGTATAGCTCCTTTATCAATACAAGAAGATTATGATAACTCAGGCTTAATTATTGGTGATCCAAATGACAACATAGAATCTGCTTTGATAACTCTAGACTGTACTGAGAATATAGTTGAAGAAGCAGTACAAAAAAAGTGTAATTTAATTATAGCTCATCATCCAATAATTTTTAAGGGAATAAAAAAAATAAATGGATCGAATTATGTAGAAAGAACTATTATACAGGCAATTAAAAATGATATTGCTATTTATGCAATGCATACTAATCTTGACAATGCATTTAATGGAGTAAATTATAAAATTGCTAGTTGTTTAGAATTAGAAAACATATCAATTTTAAAACCAAAAAAAAATTATCTACAAAATTTAGTTTTTTATTGTCCTAAAAAAGATGCCTCTCAAGTTAGAAAACAACTTTTTGATGTAGGTGCTGGAAACATCGGTTCTTATGATCACTGCAGTTTTAATTTTACAGGACGAGGAACATTTAAACCTCTACATGGAAGTAATCCTCATGTTGGTTCTATTGGAGAATTACAGAACAAAGAAGAAGAATGTATTTCTTTAGTTTTTCCTAAGTATCTTGAAAGTGAAATTATTAAAGTATTGAAAAAAAATCATCCTTATGAAGAAGTTGCATATCAGCTTTATGCACTTGAAAACTCTTATCAGCATATAGGTTCTGGAGTTATTGGTAATTTATCAAAAGAAACAACACTTATTGAATTTTTGAAGCAGTTGAAATCAAAAATGAAAACAGACTGTATTCGATACACTGAGCCTAAAACAAAAAAAAATATCCACAAAGTTGCTATTTGTGGAGGAAGTGGTAGTTTTTTATTAACGAATTCAATTTCTGCTGGAGCAGATATTTTTATTTCGTCTGATTTTAAATACCATGAATTTTTAGATGCAGAGAATAAAATTGTAATTGCAGATATTGGTCACTATGAAAGTGAGCAACATACAAAGGAACTAATTTTTGATATGCTTAAAGAAAAATTTCCTAAATTTGCCGTCCAATTATCAAAAATAAATACTAATCCAATAAAGTACATATAAAAAATGGTAAAACAAATAACAAAAGCTGATTCAGTTGAGAATCAATTGAGAGCTTTACACCAATTACAAGTAATTGATTCAAAAATTGATAACATAAGAATAGTAAGAGGTGAATTGCCTTTAGAAATTAGTGATTTGCAAGATACCATTGCGGGCTTAAATTTAAGATTGGATAAAATCCAGTCTGAATTAGATGCTATAAATGACAACATAGTAGGTAATAAAAATACTATTTCTTTGGCTGCTGCTGCTGTGGAAAAATATGAAGAGCAACTTAAAAATATTAAAAATAATAGAGAGTACACATCACTAACTAAAGAAGTTGAGTATCAAAATTTAGAAATAGAACTTGCTAACAAAAAGAAAACTCAAAACGAAGCAAGTATATTGCACAAAACAGAAATATTAAACTCATGCAAAGATGAGATCAATGAAAAAGAGGCAGAGTTAAAAATTAAAACAGATGAACTTAATGAAATAGTTGCAGAAACAGAGAAAGAAGAGAAGTCATTGCTGCAGGAATCAAAAAAAGCTGAAAAAATAATTAACGAAAGACTTTTAGCTCAATATAAGAGAATACGTAGCAAAGTTCCAAATGGTTTAGCTGTTGTTTCAGTAGAACGTTCTTCTTGTAGTGGCTATCAAATTCCACCCCAAATGTTATTAGACATTAAAATGCACAAAAAAGTTACAAGTTGTGAGCACTGTGGAAGAATTTTAGTTGATGCTGAGCAATTTGAAAATTAAATTGGCTAATACCTAAATCCTAAAGTAAATATTACACTATGATTAGTGTTTACTAACTTTATCGGATTTACATAACTATATAGTGAGTGTTCTGATGTGCTTTGGTTTAATATATAAGCTACATCCATAAAGTATCTACCATTGTTCATTCCTATTCCGTAGCTAAAGTTTTCTATACTAAAATCATTTTCTATATATGGACTTCCATATTTTGCATATCCCGCTCTAAGAATTATTGTTTTGAGATTGATTTCAGCACCAACTTTAATATTTTCAGTTCTTTGATAAATTTCAGAGATAGTATTATTTTCAATTTCAAAGCCAGTAGTGAAATACTCAGCTGTTGAGTAATCAATTATTTCATACTGCCCTGAAATAATGATATTATTAAATATTGTAGAAGCACTAACAATTGTTTTCATAGGCGTAATTAAATCATAATTAAATGGAGCTCTATATCCCATAGAATAATTTAATGAACTATCTTTAAAATATGTAGACATAGCTACGTTGTAGTCCTCTTCCATATTAATAAATGTAGGTGTGTGTAGAGCACCTCCTATTTTTATATTCTCTGAAAGTCTATAAATTGCACCTATCTTAAAATTATATCCAGTACCATAAGCCGAAAGCTCTTCTGATAAAATTATATTTCTTAAATTATTTGCTGTATCAGTGTTTTCACTTTCAATATATTCTGAATATTCATAAAAATTGATTGCCGGAATACCAAGTGTTGCTCCAATATATAATTTTTCTTTAAAAGAACTTCCCAGCGAAATAATAAATTCACTCATATCCCCGCTAGTTCTAATATTTTTATATTGTGTTTTGCTATTACTAGAAAAATTCGAAATGTATTGGCCATCAACTAAATCATTGTTAATATATAGTGGATCAATTAAATAAGTGTTCCATGCTAATTGAGAGTATGTATTACCATTACCATTAATTAAATCATTTGTTAGTGTGCCTTTGGTCAAATCTATAATTTTATCTACAATAGAGTTATCGTAATTTATTCCTTCAATAACTGTTGAATTATCAAAATTTGCTAATTGGTTCCATCCAATTCCAATATTGATTCTTTTCCAGTCTGAGTTATTTTTTGGTGTTGAAAGAATTAAACCAAAATTACCTACTAATGAATTTGACCTGTATGCAGTAGCTGAATTATTAGAATAATATGATTTTGTTGAGTTTAAGTTAAATATGGGTGTGAAAGATATTTCTGAAAATTGATACATTCCTAATCCTGCAGGATTAGAACTTAATGATGAAAACTCTCCTCCTAAAGCTCCAAAAGATCCTCCCATTGCTGTGTATCTTGCTGATCCAGATAGATCTGTCATCGAATATCTTAGTGCATCAATTTCATTTTGTGCATTTACAATAATTGATTGTAGTATATATATTAGTGCTAAAATTATATTTCTCATGTTTTGCTATCTTCTTGGATTTCTATTTGATCTGTTATTATTTGATCTATTATTATTTGATCTGTTTATATTTGATCTGTTTATATTTGATCTGTTGTTATTTGATCTGTTTATATTTGATCTGTTGTTATTTGATCTTTTTATATTTGATCTATTATTTTTATATTTTGTGTTTGTATTGTTAGTTTTTACTTTATTTCTATCGAAAGTATTTGTTTTTACTTTATTTCGATTTTGATTCTTAGTCTGGATATTATTATTAGAAATACTTGATGTTTTAGTATTATTATTTCTAATGCTAATAGTTGAATTTTTGTTTTTTGTATTTATTAATCCTCTATTGTTTAATTGGTTAGATGATATGCTGCTTGTTGATAAATTTGTTCGATTACCTTTAATGTAGCCATCATGCTGATTTATAGGAAAATGTGAGTGAGTGTATGTATTATAATTTGAATAACAGTGATGAAAATGATAGCCATACGTAAAATAATTTCCGTAATAGTATGGACTGTAGTAGCTATGATAAAATGGAGAATAGCTGTAGTAAGAATAATACGGTGAGTACCAGTTATACCCAGAATAAATACTAGATCCCCAAAAAAATGGATCATCGTGGTACCAGTAATAATCAGTGTAGAAATTACCATAATATCCAGTATAATACAAAGGATTATGAAATCTTTTTATTCTCGATGAAAATGAAAAATCATAATAATCATCAGCAGAAAAATTTTCTGTATCTGTGTATACTGAATCATTTAAAATAATAGTATCATTTTCGGAGGCAACAGATTCATTTTTAACAAGATCTTCGTAAGAACTAAATTCGTTACTTGCTAAATAATTTGGATCACTGTAATGAATTTGTGTTGTAGATATGCATGATCCTAAAAATAGTAGGGCTAGAGTTGATAATATTATATTTTTCATTCTTTTTTGTATGTTTTTTAATTTAAAACTAATGCTTGTTTAATTTTATTAGTTTTGTAATATAAATAATAACGTAAATTATACTACAAAATTACATTTTTTAAGTTAAATATACAATGAAGAAAAAATTAACTTCAAGAGCTCAAGATTATGCGCAATGGTATAATGAATTAGTGCAATTAGCTGGTCTTGCTGAAAATTCAGGTGTGAGAGGATGTATGGTAATAAAACCATATGGATATGCAATTTGGGAAAAAATGCAAGCCGAGCTTGATAAAATGTTTAAACAAACAGGACATGAGAATGCTTATTTTCCAATATTTATTCCTAAATCATATTTAAGCAAAGAAGCTGCTCATGTAGATGGATTTGCGAAAGAATGTGCAGTAGTTACTCATTATCGATTAAAAAACTCAAGTGATGGGAGTGGTGTAGTTGTAGATGAGTCAGCTAAGTTGGAAGAGGAACTTATTGTAAGACCAACTTCAGAAACTATTATATGGGATACATATAAAAAATGGATACAGTCATATAGAGATTTACCTATACTAGTAAATCAATGGGCTAATGTTGTCAGATGGGAGATGCGGACAAGACTATTTTTGAGAACTGCAGAATTTTTGTGGCAGGAAGGGCATACAGCTCACTCTACAAAAAAAGAGGCAATTTTTGAAACTGAACAAATGATAAATGTTTATGCTGAATTTGCTCAAAATTTTATGGCAATGCCAGTTATTGTTGGATTAAAATCTGAAAAAGAAAGGTTTGCTGGTGCTGAAGAAACATATTGTATTGAGGCATTAATGCAGGATGGTAAGGCATTACAGGCGGGAACATCACATTTTTTAGGTCAAAATTTCGCTAAAGCATTTGATGTTAGATTTACTAATAAACAGGGTAAGCGAGAATTTGTTTGGGCAACATCATGGGGTGTGTCTACAAGATTAATGGGAGCACTAATTATGACGCACTCTGATGATAATGGTTTAGTTTTACCTCCAAATCTTGCTCCTTTTCAAGTTGTTATTGTTCCTGTTTTTAAAGATAAGAAGCAATTAGAAGAAATATCTTCAAAAGTAAATTCAATTAAAAAGTCACTTGAAAAAATAGGTGTTTCAGTAAAATATGACAATAGAGATACACATAAGCCTGGATGGAAATTTGCAGAATACGAGTTAAAAGGAGTTCCACTACGGCTTACTATAGGTCCTAGAGACATTGAAAATGGAACCGTTGAAATCGTTAGGAGGGATACTTTAGAAAAAAAATCGTATGCAATATCCGATTTCGAAAATCAAGTAAAATTAATACTTGGTGAAATTCAAGAAAATTTATACCGTAATGCATTAAGTTTTAGAAAAGATAATACTTACGAAGCTAATACAAAGCAAGAATTTGAAGAGCTAATAAAAAAGGGAGGTTTTGTCTATGCTCACTGGGACGGTACATCAGAAACTGAAGAACTAATAAAACAAAAAACTAAGGCTACAATAAGATGTGTCCCTTTTAATACTACTAAAAAACCGGGTAAGTGCCTTTACAGTGGTAAACCTTCAGAACAGTTAGTTTTATTTGCAAAAAATTATTAGAATGAATAAACAAGAAAATTTAATTAAATTACTTAAAGAAAAAGCTGGAACAAAACAAAAAGTATTCCAGATCACAAAAGAAGTTTTTGCTCAAATCCAAGATGTTTTAGTTGAAGTAGTTAATAAATTAAATAAGGATATTTCAGATCCCAAAATAAATATACTTTACAAAGAGTCGGGTGATTTCGATGCAAAGATAAAATTCTCAGGTGACACACTTTTGTTTAACATGCATACAAACATTTTTGATTTTAATTCAGAACATAAAATTCATAAAAGTAATTATGTAAAAGAGGATACTTCAAGATCTTTTTGCGGCATCATCAATATTTATAATTTTCTTTCAGATTCATTAAAATATAATAGGCTTAACGATATTGGTTTTTTAATTGCTAGAATTTTTATTAATAAAGATAGAAATTTTTTTGTTGAAGGGGAGGATCAACTAGGCTTTTTATTCAGTGACTTTACAAATCAAAGTATGAATAAAGAATACATAACTAATATTATTAATAATGCTATTATTCATTCTCTTAATTTTGATTTACAAACACCAAGTTTTAATGATGTTAAAGTAGTTTCTGTTAGTCAAGTTTTAAATTTAAATAATAATCATAAAATCAGAACAGCAAAGCGATTGGGATATAAGCTTTCTAACGAAACAAATAATCAGTAATTTCTTTGAAAGAATAAAAAAAATTATAAATTTGCAATCCAATAAAATAAAAACACATAGGCCCCGGTCGTCTAGTGGTTAGGACGCCAGGTTTTCATCCTGGTAACCGGGGTTCGATTCCCCGTCGGGGTACAAAAAATAAATATTATGGCAAATCATAAATCTGCGTTAAAAAGAATTAAACAAACAGAAACAAAAAGATTGTTAAATAAATACAAGCATAAAACTACTAGAAATTCAGTTAGAGATTTAAAAGCAACTACAAACAAAAAAGAGGCTTTAGATTTATTACCAAAGGTAACTGCAATGCTTGATAAGTTAGCTAAAAAAAATATTATTCACAAAAATAAAGCAGGTAATATTAAATCTAAACTAACTAAGCACGTAAATACGTTACAATAGTCATTTTTTAATAAATTTATATATGGGGTAAGATCTTTTGCTTACCCCTTTTTTTATATTTGTTCTAAATACATACACATGAAAGTAATTAACATAGGAAAAAATAATTCTGTTTTCAATAACTTTATCAGTCAAATCAGAGATATAAATGTACAGCAAGATTCAATGAGATTTCGAAAAAATTTAGAAAGAATAGGTGAAGTATTTGCATATGAGATTAGTAAAAAGTTAGATTATGAATCTCAAAATATAACTACTCCTCTTGGAAAAATAAAACAATCATTAATCAAGGATCAGTTGGTACTAGCTACAATACTTAGGGCTGGTCTCCCTTTACATAAAGGGTTTCTGAATTATTTTGATACTTCTGAAAGTGCATTTATTTCAGCTTATAGATGTGAAAAAGATCCAAGAGATTTCAGTATTAAAGTGGAATATCTGTCAACTCCTAACATTCATGATAAAGTTTTAATTATTGTTGATCCAATGATTGCAACCGGAAAATCTTTTGTTAAATCATTAAATACAATATTAAAAAAAGGTAATCCAAAGTGTGTACATATAGTTGGAGTAATAGCCAGTAAGTTTGGAGTAGATTACATACTAAATAATATTAATTTTGAGAACTGTTCACTTTGGATAGGCGCTGAAGACCCACAACTAAACTCTAAATCATACATAGTACCAGGTTTAGGAGATGCTGGAGATTTGTCGTATGGAACAAAAATATAAATGAACTATAAACATATCTTTTTTGATTTAGATAGAACACTTTGGGATTTTGAAGAGAATTCCAAAGAAACATTATTAGAATTATGTAATAAGTATAATATTGCCTCAAGAGGAATATCAAACTATAATGAATTTATCAAAAAATACAAACTTCATAATAAATATTTATGGGGTCTATATAGAGAAAATAAAATTTCTCAAAAAAAATTAAGAAGCCAAAGATTTTATAATACTTTACTTGATTATGGAATCGATGATTTTAAATTGTCAAAAAAAATAGGCTTTGATTATATTCAAATATGTCCAAAAAAAACTAAACTATTTCCTTATGTTTTAGAAGCTTTAAATTATTTAAAAAATAAATATTATCTACATATTATTACAAATGGTTTCGAAAAGACTCAGCTCATTAAATTAAAGTATTCTGCGCTAATGCCTTTTTTCCTGAATATTATAACATCTGAAAAAATAGGATTTAAAAAGCCTAGTCCTAAAATTTTTGAGTATGCTTTACAAAAAACACAAGCTAAAAAGTCGGAGAGTATATATGTAGGAGATGATTTGGAAGTAGATATTTTAGGATGTCAAAATTTTGGAATAGATGGAATTTTTTTTAATCCACAAAAAATTCCTCATAAAGAAAAAGTTACCTATGAAATCTCATCTCTCAGTCAATTATTGGAGATATTTTAAAACCAGCTTTTTTCAAATCAATCCAAAACTTGGGATATGATTTTTTTACAACTTCAATATTATTTATTTGAAGCTCACCATGTGATAGGCATAAAGGAGCAAAGCTCATGGCCATACGATGGTCATTATAAGTATCAATAATTTTATTGGTATTTAATTTTTGTAATTCATTACCAACTGCCTGCAATCTGTTACTTTCTTTAATTTTTAATGAATCAGTACCTGAAAATTTTGCTTTTATATTTTTTGCAAAGTGTGTGCATGCAAGAGGTTGAAATAGGTCTGGATATTTAACAAGATCATAGTTTAAATTGGCATCAACTTTTTTGTTTTTTGTTAATATCAGTGATTTGTTTAAAAATTTAGATGATACACCTAATTTATCAAAAAAATATTTACATTTTTTATCTCCTTGAATTGATCTTTCTTCTAAACCATTTAAAATGATATTACAATTTGAAGATAGTGCAGCAATTTGAAACCAAAAGGAAGCGGCACTCCAGTCACTTTCCACAAATGTAACTTTACTTTGGTAACATTGCTTTTTAATGTGTATAGTATTATCTTTCCATTCACTCTCAACACCAAATTCCTTCATAATTTTTAATGTCATGTACACGTATGGAGCAGAGACTAAGGAACTATCAATTTGTAATTTAATTCCATTGTCTAAAGTAGGTGCAATTAATAAAATAGACGTTATAAATTGTGAACTTATTTTGCCACTAATTTGATATGAGCCTCCTTTTAATTTTCTCCCTTTAATTTTTAATGGAGCAAATCCTTTTTTATCCATATAGTTGATATTAGCTCCCATTTGATCTAAAATGTCGACCAATTCTTTAATAGGTCTTTGTTGTATTCTTTTTGATCCTGTAAGTATATACTCTTTATTTTTAATTGATGACAAGTAGGAAGTAAGAAATCTAAATGCAGTACCAGAATGATTAATATCAATCTTTTTATTTGAAGCCAAAATTCCTTTCTTTAAATTTATGGTGTCCTCACATTTTGATATGTTTCCTATGGTAATTGTATTATTACTAAGAGCTTGTATAATTAGTAACCTGTTAGAAATACTTTTTGAAGCAGGTAAATTAATTTCACAATTAATTATTTTATTTGGATGTGAAATTTTATAGTTCATTTATTTTAAATAAGTTATCTACAGTACAATTGCCTATTCCATTAAGTAGTGAGAAGTTTACTCGTTCACTAAAATTTTTTTTATCCTGCTTAATAAAGTTAAAAAGTTTATCTTTTTTTGGCATATCAGGTAGCTGGAAGTTATTTGAAATGTAGTTACTTATTTCAACTTTTTCTTTCATAGAAAGATTAGAGATTTCTATTTCACATAAAATACCTAATAACACAGCATAACCATGAAGAATAGCAGTACCTTTACTTATGTAATAACTTTCAATTGCATGTCCAAAAGTGTGTCCAAAATTTAATTTTTTTCTTTCATTTTTTTCATTAAAGTCATTTAAAATGATTGCATTTTTTAACTGAATGGATTTACTAATAATATCTTGTATATTAAGATTTTGAATTTTATTTTTTAATAATATTTTCCATAATTCTAAATCTCCAATGAGAGCATGTTTTACTATTTCTCCAAAAGCAGAATAAAATTCTTCATTTGGTAGTGTAGATAAAAACTTATGATTAATAATTACTTGCTTTGGATTTTTAAATAATCCAATTTGATTTTTATAGTTGTTATGATTGACACCAATTTTTCCTCCAAAGGATGCATCTACCATAGCTAGCAGTGAAGTAGGTAAGTTTATATAGTCAATTCCTCTTTTAAAGCTTGAAGCACAAAACCCCCCCAAATCACATATGAGGCCTCCTCCTAAATTAATTATCACAGAATTTTTATCGAAATTATTTTTTAAAAGCTTATTCCAAATTAGACTACATGTTTCTAAGTTTTTATTTTTTTCTCCAGAACTTATTTCAATAATTATCGAACTATCAAATTTGGGTATTAATGTAAGGCAATACTTTTTAGTGTTTTCATCAACAAGAATTGCAACTTTCGAATATGTTTTTAAGTTTAGCTTAGATTCTAAATCCTCTCCCAACCATATAGAATAGTCATTAGATTTTATTTCCTCCATTGTGTTACTTCTGGTAAAGGATTTCCGGTGCATCCGTTTGGGTATGAAATACCTAAGATTGTTGATATTGTTGGAGCAATATCTCTTATATTAACTAATCTGTCTGTCTGACCCTTAGCAATCACCCCACCCCAAAAAATTAAAGGAACATGTGTATCGTAGCTATATGAAGAACCATGCGTTGTGCCACCCTTTTGCCAAGAATTACTTATCCATCCTGTTTGCAAGACAACAATTACATCTCCTGATCTTTTTGGATTGAAACCGTTTTGAATTAAAGTCCGTGTAGATGATGAGTACTGTGATGTGTTCATCATTTGATATCGGGTAAATGTATTTTTTACACCATCAATATTAAGAATAAATTCAGCACATGTTTCTTGAAAATCTTTTAATGAAAATGATGACTTAGCAATTAATTCATGATCTAAAAAGACTTGCAAATTAGAAAAGTTTTTTATCCATGATTTAGGAGTTATCATACTTTTGTCAATAAACCTTTTATTTAAGTGTTCATTAAGTGACTTGATCATTTCTTTTTTGTCAAAATATCCTGCTGGTATTTTTCGTGCTATTAGTTCATGCGGCTCTGAAACAACCCCATGATCAGCTGTTAAAAAGACAATAGAATTATTTTTATCAATATGTTTGAGTAGCTCTGAAATGTCTTTATCTAATTTTATGTAAGTATCTTTTATTTCATGCGCATGAGGTCCATATTTATGTCCAATATAGTCAGTAGAAGAGAAGCTAATTGTTAACATGTCAGTATCTTCTCTTTGACCCATTTTTTCATTTTTTATTATTTCTAAAGCTAAGTCTTTTAAAATAGTATTACCCATTGGTGTTACTTTAATTCCTCCTGCACCATCATTAATTAAAATACTATCTAGATTGTGATTAAACATATCTTTGTAGGACCAGTTTCCTTTTAAATATTTTGATATACTTATTTTGGATTGATATTCAATTAACCACAGTGGTAAGTTTTGCATATAATAACTGCTAGTAATCCATTCTCCGTGTTTATCCATCCAATAAGCAGCATTTGCAGAATGACCAGCTGATAAGATTGCCCCTCTGTCTTTTAATGAAATACCAATAACTTTACTGTTGCTATTAAATAATTTAATTTCATCTCCAATAGTGGTTGTTAGCATATGTTTTGGAGACATTTTTCCATCTTCAGAAAGAACATCATTAACATTATTTTCACAATTACAAATAGTATGAGTACTTCCATCTCCAGCACAGTATATCAATTCTTCAGTATTTTTATCATACCAATTATTTGCAATGATCCCGTGCATTGAAGGAGTTGTTCCAGTAAATATACTAGCATGCCCAGGTCCAGTATAAGTTGGCACGTATCCAAAGCGAGTATTTCTAAAAAAATGACCTTGATTAATTAATTTTTTAAATCCTTCATCTGAAAAATTGTCCCAAAATCTCTGTATATAATCAAACCTCATTTGATCTACAACAATCCCAACTACTAACTTAGGTTTTTCTTTATTATTTTGTGATTGTATTAACAAAGGAATGCAAATAAAAAAAAGTAAAATCTTGTTCATACTAGTTTAGTTTTTGTTTTAATTTTAACACGAAAATTGAAAGTAAAATTGCTACGATAATGTCTGCAATTGCTGGTGCTTTGGCCCAACCAAAATTCCAAATGCAAACTAATGCAACCCATAATATCCATATCCTATCAGTTTTTTTGATTTTCATACTGTAAGTTAAATACATTAACAAACTTACAAATAGTCCCCAAAACATTCCTCCTAAAATATCAAAAGGATAATGTACTCCTAAATATATTCTACTAAATCCAATCAGAGTAGCCCAAGAAAAAAGAAAAATAAAACCTTTTACGTTTTTAAATAGTAGTGTTAAAAAAAAGGCAATAGCAAATGAATTTGAAGCATGCGATGATATAAATCCATATTTCCCACCACAACCATCAACAAGCCTAATGTCCTTAGCAATTTCAAACTCATGACATGGGCGATATCTCTCGAACATATTTTTAAATAATTCTACACTACCAAAATCAGATATAAAAATCAAAAAAATAATTGAAGTTAGTATTTTAAAGAATTGTTGAGGGAATTTTTTTTTAATTAAAAAAATAATAAATAAATATAAAGGAATCCAAAACCACTTTGATGAAATAAGGATCATTAACTTATCTAGTTCTTCAAAACCAGACGAATTGATAATTTTGAACAAATGTTTATCTATTTCAATCAAGGAATTCATTAGTTATTTAGTTTTTCCCAAATTAAATCCTTTAATTTTACTAAGCCCTGCTGTGCTATTGAAGATATAAATATTGAATCAATTTTTTTTGGAAGTGTTTTTGTTATTTCACTTTTTAGTTCTGAATCTAATAAATCACTCTTAGTAATTGCTAGAATTCTGTCTTTGTCTAGTAATTCAGGATTGTATTTTTTTAATTCATTTAATAAAATATTGTATTCTTCTTTTATATCTTTTGAGTCTGATGGGACCATAAATAGCAATGTGGTATTTCTTTCTATATGTCTTAAAAAACGTAACCCCAACCCTTTACCCTCTGAAGCTCCCTCAATTATGCCTGGAATATCCGCCATTATAAATGATCGATCATTTCTGTAAGATACGATTCCTAAATTAGGTGCTAATGTTGTAAATGGATAGTTTGCAATTTCAGGTTTTGCGGCTGAAACAACTGAAAGTAATGTTGACTTACCAGCATTTGGAAATCCAACTAAACCAATATCAGCTAATACTTTTAGCTCTAATATGTACCAGCCTTCGGAATATTTTTCGCCAGGTTGTGCATATCTAGGTGATTGATTTGTAGAGGACTTAAAGTGAGAATTTCCTCTTCCTCCTAAACCACCTTTTACTAAAATATGCTCTTCATTATTTTTTGTTATCTCACAAATGATATTATTTGTTTCAGCATCCTTAATAATTGTTCCAAGTGGAACATCTATAAAACTGTTTTTTCCATTTTTACCAAAACTATGGTTTCCTGTTCCATGCTCACCATGTTCAGCAAAAATATGTTTTTTATATCTTAAGTGTAATAGCGTCCACATGTTGCTATTTCCTTTGATGATTATATTACCTCCACTGCCTCCGTCTCCTCCGTCAGGTCCACCTTTTGCTGTGCTTTTATCTCTTCTAAAATGTTTCGACCCAGCTCCTCCTTTTCCAGAACGACAAAATATCTTTACATAATCAACAAAATTAGAATTTTTTATTCTCATTTAAAGATTATCAATTATGTTGTTTAATTTTTTTGCTATGTCCAAAACACTTCCAGTTCCGCTTATTTCGTGAAGTTTATTTTGTGATGCGTAATAGTCTTTTAAAGGAGTTGTTTTTATATTATATTCATTAATTCTATTTGCTATGATTTTTTCATCTTGATCGTCGGATCTACCCGAACTTATACCTCTATTCAATAACCTTTTTATTAATTCTTTATCATCCACTACAAGTGCTAACATAATAGATATAGATTTAGATTGATGATTTAACAAATTATCGAGTTCTTTTGCTTGTTTTTGAGTTCGAGGAAATCCATCAAAAATAAAACCTTGAGATTTAGGATTTTTATCAAGTTTAGATTTTATCATTCCTATTACAACATCATCTGGAACTAATAGTCCATCATCCATTAACTTTTTAGCTTCCAAACCAAGAGAAGTTCCTTCTTTTATTTCTGATCTTAAGATGTCACCAGTAGATAGATGTATTAAATTATATTTCTTAACTAATAAGTCTGCTTGTGTACCTTTTCCTGCCCCAGGAGGACCAAATAATACAATATTTAACATATTTTATTCTTTTAATTTATAAATATTTGACAAGTTTCTACCTAAATCATTATAATCTAGTCCGTATCCAACAACAAAATTATTTGAAATAGATTTTCCAATGTAGTCAATTTTAATTTTCTTCTTGTAGCAATCAGGTTTGTATAATAATGTAATTATTTTCATGTTTTTCACCCTTTTATTTTTAAAAATTTTCACTAATTCATGTATTGTGTTTCCAGTATCGACAATATCTTCAATAATAAAAATATTTCGATTTGATATGTCTTTTTCTATTCCAAAAATCTCTTTTAAATTACCACTTGTGTTAGTTCCAATATATGAGGAAACCTTTATGAAAGCAATTTCAGTATTCGGAATGTTGATTTTTTTTATTAGGTCAGATGCAAATAAAAAAGAACCATTTAAAAC
>CACOJQ010000024.1 GCA_902627575.1 uncultured Bacteroidota bacterium
AAGAAGCTCCTGCTAAGGACAAAAAAGAGTAGTATATTCTAGAATGCTTAAAAAGAATTGTTCTCTAATAGGGAAAACTTTAAAGCCACATGGATACAAAGGATATATAAAAATTTTCAGTAAAAATCAACTAGTTTTAAATATTTCAAAAATCAATTATTTTTTAATTGAATTAGAAAAAATATTAGTGCCTTTTTTTGTTGAATCAATAAAAGAAATAAAATCGGAAATTTTTCTTGTAAAATTTGAAAAATTAGATTCAAAAGAACAGCTTAATAGAATCTTAAAAAAAGATATATATATACCTACGAAATGGATAAATACAGCAAAATTAGAAAATAATGAAGGTGATATTATAGGCTACAGAGTATTTGATATTGAAAAAGGAGAATTGGGCAAAGTTGATTATGTAGATACACAAACAAAACAAAAGCTTATTTATGTTACTTCAGAAAAAAACAATTTCTGTTTTCCAATGCATGAAAAATTTTTATTAGAAATTAATACAGAAAATAAAATAATAACTGTTAAGATTCCCAAAGAATTAATCAACCTTAATTAGCTCATCAACAAAGACAATACCATTTTCTGACAATTCCTTCAAAATCGGTTCATAGATTTCTGGTTTTGTTGGAATGCTAACTCCTTTTAATGTGATTTTCTTTTCAAGAATTAGTTTTGTAGCAATCGCAACAGGTAATCCAACTGTTTTTGCCATAGAAGTATTTACATTATTTTCACCGAAAACAACTAAAGATGAAGTCTTTTTAAAATTTTCACCTTTTAAATTATAAAGAAACTGATGCTGCATTACAATCATATCCTTATCATTTTCAGATAAACTCCATTTATCTTCTAAAATAGATTGTAATAATTGAGCAGGAGTTGCTTTACTTATATTCTGTTTATTTCTACTAAAAATACCTAACCATTCAAATTTTTTAAAAATATCTGATTCTCTACTTAATTTGAATTGCGCACAAAACTTATCTTCGACTGATAAATTTTTATTATGGGGTAAAAACATGTTAATAAAATCTCTGTTAGACAAATCGATTGAATTTTCTAATAAATAAGTATCGTCAGTCATCCCAAGTTGAACAAAAATATTCCAAGCTTTACAGTAACCTTTTTTTCTTAAAGTTCCTCTAAAAAGAGTCTTTATATCATTTAAGCCATATGACTGCCTGTAAGAGAGAGAATCTCTATTTGCGTAGGCTTCAAAATCACCAAGATCTAAAATATTTATATTTTCTACTCTTTCAAATAAACTACTATATGGAATATATTTATATTGACCGTTTTCTATGTATTGAGCTACACCCTGACCAGCCAAAACTACATTTCTAGGGTTCCATGTAAACTTATAATTCCAGATATTATTATCGTATTTAGGGTGAACTAATCCTCCACAAAAAGATTTAAAAGAAGTTAAAACACCATTTTTTTGCTTTATATCGTCAATCACTTGCATAGCAGACATATGATCAATTCCAGGATCCAAACCAATCTCATTTAAAATTAAAACACCTACTTCACTGGCCTTTTTATGTAAACTCTTCATTTCTTCTGAAACGTATGAAGCTGTAACTAGATTCTTTTTAAATTCTATACAATCTTTAGCAACATTGACGTGCATGCTAGCTGGCAACATTGAAACAACAATATCAGAATTACTAACTTCTAGTTTTCGCTGCTTTTCATCATTTACATCAAAAAAAATTGCCGTTCCATTTGTGTTTTTTTTGATAGAATCCCTAGCTAATTTCAATGAATAATCAGCAACTGTTACATGCCAATTGTTAGCTAAAGAATTATCCAAAAAATAATCAATTAATGTTCTTGATGAACGTCCGGCCCCTAAAACTAATATTTTTTTCATAAAAGTTTAAATATAATGTTAAAATAGTAATTTTGAAGTAACAAATTAAGTAAAATGAAATCAGATACATTTATAAAAATTGCAATATTTTTTGGGATGACTGGAATTATTTTAGGGGCATTAGCTGCACACACATTATCTGACTTTATATCAACTGAAAAAATTACTTCATTTCAAACTGGTGTAAAATATCAAATATTTAATTCCTTATTTTTATTGATTATTAGCCTAAATATTAAAAAATTTAATAATA
This sequence comes from uncultured Bacteroidota bacterium, assembly GCA_902627575.1. Lineage (GTDB taxonomy): Bacteria > Bacteroidota > Bacteroidia > Flavobacteriales > BACL11. The sequence goes on from CACOJQ010000024.1 coordinate 2,136, forward strand.
AAATAACATATAGTCTCAAATTTATAACTCTTGGGATAATATTCTTTTCTTTTTCTATTTATGCTTTATCTTTACAAGAATTAATTAATGAAGATTTAAGTTTTTTAGGACCTATTACGCCGCTTGGGGGACTATTAATAATAATTGGATGGTTTAATATTTTTTTTGCTATCAAAAAGAATCATTAATAATCTTTTGTATTGAATTTAATCATTACTTTCGCACATTAAAACAAAAGAATCTTAGACCTATGACCGAAACAGGCAAGCGAGCAAAAAATGCTACCATCTCTGATTTAGGAATAAAAAATGCCGTAGCACATTGGAATCTTTCACCAGAAAAATTAGCTGAAATTGCAATAGAAAAAGGACAGGCTACTCAAACTACTACAGGTGCTATCAACATTAAAACTGGTGAATTTACAGGTAGATCTCCAAAAGACAGATTTATAGTTCATGATAACATTACAAAAGATTCAGTTTGGTGGGGAGATATTAATATTCCATTTAAAGAAGAAAAATTTGATCAACTCCACAAAAGAGTTATTAAATACTTAAATGGAAAAGAATTATTTGTAAGAGATGCATATGCCTGCGCTGACAGCAGATTTAAAATGAATTTACGTGTTGTAAATGAATATGCTTGGAGTAATCTTTTTGCATATAACATGTTTTTGCGTCCAAATGAAGAAGAAATTGACAATTTTAAACCCGAATGGACAATTATAAACGCTCCTGGGTTCATGGCAGATCCTAAAATTGATGGAACGCGTCAACATAATTTTGCAATATTAAATTTTTCGAAAAAAATTGTACTTATTGGTGGTACTGGCTATACAGGTGAAATCAAAAAAAGTATTTTTTCCGCATTAAATTTTATTTTACCCTTTGAAGAAAATGTATTAGCAATGCACTGTAGTGCTAACATTGGTAAAAAAGGTGATACAGCGATATTTTTTGGATTATCTGGTACAGGAAAAACAACTCTCTCTGCCGATCCAGAAAGAAATTTGATTGGTGATGATGAGCATGGTTGGATTGGTAATACAGTTTTCAATTTTGAAGGAGGATGTTATGCAAAATGTATAGATCTAACCGCTGAAAAAGAACCAGATATTTTTGCAGCTGTAAAAGAAGGTGCTCTATTAGAAAATATATGCTTTTTTGCTGGTACAAATGAAGTAAATTATAAAGATACATCTTTAACAGAAAATACAAGAGTAAGTTACCCTATTGATCATATTAAAAATATTGCAAAACCATCAGTTGGAGAAAACCCTAAAAATATATTTTTCTTAACAGCAGATGCTTTTGGAGTATTGCCTCCAGTTTCTAAATTGAGTTCAGGGCAAGCTATGTATCATTTCATATCTGGCTACACCGCAAAAGTCGCAGGTACTGAAGCAGGTATTACAGAGCCTCAAACTACTTTTTCTGCTTGCTTTGGAGCCCCATTTATGCCGCTTCATCCTACTAAATACGCTGAAATGCTCGGTTTAAAAATGCAAGAACAGAATGTAAATGTTTGGCTTATTAACACTGGCTGGTCTGGAGGCCCTTACGGTGTTGGTGAACGTATTTCATTAAATTATACTAGATCTATGATTTCTGCAATTTTAAATGGAGATCTAGAAAATGTTAAATACAATACTCACTCAGTATTTGGTTTAAAGATGCCTGATTCATGTCCAAACGTTCCAGCAGACATTTTAAATCCCAAAAATACTTGGAAGGACAAAAATAAATATGATGTTAAAGCTAATAAACTTGCTGATGCCTTTAACAAAAACTTTGAACAATTTAGTGACAATGCAAATGATGAAATCCTATCTGCAGCTCCTAAAGCTAGAAAGCAAAGTAATCATTAAGTTAGCATAATAACTTTATATTTAATTTATGCAGCTTTTTTACTTTCAAAACCCTAAAGATGAATTTACCCTAAGTGTAGAAGAAAGTAATCACATAATTAAAGTTCTAAGAAAAAAACAAGGGGACACACTTTTTTTTACAGATGGTAAAGGCTGTGAATATACAGTAAAAATTAGTTCCATAAACAAAAAATCTTGTTCAGTTGTGATTATTGACAAAAAAAAACAAGACAAAATACACAAAGGTCATTTACATATAGCCATTGCACCTACTAAAAATATATCAAGATTTGAGTGGTTTCTAGAAAAGTCAACAGAAATTGGTATTGATGAGATTACACCAATTATATGCTCCAACTCTGAAAGAAAGGTTTTAAATCATGAAAGATGTAATAAAATTATTATATCTGCCATGAAACAATCTCTAAAACACTATTTACCAAAACTAAATGACATAATAACCTTCAAGAAATTTACAGAAAAAAACATACAAGGAGTTAAATATATAGCACATTGTCATGAAAGTAAAAAACTTATATTTCATAAGCTAAAAAAAACTAATAAAACTACAATTTTAATTGGTCCTGAAGGAGATTTTTCAAAAGAAGAAATTGAATTAGCAGAAAATAAAAATATTAAATCTATAACTTTAAGTAAAACAAGGTTAAGAACTGAGACTGCGGGAATTACATCTGTTTTAATAAATAACATAATTTAACAAGATTTACAAAAAAATGAATAAAAAAATAATTTACATAGGTCTATTTTTAACACCATTTATCGCTTTTAGTCAAAACAATTACCAAATTGCTGTATTAAAATATAATGGTGGTGGAGATTGGTATGCGAATCCTACCGCATTACCAAACTTAATTGACTTTTGTAACGAAAATATTGGAACTAAAATAAGTAAAGATGTAGCTACTGTAGAAGTTGGAAGTGATGACATATTTAATTATCCATTTATTCATATGACAGGTCATGGAAATGTGGTTTTTTCACAAGCTGAAGCAGAAAACTTAAGAAATTACCTTTATGCAGGAGGATTCTTACACATTGACGATAACTACGGGATGGATCCCTATGTTAGAGAAGAAATAAAAAAAGTATTTCCAGAAAATGAGTTGACACAATTACCAAATAACCACCCTATCTTTTACGGAAAATTTGATTTCCCTAATGGATTACCTAAAATACATGAACATAATGCTAATCCTCCTCAAGCTTTAGCAATTATAGAAGAAGGGCGTATTTTATGCCTTTACACATTTGAATCAGACATTGGAGACGGATGGGAAGACCAAGAAGTTCACAACGATAGCGAATATATTAGAAGACAAGCACTTCAAATGGGTAGTAATATAATTGAATATGTGTTTTCTAACAATTAAATTAGGTGTTCGTCAATTGACAGATTTTGAAGAAAAGAAACTGACTTATCAATATCAATATACAATAGTCTGTCATTTTTAACAATAGAAACATCTTTCCGATATATTTCTAAAATATTCTCAATAAAATCAGAAGACTTTTCCTTTCTGAAAAATAAAGCTTGAGAAGCATTAAAAAGTTCAATTGCTAAAATTCTTTCAGTATTTTCTATAACTTTAAATAGCTTAGTCGCTGCATTGGCACCCATACTTACATGATCTTCTTGACCATTTGAAGAGACAATTGAATCAATAGATGCCGGTGTACACAATTGTTTATTTTGACTAACAATACTTGCTGCAGTGTATTGTGGTATCATCAAACCAGAGTTTAATCCTGAATTAGCAACTAAAAATGAAGGTAAATCCCTTTGTCCAGAGATTAAGTGATATGTTCTTCTCTCAGAAATAGAGCCTAACTCAGCAATAGCAATAGCTAAATAATCCATCGCCATTGCAAGCGGTTGACCATGAAAGTTACCCCCTGAAATGATTTTATCTTCTTTTGTGAAAACGTTAGGATTATCAGTAACCGAATTAACTTCAACAAGAAAAATATCTAAAACATGTTCTATAACATCTTTTGTTGCACCATGAACTTGAGGAATACATCTAAAAGAATATGGGTCTTGAACATATTTTTTTTCTTTTTTTTGAATGCTACTATCCAGCAAAAAATCGCGAATATTTGCTGCAGTTTTTAACTGACCTTTGTGAGGACGAAGTAGATGAATAAGTTCATCAAAACACTCACCTCTCCCATCAAATCCTTCAAGAGATATTGCTCCAATCATATCAGCTAAATAGGATAATTTTTGAGACTTAATAATAGACCAGATGCCATAAGCAGACATAAACTGCGTTCCGTTTAAAAGAGCCAAACCTTCTTTTGACTGAAGAATAATAGGCTGCCAATTAATTTCTTTTAAAACTTCAGCACTATCTCTAACTTTATCATTGTAGTATACTTTTCCCTCACCTATTAAGAACAAAGACATATGTGCTAAAGGAGCTAAATCTCCACTTGCACCTAAGCTACCTTGCTGATAAATAAGAGGGATAATATCGTTATTAAACATTTCTATCAAACGTTCAACTGTTATTAATTGAACAGATGAATATCCTTTACTTAGAGCTTCAATCTTTAATAACATCATGATTTTTATTATTTCCTTGGGAACTAGATCACCTGTTCCGCACGCATGAGAAAGCACAAGATTTCTTTGTAAAGATTCGAGATCTTTTTCTTCAATTGTAGTATTACAGAGTGAACCAAAGCCAGTATTAATACCGTAGAAAGGAACTTTTGATTCCTGTATTTTTTTATTTAGAAAATTTCTTGATTCTGATATTATTTTTTTTGCATTAACATCTAAATGGAGTTTTTTATTTTGAAACAAAATATTTCTTATGTTAGAGATAGTTAGTTTCTCCTTTCCTATTATATACCTATCCATTTAATATTTTATTTTTTAAAGCCTCGATCTTTAAATCACTTTGTTCTCCTGAAGCCATATTTTTAATTGATAAAATACCTCTATTAATCTCATTTTCACCTATCAAAACAACATATTTAACTCCTCTGTTGTTTGCATAATTCATTTGTTTTTTAATCTTTTCTGCGTCAGGATACAGCTCAACTGAAATACCACTATCTCTTAAATCTTTAATCAAAGACAAACAAAACGATGCCTCTTCCATACCAAAGTTAGCGAACATAACATCAATATTTTTAGTGATATTTTTTGGAAATAAATTTAACTCTTCTAGCACCAAATAAATTCTATCTAGTCCAAAAGAAATACCAACACCTGACACATCATTTAGGCCAAAATTTGATGTCAAGTCATCATATCGACCTCCTCCACCCAAAGAACCTATATTAACATCATTAATCTTTACCTCTAAGATACATCCTGTGTAGTAATCTAAACCTCTAGCTAAAGAAATATCAAAGACTAGACTAGAAGTTCTTAGTGGTTGTTTTTCAAATAAATTTAAAATAAATTCTAGTTCTTGTATCCCCTCACAACCTATTTTTGATTTTTGTAAAAGAGAAGAAACTTCTGAAATATTTTTAGCATTAATAAAAGTATCAAGAATCGACAATGCATCTTTACCTATCCCCTTTGAAGACAACTCATTTTTTACTCCTTCTATTCCTATAGAATCCAACTTATCTAATGAAACTGCAATTGTATCAAATGATTGAGACTCTCCCATTAATTCAACCATACCTACTAAAACCTTTCTATTATTAATACAAATATTTACATTAGGTATTTTTAAATTAGACAAAACATTATCATAAATCTGAATTAATTCTATTTCACATAAAAGAGAGTTCGTTCCAATAACATCTACATCACATTGATAAAACTCCCTAAATCTACCTTTCTGAGGTCTATCAGCTCTCCATACATTTTGCATCTGATATCGCTTAAATGGAAATGTAATTTTATTTCTATTCTGAACAACAAATCTTGCAAAAGGTACTGTCAGGTCATAACGTAGCCCTCTATTTGAAATTTGCTTTGCTAACGATTTTGAGTTAATATTGTCATTTATATCAACTTTAGACAAATAATCTCCTGAGTTTAAGATCTTAAAAATTAATCTATCGCCTTCTTCACCATATTTGCCAGAAAGTGTTTCCATGTTTTCAATTGAAGGAGTTTCAATTTGGGAAAACCCATAACTTTCAAATACCTTTCTAATGTTTTTGAAAATAAAATTTCTTTTCTGCATAACATCAGAACTGAAATCTCGCATTCCTTTTGGTAATCTTGGCTTTATAATAGTCATAGTTATCCGCAAATATCGTAAAATATAATTGAATTGATTTAAAATATTTTGCCTGGGTTAAGTATATTGTTGGGATCAAAAAGATTTTTGATGCTCTTTTGTATTTCTATATTTTTTTGGCAAAAAACAATGTCTAAATAGTCTTTTTGCACTAGACCAATTCCATGCTCGCCGCTAATTGTACCTCCTAATTTTTTGGTAAATTCAAAAATTTCACGAATACCTTTTTTTAAATTTTTATTCCAATCAACTTCATTCATTTGTCCCTTTATAATATTAACATGCAAATTACCATCACCTGCATGACCATAACAAACAGATTTAAATCCGTACTTTTTACCAATTTGCTTTACTCCTCTTAATAATAAGGGTAATTCTGCTCTTGGAACAACAGTGTCTTCCTCTTTGTAAACAGAATTTGACTTAACAGCTTCAGAAACCCTTCTTCTAATATTCCAAAGTTGATCTTTCTGTGATTTACTATCTGCAATTAATATTTCCCCGCAATCAAATTCTGATAAAACGTCGGCAATCTTTTCACAATCTTTATACAATAATTCAATATTGTTACCGTCAACCTCAATCAATAAATGTGCTTGAATATTATCTGTAAGATTATTAATTTTTGCATCGGTATATTTTAAAGTCCAGTCAATAGCATCTCTATCCATAAATTCTAAAGCAGAAGGATTTATTCCTGCTCTAAAAACAGCAGATACGGCTTGACATGCCATCTCTGAAGATTTAAATGGTACTAACATTGATATATCTTTTGTGGGCAATGGAATTAACTTAAAAACAATTTTAGTTATAATGCCTAGTGTTCCTTCACTACCTATCATTAGCTGAGTTAAATTATATCCAGTTGCATTTTTTAAAACATTGGCTCCCGTCCAAATAACATCACCTGAAGGTAAAACAACTTCTAGATTTAGCACATAGTCTTTTGTTACGCCATATTTCAATGCTTTAGGCCCTCCTGCGTTTTCAGCTAAATTACCACCCAAGGTGCAACTTCCCTTACTGGCTGGATCTGGAGGATAAAACAGACCCTTTTCTTCAACGCAGTCTCTAAAAACTTGATTTATTACACCTGGCTCTGCAGTTGCTTGTAAGTTTCTTTCATCAATATCGATTATTTTATTTAATCTTTCCAAGCTCAAAGAAATCCCACCATAAATAGGTAGACTACCTCCACTAAGACCTGTACGCGCACCACAAGGAGTAACAGGAATTTTTCTAGTATTACAATAACTTAGAAGCTTGGAGATCTCACTTGTTGAAGACGGCTTAACAACTATTTCAGGGCGAAAGATCAAGTCTTCAGTTTCATCGCGGCTATATTCGGACAATTTTTCTTGGTTACAATAAACAAATCCACTTTCAATAAAGCCCTTAATATCATTTAAAATTTCATCATCTATTTTAGTATATTTCATAACACAAATTTAATTAAATTAGCCCTTGTTGATTAAAAGAAAAAATAAAAGATGAAAAAAATACTAACACTATGCTTATTATGCATAATTTATATACCTATTTTTAGTCAAAAAAAAGATCTAACTTTAAATGAAATATGGAGTGAATATAAATTTTATCCAAAATATTTAAGTTCAATAAAGTCATCGACTGATGGTGAATACTACACAACACTAAAAAATACTAAAGAAGGTCAAGAAATTCATAAATTTAAATTTAGTAACAATAAAAAAATTAAAACTTTATTTAAAAGTAACGACTTTGATATTTCGAGAATCTATAATTATTCATTTAGCAACGATGAAAGAAAAATATTACTTGCAACAAAAACAGAAAAAATATATAGATATTCAACTAAATCCATATTTTACACTTACAATATTTACACAGATAAATTAAATAAAGTTTCCGATGATAAAATAATGCATGCTACATTTTCTCCAGATGGGGAAAAAATTGCATATGTAAAAGAAAATAATTTATTTATTTATGAGATAAATAATCAGACAATTACACAAATAACAACTGACGGAAAAGAAAACCATATTATAAATGGATCTTCTGACTGGGTATACGAAGAAGAATTTGGCTTAATTAGAAGCTTTGAGTGGTCTCCTGATAGTAAAAATATTGCTTATTATAAATTTAACGAACAAAATGTTCCTGAGTTTTCAATGGATATTTTTAGAGGCAATCTATACCCAAAACAAAAAAAATTCAAATATCCAAAAGCAGGTGAAGAAAACTCCATCGTCAAAATATATATTTATGACTTAGAACTACTAAAAAACAAATTTATTTATACAGATAAAGACTATGAATACATTCCAAGAATTAAATGGACTAACAGTGCTGAAAAATTAGTTTTATACGGAATGAATCGATATCAAAACGAATTAGATTTCATAGTTGTTAATAGCAACGATGCATCAAACAGCATACTTTTCACAGAAAGAGATAATTATTATATCGATGTTCACGACAATCTAACTTTTTTGCCTGATAACAAATTTATTTGGACGTCTGAAAAAGATGGATACAATCATATTTATTTAAAAGATCTAAATGGTTTAGATATTCAATTAACTAAAGGAAATTGGGAAGTAACAGATTTTCATGGGATAAATTCAGACATAATGAAACTTTATTATACATCAACTCAAGATGGATCAATTAACAGATCATTATTTGTATTGGACTTAGAACTTGACAAAACAACAAAACTCAGTAAAAACATAGGAAATAATAATTCAATTTTTAGTAAGGGAATGAAGTACTACATTAATTCTTTTTCACAAGCTAATACACCTGAAAAATTTACTTTACATAATGCCAATGGTGATGAGATAGATGTTTTAAATGATAATGAAGAATTACTAAAAATCATGGCAGAATATAACTTATCCGAAAAAAAAATTTTTACTATTCAAACAAAAAATGCTCAATTAAATACTTGGATGATAAAACCTCCGAATTTTGATGAAAATAAAAAATATCCATTATATATGTTTGTCTACGGTGGACCAGGCAGTCAAGAAGTAAAAAACTCATTTGATTACGACTACTTTTGGCATCAAATGCTTGCTCAAAAAGGATATATTGTAGCTTGTGTTGATAATAGAGGAACAGGTGGAAAAGGCGCAGAATTTAAAAAATTAACCTACAAAGAGCTAGGAAGGTATGAAACAATAGATCAAATTGATGCAGCTAAATATTTTAGAGATTTAAGCTATGTTGATTCAGCAAGAATTGGTATTCAGGGTTGGAGCTATGGCGGATACATGTCATCACTTGCAATAACAAAAGGTGCAGATGTTTTTAAATTAGCTGTGGCAATAGCTCCTGTAACTAACTGGAGATTTTATGACAACATATATACAGAAAGATATATGAGGACACCTGATGAAAATACTAGTGGATATGATGAAAACTCTCCTATCAATTATGTTGAAAATCTAAAAGGACATTATCTCTTAATACATGGCGGTGCAGATGATAATGTTCATGTTCAAAACTCAATGGAAATGATTTCAGCTCTTGTAGCGGCAAATAAACAATTCGATTTATTTATTTATCCTGATAAAAATCATGGAATTTATGGGAAAAATACTAGATTACATCTTTATCAAAAGATTACTGATTTCATTTTAAATAATTTATAACATAAAATTTATTATTTTCGAAGACCTAAAAAAATAAAACATGGGACAAATAATTGGTTACATCATTTTTACAGTTTTAATTTTATATACTGCTAAAAATTATTTAGATAAAAAAGGACACCCAAAAGCTCTATTTTATTTATTTTTTGCAGAAATGTGGGAGAGATTCTCCTTTTATGGCATGAGAGCACTTCTCACTCTATATCTAATAAAAGACTATTATTCTAGTTTAGAAAACAATGAAGACATTGCGTATGGAATTTATGCTGCATATGGAGCATTAGTATATCTTACTCCTCTAATAGGAGGATATCTAGCAGACAAATTCATGGGTTACAGGAAATCAATTATTTATGGTGGTGTATTGATGGCTCTAGGACACTTCTTCATGGCATTTCCGTCCGATTTCTTTTTTTATGGGGCGCTAGGTCTTCTAATAATTGGAAATGGATTTTTTAAACCAAACATTTCTACTCTTGTTGGATCATTATATGAAGAAGGAGACTTAAAAAGAGATGGTGGCTTTACAATATTTTATATGGGTATAAATCTGGGTGCAATGATAGCCCCATTGTTTTGTGGATATCTTGGAGAAACATACGGATGGCATTGGGGTTTTGGAGCAGCAGGTATTGGAATGCTTGCGGGATTATTAGTTTTTTGGAAAGGAATCACATCTGGAGTAATGCAAGACAAAGGTCTTCAACCCGAAAAGTATATAAAAAAGAAACTTGCAGGAATCTCTGTAAATAATATAATATATATTTTAGGCTTTATAGCCGTTCCAATTTTTGCATACCTAATAATATTAGACACACAATCTGAAATGTTAGGAACTGTATTAACTATAGTGGGTCTTTTAGTCTTAGTATATGTTATATTTCTAGTTAGCAGTTTTTATAAGGAGGGTGATCGTCAAAGCGGAGATAGATTAGTTGCAATTATGATTCTAGCAGTTTTTTGCACTATTTTCTGGGCTTGCTTTGAACAAGCAGGAAGCTCTATTACAGTATGGGTTGACAAATGTGTTAATCTTGTGGGACTAACTGCATCTCAAACAAACGCTATCAATCCATTTTACATAGTTTTATTAGCTATTCCATTTAGTTGGTTATGGACAAAATTAGGGGCTCTTAATAAGAACCCTAACACACCAATAAAATTTTCACTAGGGTTATTTCAACTTGCTTTAGGATTTGTAGTATTTGGAATGTCAATTCACTTTTTAAACTCTGCAACTCAAGTTCCATTTTTATTTGTGTTTGTAGGTTATTTACTTATTACTACTGGAGAATTATTTCTTTCTCCTATCGGACTTGCAAAAGTGACGCAACTTGCACCAAAAAAAATTATAGCATTTATGATGGGAGTTTGGTTTTTATCTTCAACATTTGCTCACTATATTTCTGGAGCTATAGCAAAAATGACATCTGAGCCATTTTACAATGAAACAGCAACTTTTGTGATTCATGATGGAAATAAAACAAATACTTATGAATTTGATTTTAGCTTTGATTATAGTAATAATTTAACTAACATTACAAGTCCATCATTAATTGAAAAAGCTAAAAATGATCCTGCTATAAAAATCATGAAAGATAAAACAGATAAAGAAAAGGCAAAAAAAGATAAAAAAATAAAATCTTATTGTGATTCTCTTTTTACTTTAAAAGACAAACAGGAGATTAGCAAACTAATTGCATATGAGCTAGTAAAAAATGAAAAAGATTTTGTGTGGGGAATTAATGAGAAAGGATTATTAGTACTTAAAAATGAGAAAAATAAAATACAAATAAGCGAAGAGGAACAAGCATATATTAATAATATAAAACAAAGTTTTTTAAATGGAAGTTCAATTAAGAAAGAAGAAATAAAAGAAAAAAATATTTTTGAACAAGTTGCTGAATTATTTCCATGGGAATTTTTAAAAGTAAATGAAAATACTAAAGTATATGAAGACTATATGCAACCTAAGTTTGAGGATCTAAAAAACAATGATGCTTTTATAACTTTTGGATACTCAACAAATGAATCCATAAAAAATAAAAAAGATGCAATTGCAGGTGTTACTTATATATCAGACGATAGCATAACAGTTAGTTGGCAACAAAAAAAGGGCTTACCTCCTGGTATTCATGAACAATATTTTCAATCTCCTGACAATAAACTAAATGTTACCTTGAGTCACAGTATTGAAAAAGGACCATCAGGTCCACTTTCAAGATTAACTAACAATCTTTTAGGAAGCCCAACAATAGACAATAAGCCCATTGCTACTTTGCTTCAATATAATATTGTTTATTTAAAAATTGGTATTGTAACAATAATTATTGCATTATTCGTTCTTATAATATCACCATTTATTAAAAAATTGATGCATGGCATCCACTAAACTTTTTACTATGAAAAAAATAATATTTCTGACCCTTACACTTTTATGTCTAAATGTTTATGGACAACAAAATGAACCAGTGTGGCATACTGATGCAAACAAAGCTATTAATCTTTCCTTACAAACTGGTAAGCCTATGTTTCTTTTTTTTACCGGAAGTGATTGGTGCATTTGGTGTAAGAGGTTAGTTGCTGAAGTGTTTGATCAGAATGAATTTAAAGATTGGGCTAAAAAAAACATTATACTACTTGAAGTTGACTTTCCTAGGAGAAGTCCACAATCCAAAGAATTAAAAGCACAAAATAGTAATCTACAAAAAACATTTCAAGGGCTAATAAGAGGATATCCCACTGGAGTATTTGCTCAGCCTGTTCTTAAAGACAAAGATGTTCAATTTTCTGTAATTGGTTCAGAAACAACAGGCTTTTCACTGGGATATGTTAGGGGCGGTGCAAAAACTTGGATATTAGAAGCAAATAAAAGATTAAAAACTAAAAAAGAAACAAAATAATGATGAGAAGATTTATATTTATATTTTTATTAGCACCCTACTTGTCAGTTTCACAAATAAGCAATGAAATCAATTGGATTCCATTAACAAAAGCTAAGGAATATGCTATAAAATCTAACAAAAATATTCTAGTTTATTTTTATAAAAAAAATTGTTCTTATTGTCTTGAAATGAGTAAAAACACACTGTCAGATAAAGAAATTGTATCATTAGTAAATAATAACTTTTTTGCAGTTAAAATAGATTCTAGAACTAAAGATACAATTTTTTATAATGGTAAAGCTTATGGAAACCAACAGCCTGCTTCCTCAGGTAGAAGTGACTGGAGACACGATTTTTACGCAGAAGTAGCATCATTTAATCATAATGGTTCACAACAATCTACTACACCAACAATTGTGGTTTTCAATCATAAATTTGAAAAAATAAAAACATTTCCTGGAAAACAACCAAAGTCACTACTTTTAAGAAGATTACTCAATTATGTAAAAAAATAAAGAGGAGTTGAACTCCTCTTTAAAAAAGGGTGACTGATGGGATTCGAACCCACGACTCCCGGCACCACAAACCAGTGCTCTAACCAACTGAGCTACAGTCACCATTTCGTTTAGCAAATATATAACTTTCCTCAAAAATTTCAATTATTCTGATTATCTTTGTTTCATTATGCAAAAAGATATAAAAAAAGTACAATTAAAAGTAGAAGGAATGCACTGCAATAATTGTGCCAATGGGATTAAATTAAGTTTAGAAAAAGAAGGTTTTAGTAACGTAAATGTGATTTTTGCAACTGGAGATGTAAGCTGTGAATTAAGTGATCAACAGTCAGAGGATAATGTTATTGAAGTTTTATCAAGTCTTAACTACTCAGTAAAAAAAAAACTAAATAACAAAAAAAAAATTAGTTTAGAAAAACTATTTATTATTTCTCTTTTTTTTACAATTCCTCTACTTTGCAGCATGTTTGTTAGTGATGAAAATTTACTAAAAAAACCCTTTAACCAATTACTAATTTGTATACCAGTATACATTATTGGTTTAAATTATTTTGGTAGAAGCGCATGGAGTTCAATTAAATCTGGTATTCCAAATATGGATGTGCTAATTTTTATTGGGTCAAGTACTGCCTTTTTCTATAGTATAGTCGGATGGCTAATGTTTACTGAAAATTTAGAATATCAAAAATATCTTTTTTTTGAAACAAGTGCAACAATTATTTCATTAGTGTTAATGGGGAACCTTCTTGAAAAAAAATCTATCAAAAAAACTACAAACGCTATAGAGGATTTAACTAACATACAAAAAGTAAATGCAAGAAAAGAAGTAAATAAAAGTATAGTAGAAATTCCATTTTCTGAAATTCAAATAAATGATATACTAATTGTCAATAATGGAGATAAAATCCCATCAGATGGAATTATAATTGAAGGTTGTGGACTAATTGATGAATCTATTATTACTGGTGAATCTTTACCGATTACCAAAAATATAAATGATCACGTTATCGGTGGTACAGTATTAAAGGAGGGAAATGTTAAAGTAAAAGTATTGAAAATTGGGGAAGACACAATGTTATCTCATGTTATTAGTCTAGTAAAAAATGCACAAAAATTTAAACCAAACATCCAAAAATTTGGAGACAAAGTTAGTGCTATATTTGTTCCATTTGTGCTAATAATTTCAGTTCTTACTTTTTTAATTACTCATTTATTTTTTGATATATCATTACAAGATGCCATTTTAAGATCAATTGCTGTTTTGGTGATATCTTGTCCTTGTGCAATGGGCCTAGCTACTCCTACAGCTGTAATGGTTGGTGTAGGCAGAGCTGCAAAAAAGGGAATACTAATTAAAGGTGGAGAAACACTTGAAAAATTAGCAGAAATTAAAAATATAGTTTTTGATAAAACAGGGACAATCACTACTGGAGAATTTAAAATTTCTAAAATTACATGCTACGAAAGTGATGAAAATAAAGTTAAAAATATTATTTATAATTTAGAAAAACATAGTTCCCACCCTATTGCAAAGTCATTGTGCAAAATATTTAAAAATTATGACAAACCACTTGAAATAAAAAATATAAAAGAAAACAAAGGCACAAGTATTAGTGCAAATATTAATGGAGATAATTACGAAATTGGATCATCTAAAATTTTTAGTTCTAAGACAGAAAGTGACCTGCTCTTATTAAAAAACAATAAGTTAATTGCTACATTAGATATTGAAGATGAACTCAAACCTAACACATTTGATATTTTAGATTTGTTAAAGAATAAAGGATATTTATTATATCTGTTAAGTGGGGATAAAAAATCAAAATGTGAAATCTTAAAAAAATCAATTAATTTTACAGGTATTTTTAGCGAACAACTTCCAAAAGACAAAATCGATAAAATTACTGAGCTAAGCTTAAAAAATCCTACAGCCATGATTGGTGATGGTATAAATGATGCACCATCTCTAGCTAAAGCTAATATTGGAATCTCTCTAGCAAATGCGACAGAAGTTGCAATACAAAGCTCCGATGTCATTTTACTAAATACAAAAAATTTAAAACAATTAAATGAATCACTTTTGATATCTAAACATACATTAGTTACTATAAAACAAAATCTTTTTTGGGCATTTTCTTATAATATTATTGCTATACCAATTGCGATAGCAGGACTATTAAATCCAATGTGGGCTGCTATTTTTATGGCATTTTCTGACATAGTTGTAATAGGTAATTCAATTAGACTACGATACAAAAGAATTTTTTAGTACATTAGCAAAATCTTAAGAACAAAATAATTAAAAATATGAAAAAAACCACTACTCTAATTTTAGGATTTTTTTTGTCTTTTGCATTAACTGCACAAATAAATCCAATCAAAATTTCAAAACAACTAGATAAAGCAGAAAAAAATAAAGTAACAAGATCTGGTGATGAAGCTTTATCAAATTTAATGGTAAATCCTAACCCTTACACGTTTTATACAGGCAACTCCAAAAATACAACTGAAGTTGATATTGGATGGACTAGCTACGACCTACAAACAAACAATTCAGTACAAAATAGAATTTTAGTTCATGATGATGGAACTATGTCTGCAGTATGGACAATGTCTGCAGAATTAAATTCTGTATGGTCTGATAGAGGAACTGGATACAATTTTTATGATGGAACGTCTTGGTCTGTTCAATCTCCTAATCCTCCCTACCCTAACCCAAGACTAGAAAGTTCAAGAACTGGATGGCCATCACTATTAGCTTTGGATAATGGATCAGAAGTCATTATAAGTCATAGTACTCAAAATAGTAATCTAAATATGGTAAATCGATCTACTATTGGTACTGGAACATGGAACGAAACTTATTTAAACGAAGTGTATTTAATATGGAATAGATCAGCTGTCGGTGGTCCTGATGGAAACACTATTCATACAGTAGCTTTAACAGAGCCAGTAGGAACAAACTGGACCGGTCAATTATGGCAAGGTTTAAATGGTGCTCTTCTTTATTCCAGATCATTGGATGGAGGAAACTACTGGGATATAGATACAATGGTTATTCCTGGTATTGATTCTACCGAATTTATTGGATTTGGAGGCGATAACTATGCAATTTCTGCGAAAGGAGAAACTGTAGTAATTGCTTATTTCAACGGATGGGCAGATTCATTTATACTTAAGTCTACAGATAATGGAGACAACTGGACGAAAACAAACTTTATAGACTTTCCGGTTGATAAATATGCTGCAGATGATGGTTTAGATATGGATTTGGACGGTTTTGCTGATACAGTTTATTCAACAAGTGGTTCTGGTGCTGTATTAATTGATCATAATGACATGGTACATGTTACATGGGGAAATAATAGACTCTTAGACGCTGATCTTTCAGATGGTCAGTGGTCATATTTTCCTGGAACGAACGGTTTAATGTATTGGAACGAAGATATGGGTACTGGTCCTGTTGGAGGAACATTCGCAACTCCATCATTATGGGATCACGGTACTGGTATGTATATTGCTCAATCAGAAGATATTGACCAAAACGGAATGCTTGATTTATCACTTAACGGAGGTGGAAGTTATGGTAGTGGATTAACTACATTTCCTAGTATGGGGATTGATGCTAACGGAGTAATATGGGTTACATACTCTACTGTAGTTGAAAATATAAATAATGGCGATCAAGATTTCCGTCATATTTTTGTTACAAAAAGTACAGATGGTGGCGCTACATGGAGTCAATCAGTTGATGTAACTCCACATGATAGCTGGGCTGGTATGCAAGAGTGTGTATATGGGTCAATGTATCCTGTTGTAGATGATAAAATAAGAATGGTATATCAAAAAGATTTTGAGCCTGGTAACGCTTTAGGAGCTGATGCAGATATGGTTGACTGGAATGCAACAGTTTATTTAGAAATAGATACAGTTGGACTTTTCCCAACACCATCAGCAATTAATGAACTTAATAATAATCAAAAATCTAATATCAATGGCATATTTGATATATTAGGAAAAGAATGGAAAACTAACTTTGCAGATCTTCCTAAAGGAGTTTATATTGTAAATGGTAGAAAAGTTTTTAAAACCAAGTAATAAAAACATAATTAATAACAAAAAGAAAGACTGAGTAATATTATTCAGTCTTTTTTTTATTTAGTTCTGATAAAAATTCAACAACAGGAAGTTGATGTGATATAAACCCTTCAGCAAATTTACAATTAGCCTGTCTGCCAAGATCTTGTGCTCTATAAGTTATACTATTTAAAAATTCTTTGGAAGAAATAATAGTTTTTGGCTCATCGCTTTTTGGGTTATAAAATTGTGAACTATATGCCTTTACTGATTCTAATTTCTTAGTAAATTGTTGTGAAATATCAATTACAAAAGTAGGCTGAATATTATTAAATTGAATATAATGATATATAGCATTAGGTCGCCATACATCTTGATTAGTATCTATTTTACTTAGTCCAGATAAAAAACAAGAATCTATTACAATTTGAGCACCTCTAGAGTGGTCAGGATGCCTATCTGACAAGGCATTAGTCACAACTACATCAGGTTGATATTTTCTAATCTTTTTAATCAATAAAATTTTGTTTTTTTTATTATTCTCAAAGAAACCGTCTGAAAAATTCATGTTTTCTCGTACGGAAACTCCCATGATTTTTGAAGCATTTTTTGACTCAATATCACGTATTTTAATACTTCCTCTAGTGCCTAACTCTCCTCGAGTCAAATCAATTATACCTACCTTTTTACCCTTTTGAACCTCTTTGATTATTGTTCCCCCACAGCTTAATTCAACATCGTCTGGGTGAGCTCCAAAAACTAACAAATCTAATTTCATGATAATATTCTTCTTTTATTTTTAACACCAGCAATAAAACCAACAACTAATATAGATATAAATGTTAAATAAATATAACCTGGAATAGTCACCTTTTCGTCAGCAGCAGCATAAGAATGAAGTCCAGATAATAAATAATTAACTCCAAAATACGTCATTAAAACACTAAATACAGCTATGATTGATGCGAAGTTAAATACAAATTTACTTTTGAGACCAGGAATAAATCTAAAATGTAAAATTATAGCGTATACCAATATACTAACTAGAGCCCAAGTCTCCTTAGCATCCCATCCCCAGTATCTTCCCCATGATTCATTTGCCCATATTCCACCTAAAAAAGTACCAATACTTAGCATAAATAATCCAATAGTCAAAGACTTTTCATTAATAATAGTTAATTCTGTAATTTTATGATTTATAATTTCTCGATTCTTTTTGTTGAAGATTATTAAAAATAAACATAGCAAACCAAGAAAACCACCCATAATTAAAAAACCATATGATGCAACTATAATAGATACATGTATCATCAACCAATATGAATTAAGAACAGGTACAACATTTGTGATTGTGGGGTCCAGACTGCTTATGAATGCAAAAAGAAGTAGTAATGAAGATACTAAAGTAGTTGTTGCTAATGTCAAAGGAGATCTTTTACTGAAAATCACTCCTGCTAGCATAGTAGCCCAAACAGTATAAATCATCGCTTCATATCCATTAGTCCATGGCGCATGATTAGAAATAACCCATCGAGCAGCTAATCCCAGAGTATGTAAAAATAATGCTATAAAAATCAAAAATTTCAATAATTTAATAGTGTTAGTAAGCCACCTTTGATTATAAAACATTTGAATAATAACTAATATTAGACTTATAATACCTGTAATAAAATAAAGTATAAACAACTGATGAAAAATATCAATCTTATTGTATAATATCTCTAAATCTAATTTCCATTTAGGAGGAATTAAGTCATTTCCATTATCTCTTTGGTATTTTTTAAAATAAGTTAGAAGATCCAAAGCAATATCACAATCTCCACCATCGTTACATAATTTTAAATGATAATTAAATAGTGGAAAAATATTAATTTTTTCATTTTTAATAAAATCTCTGAACATTGCTTGAATGTAGTCCGGATATGATGATAAGCGGTTATGAACAAGCAAAGAGTCTTTTTTTGCAAATAAAATCTTTGAAAGTTCTTCCTTCATGCCTGTTATTGAATCCAATTGCATTAGCGGACTCCACTTTTGCTGATCTTTAATCGGAAATATTGTTAAAATCCTACTCATACCTGTCTGT